>JAGPFL010000101.1 GCA_018056545.1 Syntrophobacterales bacterium
GCCCCGTGCACCGTCCTGGATTTTCCCGATCGAGAGGCCTTCATTCGGGAACTGGAGCGTAACGAATACGACATCATCGGGATCGGGTCGATCCTGACCAATATCGGCAAGGTACGGGAGATGTGCGCCCTGATCCGTCGTTACCGCCCCGGGGCGACTATCGTCGTCGGCGGTCACATCGCCGCCTATGAGGAACTGCCCCGTCTCATCGATGCCGATTACATCGTCCGGGGCGACGGCATCCGCTGGTTCCGCCGGTTCCTGGGACAGGACGAGGCGGCGCCGATCCGCCATCCTATGGTCCTCTCCGGCTTCGGGGCCCGGATCATGGGGATCGACCTCCCCCAACGGAAGGGACATACCGCCGCCATCCTCATCCCCTCCGTGGGTTGTCCGGTGGGTTGTAATTTCTGCTCCACCTCGGCCTTTTTCGGGGGCAAGGGCAATTTCGTCAATTTCTACGAAACGGGAGAAGAGCTGTTTTCCGTCATGTGCCAGTTGGAGGAAGCCCTTTCCGTGCGCTCCTTCTTCGTCCTGGATGAAAACTTCCTGCTCCACCGCCGCCGCGCCCTCCGCCTCCTGGAGTTGATGGAGGAGCACGGCAAGTCCTGGAGTCTGGATGTCTTCAGTTCCGCCCGGGTGCTCGAATCCTACACCATAGAGCAACTGGTACGTCTGGGTGTGACCTGGGTGTGGATGGGGTTGGAAGGGGAGGAGAGTTCCTACCGGAAATTGCACGGTGTCGATACCCGCCGCCTGGTGAAGAAGCTCCAGTCCCACGGCATCCGCGTCCTGGGCTCTTCGATCATCGGCCTGGAGAACCACCGCCCGGAAGACATGGACCGGATCATCGGTTATGCCGTCAGCCATGACACGGACTTCCACCAATTCATGCTCTACACCCCCAACCCCGGCACCCCTCTTTATCGGAAGCATCTCGCGGAGGGCAATATCCTCTCCGAGGAGGAACTTCCTCTGGCGGACCGACACGGGCAATATCGGTTCAACTACCGGCACCCCCATATCCCCGCCGGCCGGGAGGAGGAATTGCTCCTCGGCGCCTTCCGTCGGGATTTCGAGGAAAACGGTCCCAGCCTCTATCGCCTCATCCGTACCATGCTCCAGGGATGGCAGCGGTACGGGGATCATCCCGATCCCGCCGTCCGGGGTCGGTATGCCTGGGACACGGCACCGCTGCGCACCGCCTACACCGGGGCCGTATGGGCCATGAAGAGATGGTATCGGGACAATCCGGCGCTGGCGATGAAAATGGACGATCTCCTTCAGGATCTATACCGAACCTACGGCTGGCGGACCCGCCTCCTGGCGCCCCTTTTCGGGGCATACGCCCTGTTTCGCCTCCGTCGGGAGGAGCGGCGCCTATCCCGCGGCTGGGCCCCTGAGCCGAAAGCCTTCGTCAACCAAAACGAGGCTGCGCGGCTACGGAAAAAAAGCCGGCGTTTCCATGTCGAAGTTGCCGTACCCCGGGTATTGCCCCACGGCTCTGTGGAATCCTTGTCCTGAATCTGTGCGGGATTCGTTTTCCACAGACGGTTAGTTTTGTTAACGATTTGGATGTCGCGGCTTGCCGCGTACGATTACTTCTCTACGGCTTGCCGCATCCGTACGCTACCCTCACCCCGGCGTTTGTTCCGGGGTGAAGTAAGCGACTCTCCTGTTATAGCCCCGGCGCCTGTCTCATTCCTCGCCGTTTTGCCCTTCGCCAACCTGCTTCCGGAGGGGTGTTTTTTCGAGTCGTGCGCCCCCACGGGCGTTTCCACGTCAGCCGAATAAAAAACATCTTGAATTTGCGGAAAATTAGTTTTAGAGGATTCCCCAAGCGGAACAACGGCATGGAATCCTCATTTCAAATCCTGGAAAGAAATATAAATGATAACGAAGAGTTGTCCTTTGCCCACCGGTCGATGGCAGAGATCTATCGTTCCCTGGTGGAATCGACCACCGACTTTTTCTATCTCGTGGATACCGACGGACGTTACCTCTTCGCCAACGCCTGTTATCTCCGCCGGCACGGCTTGAGTCTGGGAGATATCCTCGGCAGGAATTATGCCGACCTACACACCCCCGAGGAGGCGAGGGTCTTTTCCGAGCACCTCCGCCAGGTCACGGCGACGGGGGAATCACACCAGAAGGAGCATGTGAGTGCGGCAACCGGAGAGAGCTTTCTCCGGACCTACATCCCGGTCGCCGATCCGGAACGCCCCGGCAAGATCGGTGCCGTCACCATCGTTTCCAAAAATATCACCGACCTCAAAACCCTGGAGGAACAACTACGAGAGGCCGAGGCCCTCTACCGGATCATGGCGGAAAGTTCCTATGCGGGTGTTTACCTGGTCCAGGACGGGAAATTCATCTATCTCAACAAAAACGCCGCCCGTTATGTTCAATACACCCCCGAGGAGATGATCGGCATGTCTACCGGCGACATCGTCCATCCCGAAGATCGGGAGCAGGCCCGGACCCACGCCCGGGAGATGCTCCGCGGCATCAGGACCGCACCCTACGAATTCCGGGTGGTCGCCCGGGATGGAAGCTACCGCTGGATCATGGAAACGATCCAGTCCATCCAGTACCGGGGGAAGCGGGCCTTGCTGGCGAATTCCATGGATGTGACGGAACTCAAGGAGATGGAGGTTTCCCTGCGATTGAGCGAAGAGAGGTACCGGACCATTGTGGAGAACATGACGGACGGGTATTACGAGGTGGATTTAACGGGGAGGTTCATCTTTGTAAACGAAGCCTTTGCCGCCGCGGCGGGATACCGGAAGGAGGAGGTGCTCGGTTCTCATTTCCGGTGTTTCGTGGACGAGGAGCAGGCCGCACAGGGACGGCGGATCTTCGGACAGGTGTATGCCACGGGGGAACCCGTGAAGGGTTTCGAGTGGGCGATCCGGAATAAACAGGGCTGGGGGATGACCATCGAACTGTCCGTAATCCTGGTTCGGGATGCCCATGGAAATCCCTGCGGATTCCGGGGCATCGCGCGGGACATCACCGAGCGCCGCCGGGCGGAGGAACAGATCCGCTACTACGCCTATCACGATGTTCTCACCGGTCTTCCCAATCGCAATCTTCTGTACGACCGTGTGGCCATCGCCCTGGCCAACGCCGCCCGGAAGAAGGAGGGGCTGGCCGTGATGCTTCTGGATCTGGACAACTTCAAGCAGTTCAACGACACCCTGGGACATGCCGCCGGCGATCAGCTCCTCGTCGGGGTCGCCGACCGCCTGCGGGGGCTCGTCCGCAAGGGCGACACCGTGGCCCGTATCGGAGGCGACGAGTTTATCATGATCCTGACAGAGATAAAGGAACCGGGCGATGCGGTCAATATCGCCGAAAAGATCCTGGACGCCTTCTGCCGGCCATTCCCGGTTGAGCGCCGGGAGGTATGCCTTACCGTCAGTGTCGGGATCTCCCTTTATCCGCAAGACGGCGGGGAATTCGAATTTCTTAAGAAATGCGCCGACGCCGCCATGTATCGGGCTAAGGAACGCGGCCGCAACCGTTTCGCCATTTATTCTTCCCCTGGCTCATTGTAACCTTTGATTTTCCATAAAATAGGGTCGTTTCATGTATCCCACCCGCCCGTGGCCCGAAGCCGGGCCACCTCCTCTTTGGCCATTTCCTTGAGAACCATGTAATCCGTCTTCGCCACGCGGTTGAGGGGCATCTTGCCCGCCTCTACCACCACCACGTGGGCCGGTCGGGAATAGGCGGCGATATCCTGGCAGGCCTCCAGGACATCCGTCGGCGTAACCGGTGTCCGGGGATCCGTCGTCTCCACGAAGGTCATGATCGCCTCGGACCAGATGGCATGCTCCACCCCCACGCAGGCCACCATGCCCACTCGTCCCTTTAGTTTGAGGGCAATGTGGTTCTCCACGTCTTCCGGGAAGACCTGGAAGCCTTTGGGTTTTATCACCAGCTTGGAACGCCCCGAGAAGTGGAGCCCCCGCTCGTCGTAGTAGCCCAAATCGCCGGTGTAGCAGATCCCGTCCCGGGATACGGTCCGGGCGGTGTTCTCCGGATCGGCCAGATAGCCGAGGAAGATCTGGGGGCCGGCGAAGCAGATTTCTCCCACCTCGCCCTTGGCCTTTTCCCGTCCCGCCATGCCGTTGCTCTGCATGGGTTCCCGGATGGAGAGCGGACACAGGGGCATATCGTAGCCGATCCCCTGGACGAGATCGTCCACCGTAGCTTCCAGATCGGTGTAGGTACAGAAGCCCGCCGTCTCCGTAAGCCCCAGACCGGTGCCGATCCGGGGGGCCATCCGGGACATTTTTTCCAGAAACTCCCGGGAGACGGCCTGGCCGCCGTAGATGGCGAAACGGAGGGTGGAAAGATCGTATTTATCGTATTCGGGGAGACGCCATTCCATGTTGAAAAGGGCGGGGATCTGGCCCAGGGTCGTAATCTTGTGTTCCTGGATGGCCTCCAGGCTCTTCTGGGGATCGAAGATGTGGAGGATCACCGCCACCCCGCCGCCGAAGATCGTGGTGGCCAATTGCTCCGTCACGCAACCCACGTGGGAAGGGGGCAGATTGATGAGCATCCGGTCGTTGGCCGTCATTTCGAAGCCCACCGCGAGGCCGATGTTCTGCACCAGAATGTTCTCATGGCACAGGAGGGCGGGCTTGGAGGAACCGGTGGAGCCGGTGGTGAAGATGATCAGACAGGGGTCCCGTTTATCCACCCGGCGACGGGCCTTCTTCACCGCCCCGGTGAGGAGATTGAAGATATAGACCTTCTTGATATCCTTCGTAAAATCGGTGATACCCACGGCGCCTTCCATGATCAAGTCCTTTTCCTTCTGGAACTGAACCCAGTGGCGAACATAAGGCGCCCCTTTCATCACCTCGGCGACCAGAGGGCGGAAATCCGCCACAGGGGTCTTACCGAGAAAGAAGTAGGCCTGGGGCTTCATCTTCTCGAAACAATAGAGGATCTCTTTGCTCTTCAGGCGCAGATCCAGGGGGGCGACGATGACGCCGATACGGTAGCAGGCATACATCAGATAGACGTGCTCCTTCAAAAGGGGCAGGGAGGTGGCGACGATATCCCCCTTCTTCAGCCCCACGGAGAGGAGTTTGGCCGCAAAGGCGTTGATGGCCTGGTTGAACTGTTTCCAGGTGACTTTTTCCCCCGTGTTGTGTTCGATAACGGCGATCTCCCCGGGTTTTTCCCGGGCATATTTTTCCGGATAATCGGCCTGGTTGGCCAGCAACTGTGCATACATCTGACGGCAGCGGTTTCTTTTTTCCTCGTTCATCTGGAACCTCCATAACCCTACAACGATACATATTCATGTTCGCCCATAGCGGCCAATTTTCGTTTTCGATGGGAGCGATAGGCACGGTAATTTTTGAGCTGTATCCATTCAACAAGTTCAATCAATTCCATGGTATCG
>JAGPFL010000102.1 GCA_018056545.1 Syntrophobacterales bacterium
TGGCTGTTCAAATACGAATATATAGAAAAAACCAAAAAGGAGCTTCTGATCTTTATCACTCCCCGGATTATCAAGGCCGACAAGGCGTCCTATACGAGAATGTAAAAGGCGGAGGAGTTATGCCGACGCCGCTGAGAAAGAACAAAGACATATGGACAGATCAGGACTATCTTGCCCGGCCGTCCACTCAAAAAATAAACAACCCTCTAACCATTTCAGGGCCAGAGGGTTGCTGAGGGCGACTCTGAGAGGCGGTCCCCTCTCTTAAATTAAAATTTGTAGCCCACCTGTCCGTTGACCATCCAGCCGTAGAGGTTCACACTTACGTCGTTGCCTTCGAAACCGATCGTAGGTCTCGTCCACAGGTATTTCCCCTCCGCGCCCACATACCAGCCGTTGGGAAAGTTGTAGGCGGTGCCCGCCCCAACGTAACCGCCGAAGGCGGCGGTGTTGGAACTGGGAGAACCGGCGGCGGAGGTGGTTTTCCCGCCGATCTTGGCATTGACGTCATATTCCAGTTTGTAATTGACAAAATAGGCCCCGGCCCCCCCCAGGGCATATACCTCGAAGCGGTCAAGGGGATAGATGGCCTTGACGGTGAGGGTTAGGGGTACGACCCAGAGATCCAACTTCGCGTTGCCGCTTAGGTAGTCATCCCCCGAGGAGGCCGCCACGGTGGTGGAGTTACTGGTCTGGAAATAGCCCACCCCCAATTCCATGGCGAGGTTGTTATTCAGATAACGGCCATAACCGACCTCGCCGTTGAAGCCGGTACTGAAGCCTTTCATATCCGTCGATCCCGGAATGAAGATACCGCCCTTCACCACGACGTAGTTCTTGCCCAGGACCATGCCGGCGGTGTCGGACAGAGCGGAAGAACCTGAGGCGAATATAATGAAAATAACGGCAAGAATGACGAAGGGGAATCTTGAAGCCACTTCTTTAAACGTACCCTTTTTACTTTTCCGCATGGCGACCCTCCTGAGAGTAAAAAGATTATCATGACGATATGTTAAAACACATTTTCGCTTCTGGAAACTGATTTTGGTATCATTATGCTGAAATTTGTCAAGGAATATTTATGTACAATGCTTCCCTTTTTGTCCGGTCCCGATAGGCGCTCCTCCTGACCACATGAAAAGGAGGAGGGGCAGGAAAATGAATTTGACAATTCTGGCGTGGCGGGGATAATATGACCAACAAGATCTAGAGGTTGATGGCCGTAAACATCGCTGCCTCCGAGTTCCAAACGAAACGTCTGAAAATCAGAGTTCACATCAACGGTTCTCATGAAGAGGTGATTGTGACCAAGCACGGAAAGCCGGTCGTCAGAATTGTTCCGGACAGCCCATCACCGACCTTGTCGCTGTTCGGCTGGTGGGTACTGCAAGATTCATCATCGCTCCCGAAAGCACTTTCTGCTCCTGCTTCTTTTAGGGCGACCTGGCGATCGCACGATTGTGGCCACGGGCCGAAACGTTAACGGGATCTTGTTGATCTTCAGACAAAGAGATACTTCAGTATGCCCAGGCGGGTTATGTGAAGTGCGTCATGACGCGGCAACTTTGCACCGGGCCTTTGATCCGCTTATAACTTTCCTCGCCGGCTCATCCGGCATGTAAAACTCTTTGAAGATGGTGCGTGGAAATAGGTTCATGTCGCTAAGGGAGATGGCAAGAATCTCTACATCGCCATCATCCGGTTCAATCCGGATCAAACTGAAGGCAAGGGGTATCATGGAACGACCGGGAGATCGGTATATCTCTCCAGACTTTTCCCCCGGCTTAAAGCTGCGTCAATGGCAGCGGTGGAAAGTCAGGATCATCGAGATCCCCTTCTGCAGGGGGGACCGACGGGGGAACCGTTTCAGCCTCCTGTACGAGAGGTTGTATCGTTACCGGAAATTGTGCAGCCGATGGCTGCGGAGCTTGATGAAATGACAAGAAAGACCGATACCCATCTTGCGGATAAAGGCGGCCATAGCGCCGGCCGGAAGGAAATCGTTTTCAGCAGCGGCTACCCGGTTCCCGACGATCTCCTTCACAGCCTGCGTTACGAGTACCTGCGCCGCGAACTCTGGGCGCCACTGAGCAGCAAGGACGGACGCGTCCAGGTCGTCCTGGCCGATCCGGACAACCTCCTGAAAAAGGACATGATCGAAAACCTCTTGCGCACGAAGGCGGTGGACTATTATCAGGCCACCAAAGAAGATGTGATTAAGTTCATTGATCATTTTTATGGGGTCGAGGAAAAGAAAAAAGAAAACGGGATCGTCGTTTCCGAATCGGACAGCACGATCGTCCGCCTGGTCAACGAGATGATCAACGAGGCCTGCCACCGCCGGGCTTCGGACATCCACATCGAGCCGGATGTCAAGGACCGCCAGGTGTATGTCCGCTTCCGTATCGACGGGGAGTGCATCGGGTTTAAGGCCCTGCCCTTCGATTATCGCGCCGCCGTTGTTTCCCGGATCAAGATCATGGCGAATCTCGACATCACCGAAAGACGACTGCCCCAGGACGGCAAGATCCAGCACCGACTATCCGACGGGGAAGAGATCGAGCTGCGGGTGGCGACCATTCCCACCCATGGTTATGTAGAGGATGTGGTCATGCGGATTCTCACCCGGGGCAAGATCATGACCATCGCCGAACTGCAAATGGAGCCCGATACCCGGGAACGGTTCGAGGAACTTCTGAAAAAGCCCTACGGTCTGATTCTCCTTGTCGGTCCCACCGGTTCGGGAAAAACGACGACGGCCCATGCCGCCCTTCATGTCCTGAACCGGCCGGGGCTGAAGATCTGGACGGTGGAAGACCCTGTGGAGATCACCCAGAAAGGGATCCGCCAGGTCCAGGTCCATCACAAGATCGGTCTGGATTTCAGCAGTGCGATGAGGGCCTTCCTGCGGGCCGACCCGGACATCATTATGGTGGGGGAGATGCGGGACTACGAAACCGCCAAAATGGGCATAGATGCCTCGACCACAGGGCATCTCGTTCTTTCCACCCTCCATACCAACAATGCCCCGGAGACCGTTATCCGCCTGCTGGATATGGGGATCGACCCCTTTGCCTTTGCCGATTCCCTGCTGGGCGTCATGGCACAACGCCTGGTGCGCCGGCTATGTGAGTATTGCCGGGAGGCATATTACCCTGAGCCGGAGGAACTTGCGGATTTAGCCCGCAATTATGGGGAGAAAGAATTCAGGAACCTGCCCCATAGCCAGAATGCCGGGAGACCCCTGTATCGGGCCCGAGGATGCCCGGAATGTCACGGCACGGGTTACCGGGGGATGATGGGGCTGTATGAACTACTGGTTGCCTCGGACAATGTGCGGCAGATGATCGTGGGGAGGAAGAGTATTGCCGCCGTGAGAAAAACAGCCATGGGAGAAGGAATGCGCACCCTGATGCAAAGCGGCATCCTCAAGGTTTTGAAGGGTGATACGGACTTTGTCGAAGTCCTGAGCGTCTGCATGCGCTGATCCAAGGTTGCGTCACCGGCGAGGCCGTTTTTTCGTCGTATTACCTGAAACTGTTAATAACAAGTTGTTTATAAAAGGATTTCATTGTCGAAAATCAGCTTGATCGCATCTATTACCTTCGTAGTCGCCACGAGGGCGCCGACAATGTGTGGTGTAAAAGCCGACCTGTCATGTCGGTTCACCCACTCACAGGCTTCAGTTCGTAATCGACTTCCAAAATGAATGTCTTCACCGTGTGTTTTCATCCGTCAGGATTCTTTGGCGAGGTACGGGAATCTTGGCCGTCTTTATCCTTGATCTGCAGAAAGATAACGGTTTCTTTCTTGACAGGCGGGGGGTGCTGTGTTAGCGTGAAGCCATGTTCGTGATATATATCGTAAAAACAATTAGTTATGCAGTCGAATGGTCCTGAAGAACAGACGAATTTTCACCGTCAGGCCCGGAGCTATCTTGAGGAGGGACGGTATAACCAGTCCCTGAACCTGGCTAAAGAGCGGCTGCTCGAGGATCCGGAGGATATCCGGGCGGCGATTGTCCTGTGCCGCTCCTGGCTGGGGCTCGGCAAGATCGAGGAAGCGGTGGCGGCCTTTGCGGAGATCGAACCGCTGAATCGGGAATTGGCCCGGCTGCTGAAGTTGCTGGGAGACGCCTACCGGGGCCGGGGGAACAGTCGGAAGGCCGTGAACTTTTATCAGCGCAGCCTGGCCCTCCTGCCCGATATTGCCGAACTGCAGGAGGTGCAAAACGCCATTGCCGACCTGCTGGACGAAGACGGCGGCGATGGTGGGGAAAATATTGCCGGCGATGGCTTCCAGACCATCACCATGGCGGATCTCCACCTCCGTCAGGGACACTATGAGGCGGCGCGGGAGATCCTCACGGCGATCCTCTTACGGGATCCGGACCAGGCGGAGGCCCGGCAACGGCTGGACGAGTTGGTGAAGCTCCAGGAGCAAAAAAACAGCGATCTTCCTATTGACAAAAAAACCACGGTTGTGCATGAACTGTCGCGGTGGCTGATGAAACTGGGCGAGGAAAAGCATGAAGGGTGATGGGCCGGCGGCAGGCCGGCGGCGTTTCGCGCGGCTGCAGGCCTGTCTCCTAACGCAGAAGGTCGATGCCCTCCTGTTCTTTGACATGAAAAACATCCGTTATCTGACGGGTTTCACCGGTAGCGACGGCGTTTTGCTGGTCCGGGGAGACAGGGCACAGCTCCTCGTGGACGGTCGCTACGCTACCCAGGCCGGAGAACAGGCACCACATTGCGAGGTGGTCCAGTATCGCGACAAGATCGGCGGCATCGCGGCGGCCCTTGCCGAAGGAGAAGTGTCGCGGGTGGGTTTCGAGGCTGCCGCCCTGACGGTGGAACTTTACGAAAAGCTCCGGGATAAGGTTGGGTCGGCTGAGCTGCTGCCGTTCACCGGAGAGGCGGCCTCCCTCCGGAGTATCAAGGATGAGGAAGAACTGTCCGCCATCCGCCGGGCCGTAGAAGTGGCCACCGTAGCCATCCGGGACGTTCTCCCCCTCCTGAAGCCCGGACGGGAGGAACGGGACATCGCCCTGGAAATTGATTATCAGATGCGCCGCCGGGGGGCAGAGGAAAACGCGTTTCCCACCATTGTGGCCTCCGGACTGAACGCCGCCCTGCCACACGCCCGGCCGGGGCAGCGAAAACTGGCGGCCGGCGATCCGGTGATCATGGATTACGGGGCGGTGGTCGACGGTTATCGTTCCGATGAAACCTGTACTTTTATCCTGGGAAGGGCAGAGGGGGAATTCCGGAAGGCTTATGAAATCGTCAAAGAGGCCCATGACCGGGCCCTGGATGCGGTGAAAGCCGGGGTGCCCTGCCGGGAAATAGACCGGATTGCCCGGCAATGCATCGAAGCCAAGGGATATGGCCCGCACTTTGCCCACGGGACGGGTC
>JAGPFL010000018.1 GCA_018056545.1 Syntrophobacterales bacterium
CCCATAATCTGGTCAAGGCGACGATCGAAGGCCTCTGCCGCCTGAAGGAACCGGCGCAGATCGCCAGGCTCCGCGGACAGGCAGCCTTAGCCAATCAATAAATATTCGGAGAGGTACGGTTTCGTGGGACGCAAATTGAAAATCACGTTGATCAGAAGTTATATCGGCAGGCCCGAAAAACATCGTAAGATCCTGCGCGGCATGGGGCTCATGAAGATGAACAAAACGGTCATCCTCGCCGATACCCCCGAGATCCGCGGCATGGTCAACAAGGTATGTCATCTGGTGTCCATGGAAGAAGTGGAGGCTTAGTCATATATGGATTTGAGAACACTGAAGGCGCCTGCCGGGGCGAGAAAGAAACGCAAACGCGTGGGACGGGGCGGTGCTCACGGAGGAACGGCCTGTAAGGGCGCCAAGGGACAGAACGCCCGGTCCGGCGGCGGTACCCGTCCGGGTTTCGAAGGCGGACAGATGCCCATGGCGCGCCGTCTTCCCAAGCGGGGATTCCGCAATCCCTTCCGGAGAGAAATAATCACCATCAATCTGGAGCAACTCAACGTGTTTCCCGAACACAGCGTGGTCGATGCGGAGGCCCTGATGGCCAGAGGTCTCGTCAAGAAACGGGGAGACGGGATCAAGCTTTTGGGAAAGGGGGAAATCTTGCATGCCCTTTCCGTGAAGCTGGACGCCCTGAGCAAGGGGGCGAAGGCCAAGATTGAAGCGGCGGGCGGATCCATTGTAGAGGTTTCCTGAATTGATCGGCGGATTCGGCAATATATCCAAAATACCAGAACTTCAAAAGAGGATTCTTTTCACCTTTTTGTTGTTGATTGTATACCGCATCGGCGCCCATGTACCGACGCCGGGCATCGATGCCGCGGCCCTGGCGGCCTACTTCGAGCAGGCCAAGGGATCGCTGCTGGGGCTCTTTGACATGTTTGCCGGGGGCGCCCTGAGCAATCTTTCCGTTTTTGCTCTGGGCATCATGCCCTACATCAGCGCGTCGATCATCCTGCAGTTACTGACCATCGCCATACCCCACCTGGAGAAACTTTCCAAGGAGGGAGAGGCGGGGAGGAGGAAAATCACCCAGTATACCCGCTACGGGACGGTGATCCTGAGCATCATCCAGGGATTCGGCATCGCCATCGGCCTGGAGAATATGGCCGGCCCCACGGGGGCGTCCATCGTCCTGGAAACGGGATGGGGTTTCCGGCTGATGACCATGATCACCCTGACGGCCGGGACGGCCTTCATTATGTGGCTGGGGGAGCAGATAACGGAGAAGGGCATCGGCAACGGCATTTCCCTCATCATCTTCGCCGGCATCGTCTGTCGGGCCCCCGAGGCGATCATCAGTACCTTTCAACTGCTGTCGGCGGGCGAGATGGGGATCTTCTTCATCATCATCCTCATCCTTATGATGGTGGCGGTGGTGGGAACGATCGTTTTCGTGGAAAGCGCCCAGCGCCGGATACCCGTACAGTACGCGAAACGGGTCGTAGGCCGGAAGGTTTACGGCGGACAGTCCACCCACCTGCCCTTGAAGGTGAATACCGCCGGCGTCATCCCGCCGATTTTCGCTTCCTCCATCATCATGTTTCCGGCGACGATCGCGAATTTCATTCCTCACCCCTGGATGAAGTCGGTCGCCGGCGCCCTCGTTCCCGGCAACTTCGCCTACGAGCTTCTTTATGTGGCCTTCATCGTCTTCTTTTGCTACTTCTACACGGCGGTTACGTTCAATCCGGTGGATGTGGCGGACAATATGAAGAAGTACGGCGGTTATGTCCCCGGCATACGTCCCGGAAAGAAGACGGCGGATTACATCGACGATGTGCTGACCCGTCTGACGTTCAGCGGGGCGATTTATGTTTCGGCGGTCTGCGTGCTCCCGAGCATTCTGATATCTTACTTCAACGTGCCCTTTTATTTTGGGGGCACGGCGCTCCTCATCGTCGTGGGCGTGGCCCTCGATACGGCCGGTCAGATTGAAACCCATCTGCTCACCAGGCAGTACGAGGGGTTCATGAAGAAAGGGAAGATAGCCAAAAGGCGCTGACGAAGGCGGGCCTGGCGAGTCGAGGTCGTTTCATGGTCATCCTGAAGCAGCCGGCGGAAATAGACAGGATCAGGGACAGCAATCGGATCGTGGCCGAGGTGCTGGCGGCGCTTCAGGAGCGGGTGAAGGCGGGGGTCACCACCCTGGAGCTGGATCGCATCTCCGAGGAGATGGTCCTGAGAAAAGGCGCCAAGCCGGCCTTCAAGGGGTATCGCGGCTACCCGTTTTCGCTGTGCGCCTCGGTGAATGACGAGATCATTCACGGCCTCCCTTCGGCGCGGGTACTGGTGGAAGGGGATATCGTCGGTCTCGATTTCGGCGTTTACTACAAAGGGTATTACGGGGACGCCGCCATAACGGTCCCCGTAGGGAAGATTCCTCCGGAAACCGGCTCGCTGCTCAAGACGACGGAAGAATCCTTGGCCTTGGCCATTGCCCAGGCGCGCCCCGGTAACCGGGTGGGCGACATTTCCGCGGCGGTACAAAGCCACGTCGAGGCGGCCGGCTACTCCGTGGTGAGAGACTTCGTGGGGCACGGCATCGGCCGTAATCTTCACGAAGAACCCCAGGTTCCGAATTATGGCGTCAAAGGCCGGGGGACGCCGCTTCGGGTGGGGATGGTGCTGGCGATCGAGCCCATGGTGAACGCCGGAACCTGCAAGGTGAAGATGAGGGCCGACGGCTGGACGGCCGTGACCGCCGACGGCGCGCTTTCCGCCCACTTTGAGCATACCGTGGCGATCACGGAGAAAGGTCCGGAGATATTGAGCCGGCGTCATTGAGGCGGCAGGATGGCCGGAGGCAAGGCAGGTTTGGGGTTATGGTAAAGGAAGAGGCGATCGAGGTAGAGGGAAAGGTCATCGAACCGCTGCCCAATGCCATGTTCCGGGTAGAACTGGAAAACGGGCACCGGGTTCTGGCCCACATCTCCGGGAAAATGCGGATGCATTTCATAAAAATCCTGCCGGGAGACAAGGTGACGGTGGAGTTGTCCCCCTACGATCTTACCAGGGGACGGATCATCTACCGTACGAAATAGGGTACGCGCGGCGGAGCGCTTGACCCGAGAGATAGGAGTGGGAATCGTGAAAGTAAGGGCTTCTGTGAAAAAGATCTGCGACAAGTGCAAGATCGTCAAGAGAAAGGGTGTCCTTCGCGTTATCTGCGAGAACCCCAAGCACAAGCAGCGACAGGGATAGGAACAGTCCATAAGGCCAGGAGGAAAGGCGCGTGGCAAGAATTGCAGGGGTTGATTTACCGAAGAACAAAAGGATGGAAATAGCCTTGACCTACATCTACGGCATCGGCAAGACGAGCGCCCAGGAAATTTTGGCCAAGGCGGGTGTGGATGTGAACAAAAAAACCGACAATCTTGCCGATGCGGAGATAACGGCCATCCGGAATATCATCGACAAGGATTACAAGGTCGAGGGCGATCTCCGACGGGAAGTGTCCATGGATTTGAAACGCCTGATGGATCTGGGAACCTATCGGGGGCTGCGGCATAGGAAGGGGCTCCCCGTCAGGGGACAGCGCAGTCATACCAACGCCCGGACGCGCAAGGGTCCACGCAGAGCGATTGCAGGAAAGAAGAAGTAACGGGGAGGAACAATGGCGAGACCGGCAAGAAAGACAGGGAAGAAGAAAGAGAAAAAGAATATCCCCGAAGGGATTGCCCATATTCAGTCGACCTTTAACAACACCATCGTGACCATCACGGATCTCAGCGGTAATGTGATCGCCTGGTCCTCTTCGGGTATCCAGGGCTTCAAAGGCTCCCGCAAGAGCACGCCGTTCGCCGCCCAGATGGCGGCGGAAGACGCGGTGAAGAAGGCCAAGGAGCACGGTTTGCGAAGTGTGCAGGTTTACGTCAAGGGACCCGGGTCGGGACGTGAATCGGCCCTACGGGCGTTGCAGGTGGCGGGCGTCAACATCACGCTGATTCGCGACGTTACACCCATCCCCCACAACGGTTGTCGCCCTCCAAAGCGGCGGAGAGTTTAAGGTTTATCATCATCAGCGAAGAAAGAGTTTAAACGGGGAGGAATTTTGGCAAGGTATAGAGAATCCGTTTGCAGGTTATGCCGCAGGGAAGGTCTGAAGCTGTTTCTGAAGGGTGACCGCTGTTACAGTGAAAAGTGCTCCTTTGAGCGCCGGGAGTACGCCCCTGGGGATCACGGGCAGATGCGCAGAAAACCCTCGGATTATTGTGTACAGCTCCGGGCCAAGCAGAAGCTCCGCAGGATGTACGGACTTCTGGAAAAACAGTTTCACGGTTATTTCGAAAGAGCCGACCGCCTGAAAGGGATCACCGGCACCAATCTGCTCATCCTCCTGGAGCGCAGACTGGACAACATGGTCTTTCGTATGGGATTCGCCAATTCCCGAACGGAGGCCCGGCAGTTGGTAAGGCACAATCATTTTTCCGTCAACGGCAGGAAGGTGAACATTCCCTCCTATCTGGTTAAGGTGGGGGATGAGATAGAGGTCCGGGAGGGGAGCAGAAAAGTGGCCAGGATCGTGGAGGCTATGGAATCCGTGGCCCGTCGCGGCGTACCCCAATGGCTCGTCCTGGACAAAGACAACTTCAAGGGCGCCGTCAAGATGCTGCCCACCCGGGAGGAATTGACAATGCCGGTGGAGGAGCAGCTGGTTGTGGAGCTTTATTCGAAATAAACATCAGCTGCCGGCGGGAACCTATGGGGACCGCGCCGGCATGACAAGGAAAAGACGATGCAGAGAAACTGGCGCGGCTTGATACGACCAAAAAGGGTAGAGATCGACGAGGGGACCCATACGCGTTATTATGGGGAATTCACCTGCCAGCCCCTGGAGAGAGGCATGGGCATAACCTTGGGTAACGCCTTGCGCAGGACTTTGTTGTCCTCCATTCAGGGCGCGGCCATTGTTTCCGTCCGTTTCGACGGCGTTCTCCATGAATTCTCCACCATTCCCGGCATCAAAGAGGACGTGACGGACATCATCCTGAATCTCAAGGGCGTCCGCGTGATGCTCCATCAGGACGGGCCCCGGGTGCTGAGTCTGGATGTCTCCCGGGAAGGGATCATCACGGCGGGGGACATAATCCATGACAGTACGGTCGAAATTCTGAACCCCGATCATTATCTGGCCACCCTTTCCGGCAAGGCGAGCCTGAAGGCGGAAATGACGGTCAAGATGGGCCGGGGCTATATGCAGGCCAAGAAGGAGAAGGATTTCGATCAACCGGAGGGAACGATCAACATCGATGCCGTATTTTCTCCCATAAAGAAGGTCAATTATACGGTTACCCATGCCCGGGTGGGACAGATTGCCGATTATGACCGTCTGGTCCTGGAGGTATGGACGGACGGCAGCGTGCTCCCCGAGGATGCCGTGGCCTTCGCCTCAAAGATCCTCAAGGAGCAACTGGACATCTTCATCAATTTCAGCGAGCCGGAAGAGGAGTCCGAACTGCCTGACATCGAAGGGAAAGACAATCTCAACGAGCAGCTCCTGCGCCATGTGGAAGATCTGGAGTTGTCGGTGCGCTCGGCGAACTGCCTGAAAAACGCGGGGATCAACCTGATCGGGGAACTCGTCCAGAAAACGGAAGCGGAGATGTTGAAGACGAAGAATTTCGGGAGAAAATCCCTAAATGAAATCAAGGAAATCCTTGCCGAACAGGGATTGGGTTTCGGAATGAAGCTGGATTTCCCCCCCTGGAACTCCAGAGAGGAACATCGGGAATAACCATCGCCAGGGCGCCGGAAGGAGGCGCCGGAGATCATAGAGAGGAAAAGGAACTATGCGGCACGGTAAGGCGGACTGTAAACTCGGGCGGACGACGAGTCATCGGAAAGCCATGTTGAGAAACATGGTAACTTCCTTTATCGATAAAGAGTCCATACAGACTACGGATGTCAAGGCAAAAGAACTGCGCAAGGTAGCCGAGAAGATGGTTACCCTGGGCAAACGGGGCAGTCTCCATGCCCGTCGGCAGGCTTTGGCCTATGTCCGCAGCACCGCAGCGGTGCAGAAGCTTTTCGACGACCTGTCGTTGCGTTATCGTGATCGGGCCGGAGGATATACCCGTATTGTAAAGCTTGGCTACCGAAACGGCGACAATGCCCCGATTTCCCTGGTGGAATTCGTCGTCAAGGACGAGGGCAAGGAAAAAGGCAAAAAGAAGCCCGCGGCCAAGAAATCCTGACGCCCTTCCGAGGAATTTTACGTCAACCGAAAAGGGCCGGTCCGGGACCGGCCCTTTTTTATTTATCCTTGTCTTTTTCGGCAAAAAAAGGTAGGAATTACCGAACCTGATTCCCCAGCATTGTTACGAAAGGAGGTCTGATTATGGCGGAAGAGAAAATCGGCGAGGTAGTGAAATTTTTTGCGAAACCCTCGGTGGCGGCGGTAAAGATCGTCAGCGGCGAACTGAAAATCGGCGACACCATCAAAATTACCGGTCATACCACAGACATCACCGATACCATAGAATCGATGGAGGTCAACAACCAGAAGGTGGAAAAGGCCGTGCCCGGTGATTACATCGGGGTGAAGGTGTCCGACCGTGTCCGCCCCGGAGACGAGGTGTTCCGCGTGCTTCCCGAGTAGTGCACACAACCTGCGACGTTTATTGATGCAAGCCATGGATTTCCCGCTTCACCGTGTCCATGGCTTTTCCTTTCCTGCCGACGGCAAATGACGCGAACTCTCGATCCCTACAAATATCTGCAGCGCCTCACAGGCCTGGGCATCCGTATGGATCTCGGTGCCGTCCGCGGCGCCTTTGCGGCCCTGGGAAATCCCGCCGGCTCCTATCCGTCCGTACTTGTCGGCGGTACCAACGGCAAGGGTTCCGTGGCAGCGATGACCGCATCCATCCTCGCTGCTGCCGGCCGCTCCGTGGGACTTTATACGTCTCCGCATCTGGTGGATGTCCGGGAACGGATCCGGATCAACGACCGGATGATCTCCCGGCAAGAGCTGGCCGAGGCGATCACCGCTATAGATCGGCTGCTCCCCGAACCGCTGACCTACTTTGAGTTTCTGACGGTCCTGGCAGGCTTTTACTTCCGGAGCCGCGGCGTAGATCTGGCCGTCGTGGAGGTAGGCATGGGAGGTCGTCTGGATGCCACCCGGGCTTTTGCCTCGCCGGTGACCGTAATTACGAACATTTCCCTGGATCATCAGGAGTATTTGGGTTCCCGGCTGGTCGATATCGCCGGGGAGAAGGCGGCCATTGTCCCCCGGGGAGGACAATGCATCACCGGGGTACGCCAGGCTGCCGCCGTCGGGATCATCGCCGCTGTCTGCCGGGAGCGGGGTGCCTCGCTCCGGCGCTTGGGACAGGAAATAAAGGTCTGTTGCCGCGGGGACGGAACCTTCACCTATCGGGACACCGTTCGACGCTTCCCGGGGCTGTCCTGTGGCTTGGCGGGGAGGCATCAACGGCACAATGCCGCCCTGGCCGTTGCCGCGGCCCATGCCGTTGCCGGGGGATCGGGTATTCCGGAGGAGGCCGTTCATGCCGGGTTGTCCGGCGTCCATTGGGAAGGACGCCTGGAGGTCCTGCATGAGGATCCACCGGTTGTGATCGATGGCGCCCATAACCCGGCGGGGATCGGAACCCTCTGCCGGGCCCTGGCGGAGGGTTTTTCATACCGCCGCCTCATCGTCGTCTTTGGCGTCCTGCGGGACAAGGAATATCGCCGGATGATGGGGAAACTTGCCGCACTTCGTCCCCGGTTGATCCTGACCTGCCCCGCAGGCGAGCGCGCCCTGCCGCCGGGAGAATTGAAGAAGCTGAGTGAAGGTATGTCCCTGGAGGCGGAGGTGGTCCCTTCGCCGCCGGCGGCCCTGCGTCGGGCCCTGGCGGTCGCACGCCGGGGTGATCTTGTCTGTGTCACCGGTTCCCTATACCTCGTGGGGGAGATAAAAAAGGCTTTTCCTTCCCTGAGAACCATGATAGCAGCACAGGGGAAATGATCCCGATAGCGATACGGAAAAAATCGGCAGGCGTCCCGGCGGGGACCGGCGGGTTCGCGGCAGTCCTTTGCGGCCTGGCGCTTCTCCCACTGTTGTTGCTTTTCTTGGCGCCCGCCTCCGCCTGGGGGGGCAATATGGCCGTCTATGCGGGATCCGTCCGCGATCCCCAGGGCAACCCGCTGGCAGGGGTGTCGATAACCTGCCGGGAAGATCAGGAGGTCACGGCGGACACGGCGGCGGACGGTCATTTCACCCTTTCCCTTCCCGTCGCGCTTTCCCGTTTTTCCCTGGTCATAAGCCGGGACGGGTATTTCCCCCGCTATGAAACCTATGACGCCGGCGTCTGGGGAAAGGGTGACCAAGTCATTGTCCTGTCCCCCCTCCCTGCGGATGGCGAGGGAGAGACTCTCGTGACCGACGGCACGGCACCGCCGGTGAGTCCCGTGTTTATCGAAGCCGACACCTTTAGTTATTTCCAGGATACGGACACCTATCAGGCGGATGGCAATGTCGTGATCAACTACGAAAAGGGACAACTTACCGCCGCCACCGTTATCCTCAATAAAACAACCGACGAGGCCTTCGCCCGGGACAAGGTGGTGCTGAAAAGCAAGCAGGATGTCCTGGAGGGGGATCGGGTTAAGATCCATATCCCCTCCCAGACCGGGGTGATCGAAGGAGGCAAGGTTTTCATTGCCCAGACCCATTTCTACATTCGCGGCGACCGCATCGAGAAACGGGGAGAGGCGGTTTATTACGTGGAGAATGCTCAGGCCACTACCTGTGACGGAGAGAATCCCGACTGGCGCCTCACGGGGAAAGCCCTCGACGTCACCGTTGACGGTTATGGAACCATCCGGCACGGTAAGATTTATGCGGGCAAGATGCCCTTATTCTACTCCCCGTTCATTCTCTTTCCCGCCAAGACCACGCGGCAGACAGGACTCCTTTTCCCCCGTATGGGCTATTCCCGGGACAAACTGGGCTGGGACATCGGCATCCCCTTCTACTGGGCCATTTCCAAGGATGCGGACGCCACTTTCTATCAGCGCTACATGAGCCAGCGGGGCTTCCAGGAAGGGGCGGAACTGCGCTATGCCGCCGGCTCCTCGACGACGGGAACGATCTATGGGGATTTTCTCAACGACAGCAAGGAAATCGCCGAGACCAACGGCAATATCAGCCGTAACTGGCGGTCGAATCAGCGGCGCTGGTCGTTCTACTGGAATCAGGAAACCCGTTTCGACTCCAGTATGTATTTTCGCGCCGATGTCGCCAAGGTGTCGGACAGTTGGTACTTCAAGGACTTTTCCTCCTACAACTACTTTCTGGAGAATTACGCCGCCGACCGGGTTCAGCCGTTCAAGAAGGTTTCCTTCGTGGGGAATGAATCCCTTACCTCCCTTGATTCCACCGTGCGTCTGGTGAAGAACTGGAAACTCTTCAATCTTACCGCCCTGGCAAAAAACACCGACGATTACACCGTGGCCTCCAACGACGGCACGCTGCAAAAATACCCGGAGGTGACCCTGACGGGGGCCAAGGCACCCCTTTTCGGATCCCCCGTCAATTATGAGTTCACGTCGGTTTATGATTATTTTTACCGTGATGCGGGCCAGCGGGGACAGTATTTGGACATCAACCCTACGCTTTCGCTGCCGTTGAATGTAGGGGATTATTTTCAGTTCACCCCCTTCGGCGGTGTACAGGGCACCTTCTGGTGGCGGGACGACAAAGTGGAGGACGGGCTGGCCAAACGGGGGGACCGGGAGGTTTACAAAGTGGGGGCCAACATGGTTTCGGAGGTGCAGCGGGTCTTCCAGATGGGAGGGAAGACCCTGGATAAAATCCGGCATGGCATCCGCCCCGAGATCACCTACGTTTATATTCCCGACCCCAATCAAGACAGCCTGCCGAATTACGGCACGGTGGTCAACGGACAGAACGCTGTGACCTATGCCTTGACAAACTCCCTCATCGCCCGCCTTCTGGAAAAAGGGGGGACGGCGAAGTACTTCGAATTTTTCCGTTTCAAGCTTGCGCAGACTTACGATTTCAAGGAGGCGAACCGTGAAACCCTGCCCAGCGGCACGGAGCGCCGGCCTTTCAGCGACGTGGAGATGGAAATCGACTTCAAGCCCGCTTCCTATCTCAGCTTCATGGCCCGGAACAAATACAGCGTTTACGATACCAACTGGACTCAGGCAAATTACGACTTGGGGCTCAGTGACAGGCGGGGTGATACGGCCAGTGTAACCTACCGCTACACGCGCAATTCCATCGAAGAGGTCAATCTGCTCCTCAAGGCGGCGCTGACCAAGGGCCTGGATCTCACCTTCGCCTTCAAGCGGGATATGCTCAACGACAAGAACATCGAGCAGACCTACGGCTTCAATTTCCGCCGTCAATGCTGGAACATCGGTTTCAGCTACGGTGACCGGGACAACGATAAGGTCTACGAATTCCGTTTCGGAATCTACGGCATGTAAATTCCTGATGGTTTTCCGGCTGATTTTTCTTGACAAAAAGGGAGAAATTGCGTAGCTTTCCAGCTTCATTTTAAGAATTTGGTGATTTGGATATGAAAACCTTCAATGTTAAAAAGGAAGACATCAGCAGAGACTGGTTTGTCATGGACGGTCAGGGGAAGATTCTCGGGAGACTGGCCAGTGAAATCGCCCGGCGTCTCCGGGGCAAGCATAAACCTGTGTACACCCCGCATCTCGACACCGGGGATTTCATCATTGTCGTCAATGCCGGAAAAATCCGCCTGACGGGCAATAAACTGGCCGATAAGATGTATTACCGGCATTCCGGCTATCCGGGGGGATTGAAGCAGATTTCCGCGGGCAAGCTGTTGGCGGAAAAACCGGAAGCGGTGCTGAAGACAGCCGTCCGGGGGATGCTGCCCAAGAACACCCTGGGCCGGGCCATGCTCAAGAAACTCAAAATCTATTCGGGTCCCGAACATCCCCATGATGCTCAGTGTCCGCGCGTGCTTGAGATTCAATAATTACGGGAGGAACATATAGTAAAAATGGGCGCCACCGAAAAGCGTTTTTATGCCACGGGAAGAAGGAAGACGGCTGTAGCCAGGGTTTACATGAAACCGGGGACGGGAATCATGGTGGTCAACAAGAGAAATTTCGACGACTATTTCACCCGGGACAGCTTGAAGATGATCATCCAGCAACCCCTGGAAATAGTGGGGAAGAAAGACCAGTTCGATTTCTACATCAATGTCCGGGGCGGCGGTATCGCCGGTCAGGCGGGGGCCATCAAGCACGGTATTTCCAAGGCCCTGACGGAGTTCGATCTGGAGTTGCGACCGCTCCTCAAGAGGGCCGGTTTCCTCACCAGAGACGCACGGATCAAGGAGCGGAAGAAATACGGCCAGCCCGGGGCCAGGAAACGGTTCCAGTTCTCTAAACGCTAATGACCGGGGGGCTTCCAAGGCCCCCTTTTTTTTGGAGGAAGGCGATGGTCAAGATCGGCATTTACGGGGCCAGCGGTTATACGGGGCAGGAGCTGTTGCGCCTGTTGCTCCGCCACCCGGAGGCGGAGGTGATGGCCGTTACGTCGCGGCGTTACGCCGGTCAGGCTGTGGCGGATCTCTATCCCCCCTTTACGGATTTGACGGACCTCGTCTTCATGGATGCCTCCCCCGAGGAGGTGGCGGCGAAGTGCGAGCATGTCTTTTTGGCCCTCCCCCATGCCGCTTCCATGAATGTGGCCCCCCTTTTCCTTCAAGCCGGTTGCAAGGTCGTGGATTTGAGCGCCGATTTCCGTCTCCGGGACGCCGCCGTCTATGGCGCCTGGTATGGCCGCCACACCGCCACGGATTTGCTGTCCGAGGCCGTTTACGGAATCCCCGAGCTTTACCGGGAAGCCGTCCGGGGGGCGCGGCTGATCGCCAATCCCGGCTGTTACCCCACCAGCATCATCCTGGGCCTGGCGCCCTTGCTCAAGGCCGGTTGGCTCGACCCCACCTCCATCATCGCCGACTCCAAATCGGGGGTCAGCGGCGCCGGCCGGGAGCCCCAGGTGACCTCCCTTTTCTGTGAGGTTACGGAGGCCTTCAAGGCCTACAAGGTAGCCCAGCATCGTCACACGCCGGAGATCGAACAAGAACTGGGTGTGCTGGCCGGCCGGGAACTCCGGATCACCTTCACTCCCCATCTCCTGCCCATTTCCCGGGGCATCCTCAGCACGATTTACGCCTCCCTGACGGCAGGCGTTACTGCTGCGGAGGTTCACAAACTCTATCTGGACGCCTATGGCGGAGAAACCTTTGTCCGGGTGTATAAAAAGGGTGCCTATCCGAATCTTTCCGCGGTTCGGGGGACCAATTTCTGCGACATCGGCGTGGCCGTGGACGAGCGAACCCGGCGGATCATCGTGATCTCCGCCATCGACAATCTCATCAAGGGCGCCGCCGGGCAGGCGATCCAGAACATGAACATCATGTGGGGGATGAAAGAGGAGCTCGGACTGGGGATGATCTCCCTTTATCCCTGACGATTCATCGTAACTTGCAAAGGGGTATCTATGGCGCTGAAACTCTACAATACCATGACCCGGTCCAAAGAGGAATTCGTTCCCCTTGCTCCGGGGAAGGTGGGCATCTATGCCTGCGGCATTACGGTCTATGACCTCTGCCACATCGGTCATGCCCGTTCGGCCATCGTCTTCGATGTCATCGTCCGTTATCTGCGCTACCGCGGTTTCGATGTCACCTTCGTGAAGAATTTCACCGACGTGGACGACAAGATCATCGATCGTGCCCGGACGGAGAAATGCGACATCCGGGATATCTCCGAAAAGTACATCCAAACCCACGACCGGGACATGGACGCCCTGGGGGTGGACCGGCCCACGATCGCCCCCCGGGCGACGGAGAACATCGACGGCATGCTCAGGTTGATTTCCACCCTCATGGATAAGGGTCTGGCCTATGCCGTGGACGGCGATGTCTATTATGCCGTAGAGAAATTCAGGGGCTACGGGAAGCTGTCGGGACGCAACCTCGAGGATATGCTGGCCGGCGCCCGCATCGACGTCAACGAGAAAAAACGCCATCCCATGGATTTCGCCCTCTGGAAGGCCAGCAAGGAAGGCGAGCCCGCCTGGGACAGCCCCTGGGGCAAGGGCCGCCCGGGATGGCACATCGAATGTTCCGTCATGAGCCAGCGCTATCTGGGTGAGACCTTCGACATCCACGGGGGGGGCGAGGACCTGATCTTTCCCCACCATGAAAACGAGATCGCCCAGTCCGAAGGCGCCACGGGAAAGACCTTCGCCCGCTACTGGGTGCATAACGGCTTTGTCCGGGTGAACAGCGAAAAGATGTCCAAATCCCTGGGTAATTTCTTCACCATCCAGGACATGTTGCGGGATTACCACCCCGAGGTGTTGCGGCTTTTTGTACTGCAAAGTCACTACCGCAGCCCGGTGGATTTTTCGGAGGAGTCGCTTCGCGAGGCCCGGTCGGGGATGGAACGGTTTTATTCCACCCTCAAGGCCATGAACGAGGCGCTGACGGGTAAAGCGTCAAACGAAGCGCCCCCGGAGACGGTTCTTTCGGAAAAGGACCTCCAGGTACTGCAAAGAATGGAAGGCCTTCCCGAGCGGTTCCGCGAGGCGATGGACGATGATTTCAACACCGCCCGGGCCATAGGACATCTCTATGACGCCGTGCGGGTCCTGAATCAATACCTTGCCGCGGGTAAGCGGGATGACGGAGCCGTTCGGGTTCTTTCCCGGTCCCGAGAAATCCTCCGGCAGATCGGTGCCGTCCTGGGACTGCTGAACGACGATCCGGACCGGTATTTCGAGACGGACCGCAACCGGGAGGCCCGGAAGCGGGGCCTGGATGTGGAGGAGATCGAAAGCCTGGTGGCGGCCCGCCGCCTGGCCAGGGAACGCAGGGACTGGCAGCGGGCGGACGAGATCCGGCAGTTGTTGCTGGAAAAGAAGATCGAACTCAAGGACAGCCCCGACCGGACAACCTGGAAAATAGCCTGAACCCACCGCCGGATAAATATTAGCCGACTTGTCTACCCGATCCGGATAATTATTATCCATATTTCATGTTCCAGAAAAATCCTCCGGGGTGCAGAACGGCTTCCTTGTCGTATAAATGTATGTCAAGTCCATAGGATATCAAATATCTGCCCCCTTGGCGCGGTAATTGCTATAATCTGCTCCCGGATAGCCGGCAATGGCCGGTCCGGACCGTGGGCGGATCGATCCTGCGGCTGAAGGTTGGGATGGGCAATTTATTGCTGTGGTTGCTGAATATGAAGGGAACCGATTCAGGGAAAAAAGAACCGTATCTTTCCGGTAAAATCTGGGAGATCCTGGCGGTTTTGTTGGGTTGCCTCCTGTTTTCCCTCCCGGCTTACGGTCAGGAGGAGATCATCAAGCCGGGGGAGATCTTGGATCTGCAGCGCTGCCTCCGCATCGCCCTGGAACGACATCCCTCGGTCCTGTCCGCCGCCGGCGCCGTCAAGGTCGGCGAGAGTCGCATCGGCCAGGCCCAGGCCAATTATTTTCCCCAGATCGGCGCCTCTTCCAGCTATACCCGCACCGACCCCTATTACACGCCGGCGGGCACCGTCGCCCAACAGGCGGGCAATGTGTACAATCAGTACGGCAACAGCGTCTCCTTGAATCAGAATATCTATGATTTCGGGAAGACCTCCTCCCAGGTGGAGCTCCAGAATCTCAACACCGGCTCGTCGCGCCAGGATCTCTCCGACGCCCGCCGCCAGATCGTTTACGGGGTCAAGCAGGCTTACTTCAATTATCTGAAGGCGAAAAAAAATCGGGATGTCGCCGCGGAAACGGTCCGGCAGTTCCAGCATCACCTGGAGCAGGCTCAGGGTTTTTTCGAGGTAGGGACCAAACCCAAATTCGATGTCACCAAGGCGGAGGTGGATCTCAGCAACGCCAAACTGAACATGATCAAGGCCGAGAACGATTTCCGCATCGCCCGGGTCAACCTGAACAACGCCCTGGGCTATCCCGATGCCCCGGAATACGAGGCGGCGGAGGTGGCGTTCGTTCCCCATCCCCAGGACATGGATTTCCCGACGGCGTTGGCCCGGGCCTATGAGGGTCGACCGGACCTGAAGTCGGCGGTCGCCAAGCGGGAGGCGGCGGAGAAATCCATTGAAGTGGCGAAAAAAGGCTATTATCCCAATCTGACCGGTTCGGCGGGTTACGGTTGGGGGGGGCAGGAATTTCCCTGGGACAGGGGGTGGAACGTCGGGGCTACCCTGAACGTGCCCATCTTCACCGGTCTTTCCACCAAGTATCAGGTCGATGAGGCCCGGGCGAATCTCGAAGTCGCCAGGGCCAACGAAAAAAACGTCCGGCAGAATATTTATCTGGAATTACAGCAGGCCTATTCCAATTTCAAGGAGGTTTCCGATCGCGTGGCAACAGCGGAGATACAGGTCAAACAGGCCGTGGAGAATCTGGAATTGGCGGAAGGCCGGTACACCTCGGGGGTGGGAAACGCCATCGAAGTGACCGATGCCCTGGTGTCCCTCAGCAGTGCCCGGACCTCCCATGCCGCCGCGATTTATGATTATATGATTGCCCGGGCCGGGATCGAAAAGGCCGTAGGTGCGCCATGAAGAAGAAACTCATCATCGTCGGCACGGTTATCCTGGCGGCGGCGGTCGTCGTTGCCCTGGCGGTGTTCCGCAACGGCGCCCAGGGGGTGAAATACCGGACGGAAAAGGCGGCGGTCGGCAGCATCCGGGCGGCGGTAACGGCTACGGGAAAGGTGGCCGCTGTGACCACGGTCATCGTCGGCGCCCAGACCTCGGGAATGATCAAGGCGATTTACGTGGATTACAATTATCCGGTGAAAAAGGGGCAGATCCTGGCCCAGATCGACCCGGCCACCTTTGCCGCCAAGGTGGAACAGGCCAAGGCCAATCTGAATCTGGCCAAGGCCAATCTCGAGAAGGCAACGGCGACCCTCCATGATGCCAACCGCACCAAAGACAGAAACGAAACCCTCTTTGCCCGCAATCTCATCGCCCGGAGCGATCTCGATACGGCACGCACGAATGTGGAAACCGCCCAGGCGTCGGTGAGCGCCGCCCAGGCCCAGGTCGAACAGGCCCGGGCGGCCCTCCGGCAGGCGGAGATAGATCTGAGCTACACGACCATTCGTTCCCCCGTGGACGGCATGGTCATCTCCCGGAACGTGGATATCGGCCAGACGGTGGCGGCGAGCTTCCAGACGCCGACCCTGTTCAACATCGCCCAGGACCTGACGAAGATGCAGGTGGAAACCAGTGTGGACGAGGCGGATATCGGCCGGACGAAAGCCGGGCAGCCGGTGGAATTCACCGTGGACGCCTTTCCGGAGCATGTCTTTCACGGTCGAGTTTCGGAGGTGCGTAATTCCCCCACCACCGTTTCCAACGTCGTGACCTACGAGGTCATCGTCCGGGTGGCCAATCCGGAGTTGAAGCTGAAACCGGGGATGACGGCCAATGTGTCTGTCATCACCGACAGCAAGGAAGGGGTTTTGAAGGTTCCCAGCGCGGCCTTGCGCTTCCGTCCGCCGGAAGCGGGGGGAAGGAAGGAAAAAGAGCCGGTGGCCGGCAAGGGCCCGCAGGTTTGGGTACTCGTGGGCGGGAAACCCCAACGGGTGGCGGTACAGACCGGGATCAGCGACGGCAGGTTCACTGAGATCACCGGCGGTTCGCTCCGGGCGGGACAGGAAGTGATCGTGGAAGCCCTCGATCCGAACCGGAAGAAAGACAACTCCGCGGCGCAGCCGCCGCGCTTCCTCCGTTAGGAAATGCCGTGATCGACGTCCGGGAACTCACCAAGATCTATCAGGTCGGCGATTTTACCGTGCCGGCCCTGACCGGGGTTTCCCTGACCATCGGCAAAGGGGAATTCGTGGCCGTCATGGGGCCTTCCGGTTCCGGCAAGTCCACCTTCATGAATATCCTCGGCTGCCTCGATCAACCTTCCTCGGGACGCTATCTGCTGGACGGAATCGATGTGAGCGACTTCTCGAAGGATGAACTGGCGGATATCAGGAACCGGAAGATGGGATTCGTCTTTCAGGGCTTCAACCTGCTGCCCCGGGCCTCCGCCCAGGAGAATGTAGAGCTGCCCATGCTTTACGGCGGGATCGCCGCCGGGGAAAGGCATCGCCGGGCCCGAGAGGCCCTGGCGAAACTGGGGCTGGAAGGCCGGGAGCATCACCTGCCCAATCAGCTATCCGGGGGACAGCAGCAACGCGTGGCCATCGCCCGGGCGCTGGTCAACGAAGCCCCCCTGCTGTTTGCCGACGAGCCGACGGGCAATCTCGATACAAAAACGAGTGTGGAAATCATGGAACTTTTAACCCGTCTCAATCGGGAAGGGGGCATCACCCTGGTAGTGGTGACCCATGAAACGGATATCGCCGCCTTCAGCAAACGGGTCATCCGCTTCGTCGACGGCAAGGTGGTAAGCGATATCCGGCAGGGGGGGGATTAGGAGATGGCCGGCCTGCTTGCCACGGCCAGGATCGCCTTCCGGGCCCTATGGGTAAACAAGATGCGTTCCGCGCTGACGATGCTGGGGATCATCATCGGCGTCGGGGCGGTGATCACCATGCTCGCCGTCGGACAGGGGGCGAGTCAGAAAATCTCCGAACAGGTGGCCTCCATGGGGAGCAATCTTCTCATCGTCATGCCCGGCAGCCTCACCTCCGGAGGGCTCCGCATGGGCAGCGGCGCCCAGATGACCCTGACCCTGGACGACGCCTACGCCATCGAGCGGGAATGTCCGGCCGTGGCGGCAGTGGCCCCCATAGTCAACGGCGTCGCCCAGATCGTTTTCGGCAACCAGAACTGGTCCACGGCGGTTCAGGGAACCACGCCGGGCATCCTGGCGGCCCGGGACATCACCCTTGTTTCCGGGCGCCCCTTCACCGATCAGGATGTCCGCTCGGCAACCAAGGTCACCCTGCTGGGGCAGACGGTGGTGGAAAATCTCTTCGGCGCCAATGATCCCGTGGGGCAGATCGTCCGGATCAGCAAGGTGCCCTTCACTGTGGTCGGTGTCCTGGCGGAGAAGGGCCAATCCCTCATGGGGCACGATCAAGACGATCTGGTCTATATCCCCGTGACGACGGCGCAGAAGCGGATCTTCGGCACCCACTTCGCCGGCTCGGTGCGTTCCATTCTCATCAAGGCGGGCAGCGCGGCGGATATGGAACGGGCGGAGCAGCAGATCACCGAACTCCTCAAGCAGCGGCACCGGATCAGTCCAAGAGGGGAGTTGGATTTTTCCATCCGCAACCTGACGCAACTGCTCCAGGCGGCGGAGCAATCCACCCGGGTCATGTCCCTACTGCTGGGGGCCATCGCCTCCGTTTCCCTGTTGGTGGGCGGGATCGGGATAATGAATATCATGCTGGTTTCCGTTACGGAAAGGACGAGGGAGATCGGCATCCGCATGGCCGTAGGTGCCAAAACATGGGCGATCCGCATGCAGTTCCTCGTGGAGGCCCTGACCCTGTCCCTCAGCGGCGGTGTGATCGGAATTTTTCTGGGTGTCGCCGGCTCGGAGATTCTTTCCCTCCTGGCCGGCTGGACGACCATTATTTCGCCCCTTTCCGTGGTCCTGGCCTTTGGCTTTTCCGGCCTGGTAGGGGTGTTTTTCGGTTTTTATCCCGCTTACAAGGCATCTTTGCTCAACCCTATCGAGGCACTCCGGTATGAATGAATCCCAGGAGAGGGAAAAGACGCATAATATTCTGGTGGTGGACGATTCCGATGAGATGCGGCTCCTCATCGTCCTCCAGTTGCGCCGGGCGGGGTACCGAGAGATCCGGGAGGCGGCATCCGCCGCCGAAGCCTTCAAGCTCCTCGCTCTGGAGGAAAGCGGGGAGACCGCCCCCGTGAACGTCGATCTGATCCTTATGGATATCGTCATGCCTGGTATCAATGGTATCGAGGGGTGCCGGCGGATAAAGGAAGATGCCCGCTACCAGGATGTGCCGGTCATCATGGTCACAGCCCTGGGAGACAAGGGGACGCTCCAGGCGGCTTTCGATGCCGGGGCGGTGGACTATATAACCAAGCCCGTGGACCGGCTGGAACTTATTGCCCGGGTGCGTTCCTCCCTGCGTCTCCGGGACGAGATGCAGCGCCGTCGGCAACGGGAGGAAGAGCTGATGGTCCTGTCCCGGAAGCTCCAAGAAGCCAATGAAATTCTCTCCCGATTGAGCATGATCGACGGTCTGACGGGGGTTCCCAACCGCCGCCGGTTTGACGAAGTCCTGGCGGAAGAATGGAAACGGGCGTTGCGGACCGAGCAGCCGTTGGCCCTCATCATGGCGGATATCGATCACTTCAAGGCCTTCAACGACCACTACGGCCATCTTGCCGGGGACGACGGTCTGAAACGGGTTTCCCGGGCCATGAGCGAGGTCCTGAAACGACCGGCGGATCTCCTGGCCAGATATGGCGGCGAGGAGTTTGCCGCCGTCCTTCCCGAAACCAACGCCGTCGGCGCTCAGGCCATCGGTGAGGCCATGAGAAAGGCGGTGCAGAACCTGGCCCTGCCCCATGGTTTTTCCACCGCCGGAACGGTGGTGACGGTCAGTATCGGTATCGCCGCTGCCGTACCCAGGATGGGTTTGACCACGGCGATGCTCATCACCGCCGCCGACCAGGCCCTTTACGAGGCCAAGGCCGGCGGGCGGAACCGAATCGTTGTGAGCCGCTTCAGTCTTTCCTGAGCCCCAAAATGTTCCTGGCCTCTGCGGGCGTTGCCGGCGAGCGGTTCAGAGAGGCGGCGACGCCTACGGCCCATTCCACCTGCTCGTAGCTTCCTTTGGCCATCTCCCCGTTGGGCATGCGGGTGTTGTCCTCCAGGCCCACCCGCATGTGTCCTCCCAATAGACAGGACATGACATTGGCGGGAAACTGCTCCGGCCCTACGGCGCAGGTCGTGAAGTTGGCGTCCGGCGGCAGGGCGTTTTTCATGGCGATCATGACGTCGGGACGGAATTTCTGCCCCCCGGCGACTCCCCAGACAAAATTGAAGTTCATGGGTTGGGTAAAGAATCCCTGGCGGCCGATGAGCAGCGTGTTGTCCAGACCGCCGATGTCGTAGCATTCGATTTCCGGTTTGATCCCATTGGCCTCCATGGCCTTGCCGAAATCTTGGAGCATGGTGAAGGTGTTTTCAAAGACGTAATCGAAAAAGATCTGCCCCGTGTTCCGGTCCATAATGCTGAAGTTCATCGTGTTGGTGTTGAGCGAGGCCATCTCCGGACGGACGGCCAGGATCTGGGCCAGACGCTGCTCCGCGGTCTTGAAGGCCCCCACCGCCGAGGACAGGCAGATTATCAAGTCCGGGCATCTTTCCTTGATGGCGTCGTACACGGCCTGAACGCGATCGATTTCATGGGTGGAGTCGCCGTCGTCGGTCCGGGCGTGGACGTGCACCATGGCCGCCCCGGCCTTACGGCATTTTTCCGCTTCCGCGGCAAACTCCTCGAGGGTATAGGGAACCGAGGGGTTGTTCTGTTTGAAGGTGGCCGCGCCGGTGAGGGCGGCGCAGATGATGACGGGATTGGACATGGAAATGACCTCCTTGTGTTATTTGCGGTGGCGGCGATTAACTGGTTGCCTTTTTGACGAACAGCATGGCGACAATAATGCCCACGACCACGAAGGCGACGAATAGGGCGAAGAATTGCCCCACGAAACTCAGACCGTAGTACCAGTCCAACAACTGGTTGTAATAAACATTTAATAATTCCTTTGCCGTATCGATCATGGCTGCCTCCCTCCCGCCCGATGGGCGTTCTTGATATTGCGATTTGATCACTTTCCGGCCGAATGGCACTGCCGCGGCTTTTGCAAGGCCAGCATGCGCCTATTTTAACAGGAAGACGTCGGGATTTCTATAAATATTCTTGCTTTAAAGATAAGTTATGGTAGAAATCTGTGGCCAATTATTTCCCAAGGAGCGGAGAAATGCCGAAAAAGGATGGAAAGACATATTGCCTCAATCACCCGGATCAGGAAATGGTGATCCTCAACGAAGACAACCCGGACACCTTCCATGCCTTGCGACTGGCCACCTGGATCTACGGCAAACGCTTGAAGATGGAAAACAAATCCACCGGTTTTGACATCCATGCCTGTCCGGTCTGCGGGTACAGCGAGTTCTATCTGATACCCTCCGAGGTGGAAATCCTCCGGAAATCATCCTGAACTGCGGTATATGAACCTATTCTCTCAAATTGTCCTTGCTTCTCCCCGATCCGGATGCCGGGATGGGCACGCTTCTGAAAGGACGGGGATAGCTCCTGTTTGGCGATCATATGCCGCCGCATATAACATTATTAACGGTAAAACCACGCAAAGAGGCCAATCATGAACACCGCTCGTCGTTTTTTAATCGCTTTGTCGATGCTCTTTCTCTTGACCGGTCCCGGAATTGTTTGGGCCACCGGCGAGTTACAAATCGCCGAACTGGGGGATTTCCCGCTGGAAAACGGTCAGGTTATCAGGGATTGTCGTTTGGGTTATCGCACCTTCGGCAAACTGGACGAGAAGCGGGCCAATGCCCTGCTTTTTCCCACTTGGCTGGTCGGGAGCTCTGAGGATCTGGTGAAGACCGGCTTCATCGGGCCGGGAAAGCTGGCCGATACCGGCCGCTATTTTGTCATTGCCGTGGATAGCCTGGGCAACGGCGTATCTTCATCCCCATCTCGGAAAGGGAAACAAGCGGGCCGTTCTTTTCCCGAGTTTTCGATCCGGGATATGGTGCGGGCCCAGCATCAGCTCCTTACCCGCCATCTCGACCTGCAGGGGCTCCATGCGGTGGTCGGTATCTCCATGGGGGGCATGCAGGCCCTTGCCTGGATGCGCTCCTATCCCGTTTTTGCCCGGAAAGCGGTGTCCATCGTGGGAACGCCCCGACCGACCGCAGGAGACTTATTGCTCTTCAACGCCGAGCTCCGGGCGATTGAAGGTGGGGGCGGAGACGGTCCGGAGGGGGAAGCCGCGAGGCGCCGGACCCTGGCGGCCATTCATGCCTTTGCCGTTCGTAATCCACAGTATTATCTGCGGCGGCTGCCGCCTGCGGAGGTTCCTTCCCTGCTTGCGGAGATGGAGAAAAACCTCAGCATATACCATCTGGACGATTGGGCCTGGCAGCTCAAAGCGATCATAAGACACGATGCCTCGGCGCCCCCCCCTTCTTCGCCGGTCGGCGCCGGGACAGCAAAGCCGACCAAGCTGCTCGTCGTGGTAGCCCGTGATGACCTGCTGGTCAATCCCGAACCGGCCCTTTCCCTGGCGAAGGTTGAACAAGGAGAAACGCTTGAATTGACGGGGGGCTGCGGACACTTCTCCTTCCTGTGCGAGGCGGAAAAGATCCGTAGGGTTGTGACGGATTTTCTCAATAGAGAGGATTGATGAATTCGCAAAATCGTTCGTTTCCCGCCGCCGGCCCATAGTGCTCTTGCTGGTTGGAAACACGGGCGACAGTCGGCCGCTGCTCACGAAGATGCCGTTCTTACCGCGTGCTTTATCCTGACTCGCGATCTGATCGGCCTTGCAGATCGATATTTATTGCCCGCTGTCCTCCTTTGTCTGGGCATATTTCTTTATTCGTTTCACATCATAACCCTGTCTGGAAATCTTCTTCATGATCTCTTCATACAAGTCGTTGTCCATCTGTGGAGACCTGGATAGAACCCATAGGTAATCCCGGGAAGGGTGGCCCACCACGGCATAACTGTAATTGCTGCCGTCCAAATCGATGATCACATAATCGCCCTCAAAGGGCCAAAAGAACTGCACCTTAAGCCAGGCATTGGTACCTTTGTCCAGTACCCTGGCTCTTCCCTCAATGGCTGTTATTTTCCCCTCCGGGGAAACCTTGCGGCACCTATTGATTACCCTGATATCACCGTCTTCCCGCAAGGAATAATCGGCGGTGGAGTCAATACAGCCTTTCTGGAAAGAATGATCTATCCTGGCAATTTCATACCAGCGCCCCAGATAGCGATTGAGGTCAACCTTGGAAACTGTTTGCAAAGGCTGGCGGCCGGTTTCCTCCCGACACCCGGAAAAGGACAACATGAAGGCAATGCAAATTAGAAGCAGGGCCATTTTCTTCAAGGACGTATCAATACCTCTTCACGTCGTTATTTGCATGGAATTTATTCCATCGGATCCTGAAATTTTGCTGTGTGGAGATGGGTTAAAACCACCGATTTTGCTGATCTCGGAAAGAGATTCCCATATCCATCAACAAAAATCAAGTCAATAAACCTGCGGGGGACCAAGCATCGGGGAACAAATCGGCGATTATGGCCGTCTCGCTCCGGCCACCTGCTTTTATTTCTTTCAATCCATTTAAAGATTCGTTCCAAAATCCTGCTTCATCGATCCTATGTCCATGATTATACGTTAGCCGTGGTCTGCAAAATATCATTTATGATCAAATAGTTAAATTCACAACGCCCCCATTTGATCGGGTTGGCATGTTTCCCGCATTATCCAAAGTCAAAAGAGGCCAACAAAGAAAATAAAAAAATAAATGGAGGACACAGGAGATGAAAAAGACATTGGGAACTTTGGTAGCGGCGGTGGTGGTGGTTCTTTGCACGGGTACTTTCGCCCTGG
>JAGPFL010000103.1 GCA_018056545.1 Syntrophobacterales bacterium
GCGTAAAAAGGACGTAACCGCCCAGGAAGACCTTTTTCAGACCGAGACGATCGACGAGTTTCCCGAAAATCAGGGTCGAGCCCGTCATGACCAGCAGGTAAGAAAGGATGACCCAGGAGACCTCGCCGGTGCCGACACGAAAATAACGTGCCATAGTGGGGAGGGAGATGTTGACCACATAGCTGTCCAAGCGGACCATAAAAACGGCGAGGGCGACGCTGAACACTATCCAGCGCAAGCGCCGTTTCTCCTCCGGCGGCATTGCTGGATGGTCAACGGTCTTCATGGGGAAACGACGGCCTTGACGAAAACCTTGCGCGTCCGTGGTCCGTCGAACTCACAGAAATAGATCCCCTGCCAGGTGCCCAGGACCAGACGTCCATTATCGATCATGACCGTTTCCGACGCCCCGAGGAGCGAAGCCTGGACATGGGCCGCCGAGTTGCCCTCCCGGTGGCGGTAAGGTCCGTGCCGGGGGATGAGCTCATCCAGAACGGAAATGATGTCCCTGGCTACATCGGGATCGGCGTTTTCATTGATCGTTATCGCCGCTGTGGTGTGGGGGACAAAGATATGGCAGATCCCATCCCGGACGCCTGCTTTGCCGATGATTTCCTCTATCCTTGCCGTGATGTCGAGCATTTCGATTCGGGTGGAGGTTTTTACGGTTAAAATGTTCATGCCTTATCCTCTTGAAAAAACAATTTCCGGTCAAGCAGAAAATAATAAGACAGGTGATTTTAGTTATTTATCGAAATATGACCCTCTCGGTAGAAAACCGGATCGATACTTTTGTTGACCGCTGGTCAGAAATCTGCTAAAGCTGCCCCGTTAAGAATAAAGGAGAGTTACGTTGATCGATCTCCATACCCATTGCCTTTTCAGCGACGGCGAACTGATCCCGGCGGAGTTGATTCGGCGGGCGAAGGTCAAAGGCTATCGGGCCATTGCCCTGACGGATCACGGTGATGCGGCGAATATCGACTTCATCATTCCCCGGATCGCCCGTATCGCGGCCGCGATGAGTGCCGCCCATGACATGGCGGTGATCTGCGGGATAGAACTGACCCATGTACCGCCCCGGGAAATTGCCGGTCTGACTCTGGAAGCGAGGACATTGGGGGCGCGCCTCGTGGTGGTGCACGGCGAGACGCTGGTGGAGCCGGTGGCACCGGGGACGAACCGGGCGGCCCTGGACGCGGAGGTGGACATCCTGGCCCATCCGGGATTGATCACCGATGAGGAGGCCGAACTGGCGGCGGCCCGGGGCATATATCTCGAGGTGACCACCCGACGGGGACACAGCCTTAGCAACGGGCATGTGGTAAAGATGGCCCGGCAATACGGTGCGGCGCTGGTGTTGAATACGGACACACACGCCCCCCAGGACTTGGTGACCAAGGAAACGGCGACGCTCATAGCCCGGGGGGCGGGCATGACGGCGGCGGAAATAACACAGATGTTCATAAATTCTGAAACTCTGGTAAAAAAGGCGGGACACATTCCATGACAGGTGAACGATTATTGTGGCTGCAAAAAATGAAGAACGGAATGGCCGGCTGAAGATATGTTTGTTAACCTATCGAGGTAATCCAACATGCGGCGGTCAGGGGGTATATATCAATTATCTCAGCCGGGCCCTGCGGGATCTCGGACACCGGGTGGACGTCATTTCCGGTCCCCCCTACCCGGTTCTGGCGCCGGATGTAAGACTACATAAACTTCCCGGTCTGGATCTCTACAATCCGGACCATCTTTTTGAAGTCCAGCGTCTTAGCGATCTGCTCTCGCCGCTGAACCAGATCGAATATATTTCTATGTGCGCCGGGGGATTCCCCGAGCCCTTCACTTTCGGATGGCGGGTTTATGGGTATCTGCGCTCCCGGAGGCCGGATTATGACATCGTCCACGACAACCAGTGTCTGGCCTATGGACTCTTGGGATTGCCGGGATTGGGCTTTCCCACCGTGGCCACCATACACCATCCAATCACGGTGGATCGGGATGTGGAACTCCGGGCATCCCGGGGCATACTCAAGAAAATAAAGGTGCATCGCTGGTATTCCTTCATTCGCATGCAAAAGCGGGTGACCAGGAGACTGGCGAGGATCATAACCGTTTCGGAGTGCTCCAAGAAGGACATCAGCGACGACTTCCGTGTCACTCCCAAAAAATTTCGGGTCGTCCCCAACGGGATAAATACGGACTATTTCTATCCTCTGCCGCAAATCGCAAGACGTCCCCATCATCTCCTTACCACCAACAGCGCCGATACCCCGCTGAAGGGTTTGCGGTATCTTTTGGAGGCGGTGAGAACGATCAGAACCAAACGCCCCATTCATCTGACGGTGGTGGGCGAGCCTAAAAAGGACGGGACGGTGGCGCAACTCGTTAAAGAATGGCAACTCGGCGAACATGTTCATTTCACCGGGCGCATCGCCTATGAGGAATTCGCCCGTTATTACGCCGAGGCGACCATGGCGGTCATTCCCTCCCTTTATGAGGGCTTCGGAATGCCCGCCGGAGAAGCGATGGCCTGCGGTGTGCCGGTGATCAGCACCACCGGCGGCGCCCTTCCCGAGGTGGTGGGGAAGGCCGGGATCCTCGTACCCCCAGGCGACAGCGAAGCCCTGACAGCCGCCATCGTCGATCTCCTGGATCATCCGGAAAAACGCCATGCCCTGGGGAAGGCGGGTTTGAAGAGGGTGATGGACTCGCTGACCTGGGAGCACGCCGCCAGGAAGACCGTGGATGTTTATCGGGAAACCATTGATGCTTACCGTGGACTTCAATAAACTGGACCTTGTTCCTGGCACGATGGTTCTTGATGCCGGCTGCGGATCCGGTCGGCACGTATGCGAGGCCTTTCGACGTCCCGGGGTGGGCGTGGTGGGTATCGATTTGCGGTGGGCAGACCTCTGCCAAACCCGGGGCTATCTATCCATGATGGGGGGAAAAAATACCGGCCCCTGGCTGGTGGTCAAAGGGGACGTAACCCGCTTGCCCTTTGCCGATGGAATCTTCGATGTGGTGGTGTGCTCCGAGGTGCTGGAGCATATTCCCGATGGCAAAGCGGCGGTCCGGGAGATCGTGCGCATTCTCAAGCCCGGCGGCGATCTGGTGGTCAGCGTACCCAGATATCTACCGGAGCGGATCTGCTGGCTTCTCTCCCGCCCCTATCACGAAGAGCCGGGAGGGCATATCCGGATTTACAAACAGAAAGAACTGCGGCGGCTCCTGGAAGACGCCGGTGCTTCCCTGCGGAGCGTACGTTACCGGCATGCCCTCCACGTTCCTTACTGGTGGCTCAAATGTTTGGTGGGACACAAGAACGATCGCTTTCCCCTGGTGAAACTCTACCGGCGTTTTCTCGAATGGGACATTATGAACCATCCGCCGGTGATCCGGACCCTCGAGCGACTTCTTGATCCGCTGTTGGCCAAAAGTGTCGTATTTTATCTGAAGAAGGGATATTGATTTATGAAGCTGGGCGTCGAAGCCTGTGTGGAGCCCGTTGTTGTCGATGTAGAAGGTCTGGCGTCTTTTATTGCGGGGATTCAAAAAGAGGACGGGGAAATTCCCTGGTCCGCCGGGGGGAAGACCGATCCCTGGGACCATGTGGAAAGCGCCATGGGTTTGAGCAGTGCCGGCAGGATCGAAGAGGCGGAGCGGGCTTATGCCTGGTTGGCGGCGCAGCAGCTCCCGGACGGCAGTTGGTGGTCCGCCGTCCGTAACGGCGTCGTCGAAGACGGAACGAGAGAGAGTAACTTTGCCGCCTATATCGCCGTCGGGGTCTGGCACCATTTTCTGATCACCGCCGATACGGGATTTCTGCGCCGGATGTGGCCTACGGTGAAGGGGGGTCTGGATTACGCCTTGAGTCTGCAGGCCCCGAAAGGGGAGATCTACTGGGCGAAAAACAGGGAAGGGAAGGTGGATCCCATGGCCCTGCTCACAGGCTCGAGTTCCATCTTCATGAGTTTCAAGTGCGGTTTGAATATTGCCGCCTGTTTGGGAAAGGAGGCGACATCCTGGTCACGGGCCCTGGCCCGTCTGGGCAAGGCCATCGAGAACCCTCCTTCGCATTTCAACATGATCAAGGCACGTTTTTCCATGGATTGGTATTATCCGGTTCTATCCGGGGCGTTGACGGGAGAGGCGGCAAGAAGGCGTCTCGCTCGTTACTGGAAAAAATTCACCGTACCCGGATGGGGCGTAAGATGTGTATGCGATCGTCCCTGGGTGACCATGGCGGAGACCTCGGAGCTTGTTTTGACCCTGGCGGCCGTCGATGCCTTTGAAGAGGCGGAGCGCGTTTTCTCCTGGATAATGGACAAGAAGTATGCGGACGGCAGTTATTGGATGGGCGTCACCTTCCCCGACCGGATCATCTGGCCGGACGAAAAGACGACCTGGACCGCGGCGGCGGTGATCCTGGCCTATGACGCCCTCCGCAGACTAACACCCGGCGGCAGTCTCTTCAGTCATCGCGCCTGGATGGACGGGCGGTGGTGCGGTCCGATGCCGTTGGCGGTGAAGCCGCTTCATCCTGCCGTGGGTTGTGGGAATGTCGATGAAAACTTGTGGAAAGGACAGGGACCTACTTGAGGAGAGACACCCGGCCCTATACCGTCAAACGCCTCCATCTTTTCCTGCAGCACTGGTATGCCGAGCATTTTCTGCGTCCCCAGTTCGATTCTCTCGGCGCCGGGGCACTGTTCATGAAGCCCTGGTATGTGGAGGTTTTCGGCGGTCCGATCCGGGTAGGGAAGCATGCCCATTTCATTGCGGCCCCGGACAAACGCGTACGCCTCACCGTCTGGTCCAACTTTGAGGGTGAGGGTAGAATCGAGATCGGCGATTACTGCCTTCTGTGTCCGGGGGTGCGGGTCAGCGCCGCCCGGGAGATCATCGTCGGCGACAGTTGCATGCTGGCCCACGGGGCGTTTGTAACGGATTCCGACTGGCATGGCATTTACGATCGCGGACTTTCGGTGGGGCAAAGCGCACCGGTCCGTATCGGCGATAATGTCTGGATCGGAGACAGTGCCATGGTCTGCAAAGGGGTGAACATCGGGGAAAACAGTATCGTCGGCGCCGGGGCGGTGGTCTTGAAGGATGTCCCCGCCAATGTGGTGGTCGGGGGCAATCCGGCGACCATCGTCAAAGAGCTGGATCCGGAGCAGAAGATCAAAACCAGGGCGGAATGGTTTTCCCGACCTGAGGTGCTCGCCGCGGAATTCGACGCCATCGACCGCCACCTCCTTCAGGGCAACACCTGGCTCGGCTGGCTGCGCTCCATGATTTTTCCCGGCAGGAGCGATTAGCCCATGCGCGTCGCCGTTATCGCCCCGCCGTACCCCCTTGCTCAC
>JAGPFL010000104.1 GCA_018056545.1 Syntrophobacterales bacterium
CATTTTGGGCAGATCAGGGGATCAACTTCATAGATCTTCTGAATCAATCGCGCCCAGTTCCGCCGGAAGGCCTTTTCATCTCCCTGCGATTCGAGAATGCTGGGGAGGGCATCGTCATTGCCGTATTAAAGACCAGCAATCCCAACATAACCAAACCCAGCGGCGCCTGGACGACGGCAACGCCCAAGGAAAGAATGGTCGGCGTCATGAAGGCGTTCCAGTTAAGCATGACGAAGGCGGTGATGGCGATGAGGATCAACATTAAAAACAATGTACGGATTTTCATATCTTTTCCTCCTTATGGTTTATCCCGTCCGTTCCTAATCGTTATCCAACTCCACCGCTTCGTTGATCCTTTCGGAAAAGTCGGGGATAGCCGCCGCGACCCTTACCCAGGCGGACAACATGGGGATGCCCACGGGATCTTCGATAAATTCCCGCACGGCGAGACGCAACGAGCCGACGAAGGTTTCCACCGCTTCTATCTCTTCATGGCGATCGTAATTCAATCCGTTCAAGAGGGCCAGGGCATGATACTTTTCAATGGCGATGCGGGATTCCTGAATGTATGCCGTCAGCATGGTCCGGAAAAAGGCCGCACTCATTACCAATCCGTCTTGGCTCAAGACCCGGAAGAGAACCTTGGCGATATCCGTGGCCATGCGGATCAAGCCTTCTTCCGGCTTGTCCTTGGCGAGAATTTGATGCTTGTGCTCGTAATAATCGGTGATCTCCGTTTGGCAGATGCGATTGGTCGAGGTTTTCTGATAGACCTCGCTGAGCATGGAGACCTCCAGCCCCCAGGTGGGGGAGATGCGGATGCCCCGGGCCAGATTACTCATGAAGGCGAACTCTCCCGACAGGGCGTAACGGAAGTTGTCCAGATAGTCGATAAAGGCGTTGTAGCCGAGGATCCTCTTCATCGTTCTGATGAGCGGGGTGTAGAAAAGTCTTGTGACGCGACCGTAGAGCCGTTCCGTCACCCGGGCGTAATAACCCTTGCTGAATTCGAAATCGAGGGCGGGATGGACGACGGGATAGACGAGTCTGGCCACCATCTCGCGTTGATAGTTGACGATGTCGCAATCATGGAGGGCGATGGCATAAACGTCCCGGTCCGCGAGAATATACCCCATGGTCATCCAGACGGAACGGCCTTTTCCGGGCCGGTCCAGTTCAAAATCCGCCGCCATCAGCTCCTTAAGGAGTGTCTGCATCCGGGGGCCGTCATGCCAGACGATTTTTACCTCCGTGGCGAGTCCGGACATGAATTCCCTGACCTTCCGGAACTGCTCTTCACTTGCCCGGTCCAGAGACAAGACGATGCGGTGGAGGTAATCCACCCCTTTGAGCTCCTCGATGATCTTCGGCATGGCCGGTCCGTCGAATTCCGTTACCAGGGCCGGCAGGAGGAGGACGATCTTACGCCGCTCGGATATCTTTTTCAGGACCCGCTCCAGGTCCTCCACGGGGCGATTCCTTAACTGCTGCAGGGTCGTGACAATGCCATTCTGACAGAAATCCGCCATATTATGCTCCTTTCCTTTTCCATATAGATATCAGGTAATCCTTCATCTTTTCAAATGCCTGGGCCTGTTCTTCAAAATGTCGTTCCGCCTCGGCGCCGTTTTTATCCTTGAGCTCATTGATCATGGAGGCGACCCGGGCATAGTACAGGGGAATCATCGTATCGAGGATCTTGAACCGCTGGCGGGGGGTCTTCTGAAAGACGCCGGCATACTGATAGACGATGCGGACCCACGTTTCGATGGGGAGGATAAAATCCCCATCGATGTTGTTCCTCGCCAGCTTTCTGATGACCTTCAAATCTTTTCCGGCAAGGATGTTCTTCCAGACGCCGCTGAAGTTTTTCGTGCCGACCTGGAAGTATTCGATTAGGCTTTCCTGGTTGATGTCGAAAGGTTCCGCCTCCCGGCCGATGACCTCTCCCAGGGTGGGCACTTCCCGGGAACCTTTGATGTCCAGCCAATAGTCCTGATATTGTCCCATCAACTGGAATATGGTGCCGACGACCTGCCGGAACATGGGACCCAGGTCGTCGGCGGGGTCTTTTTCCCCATGAATCTTGGCGCCGAGGCGGGCCTGGCAGATCCGGAATCCGCCGACCATGGCCGAGGTGGTCATCCAGATGTCGATGCCGAATTTGGCCACATCCGTTTCCCATACGTCCTGATCGAGGTAATGCTTGACCAGGGCGGGCGAGATGCCGAAGTCGCCGCCGATGGGCTGACGGATCTTCTGGCCGTAGAGAGACCTCGTCAGGTTGTAGGCGATGGTATTGGTGATGGTGCCGTCCAGTTTGTAGCGATTATAGTCTGGGGCGACATAATCGTATCCTTCCATGACGGGTGCGAGAACGTTCCGGACCCACTCCGGGGTGATGGAAACAAGATCGGAATCTAATACCGCCACCGCTCTTGCCTTGAGAAAATTTGCGATTTCGAATACGGCCCGCAGACCCGATCCTTTTCCCGGAATGCCGCGGTAAATCGTCACGATGCTCTCGATGTTGTAAGATTTGGGATCGATGGAACGGGCCATGTCCCGCGTATCATCCGTGCTGCCCCCGTCAGAAATGACGATGAGGACCTTGCGGTCGGCATAGTAGCGCTCGATTCCTTTGATTATCGACTCGATGACATGAACGATGGCGCTCCCGCTATGATAAGAGGGAATGCCGATGACGATGTCGGCATATCTCAGTTGCTCGATCTTCGCCCGCACGTAAGGTCTCAAGGCCGTAGAAAATCTTGGCGTTGCTGTCATGATCTATTTTCCTCCCCCGATGAGTAAAATTGTTACGTCCATTACGTTTGTCCCCGTGGGACCCGTAACGACCAGATCCCCGGTCCGCTGGAGCAGGCCGTGGGAGTCGTTGCGGTTCAGATAATCATCGATATTCAGTCCCAGGGCAAGAACCCGCCCGTAGCTTTCGAAATCCACGATAGCGCCGGCGGCGTCCGAATTGCCGTCGATGCCGTCCGTGCCGGCGCTCAGGAAAGTTAGGCCCTTCCGGTTGCCAATCTCTTTCAAGGCCGCCAGACACATCTCCTGATTTCTGCCCCCTTTCCCCTCTCCCCTGACCGATACCGTCGTTTCCCCGCCAAAAAGGAGACAGACGGGGGCCGGGAAGGGATTTCCCGTCATCAGGATCTCCTCGCCGACGGCAATGACGGCCTTGGCCGCCTCCCTTGCCTCTCCCCGGAGTCGGGAACTCATGATATGAGCCTTTATCCCCATCTTCTCCGCCTTTTCCCCGGCCTTGGCCAGACTGCTGAGGTTGCTGCCGATGACGATATGCTCGATGCGGGGAGACGGGTGCTTGGGCGTCTCCCCGATCTCGCCGACAAGTCCCCTCTCGATCAGGGCGCGCACCTTCGGGGGGATCTCTTCCCAGAGGCCATGGCGGGACAGGATGGCAAAGACATCGCGGAAAGTCGTCGCATCGTAATACAGGGGCGCGGAACCGATGGTTTCCAGATCGTCTCCGATGACATCGGAAAGCGCAAGCACTATGCCCCTTGCCTCCGTAACTTCCGCCAGTTTTCCTCCCTTCACCAGGGAGAGATGTTTGCGTACGGCGTTCATTTCTCCGATGGTCAAGCCTTTTTGGATCAACAACCGCGACATAGACTGAAGATCGACAAGGGTAAGGGGTGGGAGCGGTTTTTCCATGAGGGCGGAACTGCCTCCCGAGAGGAGATAAATGAACACATCGTCTCCGGTGAGCTAGACAGACTCTCCGCCATTCCTTCGGCTCCCAGGAGGCTTCGCTCGTCGGGAACGGGGTGGGCGCCGATCCGTACGGCTACCTTTTTCAGACGACCTTCAGCGGAGTTGGAAATGATCAGTCCGCCGGCGATCCTCGCGCCGATGATCTCCTCCACGGCCAGGGCGGCGGGCGCCGAGGCCTTGCCGCTGCCGAAGACATATACGCCCCGCCCTTTTTTCATGGGATGCCTTTTCCCCAAAACAATGAGATCGTCCCCGTCCATCGCCAGGGCGCGGCGGAGAATGCGGTCCGGCATTGCCGCCTGGACGGCCTCTATGAAGAGATCAAGGATGATTTGTCTTGAGTTCATCGAGAATCCTTTGCATGACGTCGTTCCATCCCTGCGCCCCCGGAGCATCGGCTCTGACGAGGCCCGGCAACGAGATGTCGGCATAGCTCCCGTCGGGCTTCGGGATCAGCACCGGAATGGACACTTCCTCCAGCATGGGCCGATCATTGTCGGCGTCGCCTATTCCTATGGAAATCAGGATCTCCTCGCTATGACGGCGGTATATGTCGAGGACCAGCCGCACCGCCGCCCCCTTGTCCTGGCGAATGCCCATTAGATGGCAGAATCGTCCGCCTCTGGTTATTTTCATGCCGTGACTTTCCGCCAGCTTGTCGAGTTCGTCGCTTTCCTGATCCGTATCAAGGACGAACGGTTCGGTGAACTCCCGGTCCTTTGCCGCCACGGCCCCGGCGAGGGAAAGACCGGTGCGGTCGGTAATTTCCATAAGGGACATATCGCCCAGACCGCGAGCGGGAAAACGTTCATTGATGTTCCGGAAGGCAGCGCGGATTTTTTCGTAGGACATCCCCAACTCCATAACGACATAGCCATCCTTTTCGTAGCTTCCGGAGATATCGAAATCATCGCTGCGGGGAAAAAAGACGCCACCGCCGTTTTCGACGATAAAGGGGGCGGTTATGCCTATCTCTTGGCGAAGGGGTGTAACTTCCCTACGGGTTTTGCTCGTCGTGATGATCAAAGGGATGCCCGCCGCTTTGATTCTGGTTAAAGCGGGCAGCGCTTCGACATAGGAATAATCGTCATGATTGAGGAGGCTGCCGTCCAGATCGGTGAAGATAATTATGCCCATACTATCGCTGCCGTTCCCAGGCGCCTACTACCGCTTTTATCGCCCGATGATGTTTATGAAGGGTGCTTTTCCCTGATCCCATCAGTTCCACCTTTTCTCAAGAGAATCATTTACTGTGCGAATGGTCCGGATTGGGAAGGGGATCTGAATGCCTTCCTGTTCATAGCGTCGCTGAAGGCGTTTGATGAATTCGTGTTTGATCAAATACTGGTCAACAAACTGGCATCCTCAGAGAATAACGGAAAAATTTATGCTCGAATCTCCAAAGGTATGGTAGCGGATGAAGGAGTCGAATTCATTTGTTTGATAAGATATTGCTTTTGGGAGATAGAAGTATATAGGGGATGTTTTTGCCTGTCAAGGTATATGTCCATCGAAAAATCAGGGTCGGCGATACGGTATGGAGATCGGCGGCGATCCATCTGGCACCATCGGGCTCTTTTTTTGGGTGACTTGCCTGTCCGAA
>JAGPFL010000019.1 GCA_018056545.1 Syntrophobacterales bacterium
GGGAAGGCCCCATCCGAAACTCGATTTTCCGGTACCATGGCCTGACACCTCCTTATGTGTTTGCACAATATGTATCTTAGTCAGGCTCACTTGTCAATCATTAATTTATTTAAGTCTCGTTGTAGGGATAAAGATTCGTAATAAATAAGGAAACCCCTCTCCGCCCCGACCGTTGAAAGGTGGGTTCGCTCCTTTTGGCGAGTTCCTCACTCGATGTCGAAGTCGAAATAGGTGTCCGGGAAGGGTTCGTCTTTCAGCGTATAGTGCCACCACTCCTTGTCGTAATTGACGAAGCCGTGTTTCTCCATGAGGGTCTTCAGGAGGGCCCGGTGGAGGCGTGGCGTGGGGCCCAGGGTGTTGTTCAATGTGTGGGCCCGGCTGTCGAAACAATCAAAACCCGTGCCCATGTCGATGCCGTTGTCGCCGAAGCGTTCTCTGGCGGGGCGATAACAGGCCCGGAGATTCTTGTGGGGCCGATATGCCTCCTGGGGCTTGGCCGGTAGGGCGACGATGGTGAGATCCACGGTGCTGCCCCGGCTGTGCCCCGACTTCTCGGCGATGTAGCCGTCCCGGAAGAGATTGCGTTTATCTACCTGGGGGTAGAATTCGGCCTTTGTCTTGACGTCCTTGATATCCGCGGCCCAGCGCACGAAGTGGTTCACCGCCTTCTGGGGGCGGTAGCAGTCGTAGATCTTGAGGCTCAGGCCGGAGGCGGACAGTTCCTGCTGCACCTTACCCAGGGCCTCGGCGGCCCGGCGTGTCAGGTAGCACTTGGGGGCCCGGTACCCGTCCACCCGCTCGCCCACGAAGTTGTGGCGGGTGTAATAGCGGATGTCCATGAGCACCCCGGGGATGACCTCCCGGAGCTCCGTGAATTCGGCGGGGACGGTGTTTTCCCCAGCCCCGGCGCCACCGGCTAGGAAAAGAAAGAACAAACCCCAACCGATGAGAAACCACCCTCGCCACGTTGCCCGGGGTTTCCAGGGGCACCCGGGCGGCGGCGCCATCCGGCGCCATCTGTTTGTTGCCCTGTTCATTTTTTCTTCCCTCGAAAAGATTTTTTCTTTGCTGATGACGGGGAAGAATATTAACAAATGGCGGATCGATAAGCAAACGATTTCGTTTGCGTAGCCATGCCCCGGCCCTTATGCCGCCGGGGCGGTGATTTTACGCCATTGACAATTCCCGCCCCCCACGGGCCGGCGGTACTGCCTGAACTCCGCCGCGTTGCGTTTCATCCCCAAGGAGGATCTCGAGCGGGAGGGGTACGGCCGATACCTTCGCCTCTTTCAGCATCCATAACATCGGGAGGGAAGGCGAAGGAAAGGTTATCCGCCCTTGTTGGCGATTATGGAAAAGCAAGAAACGAAGACCACTATCTTACGAATAGTTGCCAAGTTTTATCTCTATGACAGGGAAAACATTCCCCCCGCGCCCCGAGGGCCGACATAGTTTCCAAAAAATATCTATTGCTTACCATCTATGATCCTCTTCACCGCCTGGGCCAGATCGGGAAGGGAAACCGGTTTCATGAGAAAGGTCTGAAAACCGATCTTGTTTGCCTCTTCCTCGGTGATCCGTTCACTGAAGCCGGTTGTGAGGATAATCGGGATATCGGGACGAATCTTCATCATTTCCTTGGCCAGGGCGGCGCCTGTCATGTTGGGCATGGTCATGTCGGTGATTACCAGATCGAACCGTTCGGGACCGGCACGAAACGCCTCCAAGGCATCGATGCTGCTCAGGCGTACGGAAACCTCATATCCCAGGAAGGAGAGCATTTCCTTTCCCAGAGAGGCAATGGGCTCTTCGTCATCAACATACAAGATCCGTCCTTTGCCTTTGGGGATACATGTCGTCTCCTGCTTTTCGAGCTTGCCGTTTACGGCGAGCAAAGGCAAGAGGATCGTGAAAGTAGTTCCTTGTCCCTTCTCGCTCTCCACGGAAATTATGCCTTCGAGATCCTTGACGATTCCGTAAACAACGGACAGACCGAGACCGGTACCTTCCCCTATTCCCTTGGTGGTGAAGAAGGGATCAAAGATTTTGTCCTTGATGTCCGGGTCAATGCCGATGCCGTTATCCTTCACGGTGAGTTCTAAATACAATCCGCTTCTCAGGTCAGGGTTGTATGTCAACTCCCCGGAAGGAAGCGTCTTTTGCCTCAGGCTGATCTCCAGGACCCCCTCGCGATCCCTCATGGCATGTACCGCATTGGTACAAAGATTCATTAGAACCTGGTGAATCTGCGTCGGATCGGCCGATATGGTATCCTGAGAGGCGTCGAATCGCTGCCGAATTTCGATGGTGGAGGGAATGGACGACCGGAGTAGCTTTAATGCCTCCTTGACGATCGGGATCACGGACACCGGTTTCTTTTCCTGCTCCCGTTGCCGGCTGAAGGTCAGGATCTGCTGGACCAGATCCCGGGCACGATCACAGGCTTTGAGAATCTGATCCAAATAGGGGTAAATGCCCTGATCGCGGGTTTTGTACTTTACCAGTTCGGCGTAGCCCATGAGCGCCCCAAGAATATTGTTGAAATCGTGGGCGATGCCGCCGGCCAGGGTTCCGATGGCCTCCATCTTTTGGGCCTGTCGGAGGTGGGTTTCCAGTTTGATCGTTTCCGTGACGTCTCTTTTCAGCGCTACAAAGCCGGAGACCTTACCCGCCGACGTGATGAGGGGGCTGATCGTTGCGTCCTCATAAATGAACTTGCCGTCCCGGCGCCGATTTGTGATTCTTCCTCGCCAAACGTTACCGTTTTTTATCGTGCGCCAAAGGTCCTCGTAATAAGACGGCTCATGAAAACCGCTTTTCAGAAATCTTGGATTCTTTCCTATCGCCTCCCGGCGCGAATAGCCCGTGATGCTCTCGAAAGCCGGATTGACATATCTGATGACGCCTTCGGGATCGGTGATAATGATGTCTTCCGCGGCCTGCTCGATGGCGATGCTCAAGCCACGCAACTCTTCCTCGGCCTTCAGGCGATCGGTGACGTCCAGCAGCATTCCGATCGTAGCGGGTCTTCCTTGATACAGGGTTTGTGAACTATAGATCTCCACATTCCTGATCTGTTTATCCTTGGTGACGACACGAAAAATATGCTGCAGGGAGGATGTCTCGCCCTCCGATAGCCATTCCTTGATCTTCGCCTTGAGCGACGGCACATCCTCATGAAAAACGACGTCTTTGGGGCCCAGTTTGTCCGTCATCTCCTCGCGGCTATAACCGAGTATCTCCGCCAACTTGGCATTTGCATATCTGAACAGGTCGTCCTGGATCAGGTAGACGCCGATAATGGATCTTTCCACCAGATCGCGAAATTTGCCTTCCGATTCACGGAGGGCGTTTTCCGCACGCTTACGTTCCGTGATGTCGCGATCGAAGGCACAAGCCAGCCAGCGTCCGTCGAAACCAAAGTAGTTGCTGCTGACTTCAACCGGAAAGATGCGTCCGTCCTTCGTGATATGACGCCCCTCAAATGACATGGCCCCGAGACGCTCCATATCCATTTTGTGCTGTTCCCATTTTTCCCGGGGGAAATCGGGATCGATCTCGAAGACCGTCTTGGACATCAATTCTTCGCGGGTGTAGCCCATAGAGGAACAGGCGGCATCGTTGGCGTAGACGATACAACCCCGCTCATCAATCCAAAGAATGCTGTCCCGGGCGCGATCCATAGCGAATTGGGTTCGCAGCAAAGACTCCCGTTCCTGCTTCTGGGCCGTTATCTCCTGGAAAAAACCGTTCCAGAGGATGCTTCCGTCCGCCAATCGCTCCGGGGTGGAACGGCACTCCAACCAGATGTACCGTCCGTCTTTGAGAGCCCTGAACGTGGCGTGAAAAGGAGTTAAATTCTGCGCCGAATCTCTTATTTTTTTATGGAAGACAGGTGTATCGTCGGGATGGATGCGGTTGATGAGCAGCGAAGGATCCTTGACGGTATCACGACTCGATATCCCCATTATCGAGTCCAGGGCTCGGTTTATATAGGGGAACGAATAGGCCCCTTCGGGATTCATCATGAATTGGTAAAGGACCACCGGCGTGTTTTCGACAAGCTGCCGGTATCTCGCCTCTTTTTCGCGCAGGGATGCAAGTTCCCCTTCAAGTATTTTGACTTCCGCTTCAAGATCCATGATTCTTTGCCCCGAATTATCGTCGGCAAGTTTCCCGGATATCTGCAAGCTCTCACATTACATATTTTTTTATAATAATTCATTGTTATTATAAAATGCAAGAAAAAAACAACGGCCGAAACTGATATTAACCGTACAGAACCGTCGAATACCTGGGCCCGGATAGAATTCATTCGTTACAAAACCGGACAACTCTATTTGCTCTTGACACTAATGAATCTTATCCCTTGACAGGCAAAAACAGCACCCTTATACTCATACCGTCGGCAGAGGTGGTGCTGGTCGATCAACCGACGAAGAAAGAAGGGAATGTACCTTTTGAAAAGACAAAGAGGATTTTCTCTCATCGAGTTGATTATCGTCATTGCCGTAATGGGCATTTTGGGCAGCCTTGCGGCCTACGCCTGGACACGGTACGTCGACAACTCCAATCTTAGGACGGCGACGCGGGAGGTCATGGCCGATCTGGCCCTCGCCAGGCAGAAGGCCATTTCGGAGGGGGTGCAGTACCGACTGACCTTTACGGCCGGGTCCAGTGCCTATACCATCTCAGCTTCCCCGTTTGACACGTCCACCACCAAGAACCTGACCAGTTTCGGAGCAAACTTGTCCGTTCAGAGCGTCAGTTTCGGATCGGGGCAGGTCACCTTTCTGCCCCGGGGCACGCTGTCGTCCAATACGGGAACCGTCGTCCTCACCAACAGCAGGAATTCGACGGCAACCATCACCATCAATATCACCGGTAGGACTTATGTCCAGTTCAATATGCAATAGAAGAGGGCTGGGACTGGTAGAGGTGGTCATCGCCATCTTCCTGACGACAGTGGCCGTCTTGGCCATCATGTCCATGCAGCCGGCGGCGTGGAAGACGGCGGGCCGCTCGGACTATCTGGGCCGGGCTGCGGGAATCATGCATGAGGAACTGATAAGGCAGGAGGCCCTTATCATGAACCCATGCAACGCCGTAACCACGGGCACAACCGGTCCCACCACCGTCTTTGCCAGCGGGCAGACCACCGGCCAATCCGGTGACGCCCAATTCAACGTTACAACCACCATTGCCAGCGTCGCCACGAACGTCTGGCGTGTAACGGTCCGTGTGGCCTGGACGGGCCACACGGGTATTTCGGAGAGCCTTGTTGTCACCAGGCAAGAGGGCTATCGCTTTCCCGAGGGGTGCACCAGCCAGTGAAAACGAATAACGGCTTTACCCTTGTTGAAATGATGATCACCATCGCCGTGACGTTGCTACTCCTGGTCGCCGTTTACGGCGCCGTTAATTCCGTCCAGCGGAGTTCCGCCGGCATCGAAAGGAAGGTGACGGCCCAGCAGGACGTCAAGCCGGCCCTGGACCTCATGGCCCTGGAAATAAGCATGGCCTCTTACAACCCCACCTATGCGACGAATATCTGGGTCAACCCGCCCGGCGGCGCCTCTACCTGCGGCGCCACCTCGGCCAATCAGAACTACAGGGGTATCCAGGAGGCGACGGCCAATTCCATCGCCGTGGAAATGGACATCCGGGGAACGGCTGACGGGAGCGCCCCGGACGGCGCGCTGGGAGATCCCAACGAAACAATCCGCTACAACTATGATACGGTCAATCAGTACATCACCCGGTCCACCAACTGTTCCGGCGGCAACCAGCCCTTTCTGGGTGACGTTCCCGCCAACACCCGGGCCGTCCGGGTTATCAACAACACCCTGGGAATCTCCCTCTTCCGGTATTTCAACGGGGCGGGGACAGAGATTACGGCAAGCAATCTCCCGGCGGGGATTCCCGATATACGGCGGATCGACATCACCCTGGCCGTGGAGACGGAAGAGATCGATCCCGCCACCGGCACGCGTCGCCGGCTCATCTATTCCACCAGCGTTATCCCGAGGAACCATGCCATCAGCCAACAGCAATAACATCATCGCCTCGGAAAAGGGCATTGCCCTGGTTACGGCTATTCTGGCCTGCTTGATCCTCTTTGCCTTGGCCATGCTGGTCATTCACGTCTCCACCGGGGATCTGCGCGTCAGTTCCAAGACCGTGGGGGACAAGAAGGCCATAAGTGCCGCGGAGACGGGGATTCATCGCATGATGCAGAACTTCGATCCGGAGAACCTGAGCGCCTCCGCCGTGACGAACCAGCAGGTGGACGCCACGAACGACCCGGCCTCCGTCTATTCCGTCAGCACCCCGACCACACCTTCTTCGGGGCCGACGCACCTTCCCATGTCGGGCTACTCCATCGGCGGCGGCCAGTCGTGGGGGCAGCGCCGCTACGAAGTCACCATCACCGGGCGCAACACAGCCTACGGCACGCAGGTGCAGATCAGCACCGGTGTGGGTTACGGCCCGGTGGAGATATCGACCATGTCGAGATAAAGGAAATAATGGGGGGAGCCATGAAAGCTATCATCAGCAAAGGGAGATGGGCGGCCGTCGCCGTCGCCTTGGTGATCCTCTGGACGGGCGGCCAGGCCTGGGCCACGGCCCCGGCCTCGGATGAATCGGCCCTTTTCACCAACTCGACCGAACCGGATGCCCTCATCGTCCTCGATCTTTCCGGCAGCATGGACTGGAACCCGGCGGGAGGCACGAATACCTACGGGATCAGCTCCTGCGCCGCCAGCACGACGTACTGCACCGGCACGGGTTGCAGCGGCGGCTTTTGCAGCAGTTCCAAGACCAACTGCAGCACCGACTGCAGCCGGCTTGCCATCGCCAAGCGGGCCATCTTCGATCTCCTCGACGACAACGACGACAACGTCATCAACTCCTCCGACGAGACGAGCCTTTCGGTCCGTATCGGTTATATGCGCTTTTACAACTGCTCGGCCGACGACACCAGCGACGACTACACGAGCGGCTGCATCCAGATTCCGGGAAGCTCCAGCTCGAGCCGCCGATACATCGGCTCGGCCTACAGCCGGATCTACTGCAACAGCAACACGAGTTGCACCGTTTCCAGCACGGGCGATTACTCCGTCGGCGGCGCCAGCGCCAACGGCGGCACCCCCCTGGCCTCCTCCCTCCGGAAGGCGAAGATCTATCTCGACGCCCACAAGGCCGCCGACAGCGCCGCGAGTTGCCGGAAAAAATTCGTCATCCTCGTCACCGACGGCGCCGACACCTTTGCATGCAGCGGCAGCGGTGCGGAATGCGACGGGGGTCGCTACAAGGGCCGCCGTGAATTCGTGGCCCGGGCCAAGGCCCTGGCCGATGCAGGTTACAAGGTCTTCGTCGTCGGCTTCGGAGCCGCCATGCCCGATTACCTGGAGAACACCCTGAACTGGGCGGCCTACTACGGCGGCACGGACAACCCCAACCAGAGCAATGCGGGCAGCACGTCCGGTTACACCCCCGGGACCCCCGGGGCTTGCACCACCGCCACGGATGCCGTCACCGCCACCTGTTACGATTCCTCCGGATCCCATTCCACCGCCAATTTCAAGGCCAATACCAACGACCCGGGGTATGCGTCCCTTTCCGGGTACGCCTTTCTCGCCGCCGACGCCGATCAGTTGGCGACGGCCCTCAAGACGGCCATGAACATCATCCGCCAGGCCAACTACTCCTTTTCCCAGTCCTCCGTCCAATCCTCCCGGTCTTCGGACGAAAACTTCCTTTACGAGGGTTCCTTCGAGCCTGTGGACGGAGACCCTTTCTGGACGGGGCACCTGAAAAAATACACCATCAATACGGACGGCACCGTCGGCGCCCTGAGCACGACCTGGACCAACGGCGATGCGGGGTCGGTCCTCCAGGGCACCGCCGCCTCCTCCCGGAATATTTGGACCTACAAGGGCGGCAGCCTCCTCCAGTTCTCCACCTCCAACCTCACGGCCACAGACGTCGGTGCGGCGTCGGATGCGGCTCGGGACGCCATCGTCGGGTTTATACGGGGAGAGACGGCGTACAACCCGGAACAAAACGCCAGCAGCCAGGTATGGAAGCTGGGAGACGTCTTCCGGTCCACACCCATCACCGTGGGCACGCCGTCAGCTTATTACGACGATACGCGGGACTGCAACAACCGCTTTTCCACCCACCGCTCGAACCATCCACGGACCTCCGCCAACGGCAACCGCCTTATCGTCGCCGGGGCCAACGACGGCCAATTCCACGCCTTCAAGACGAGCGACGGCTCCGAGGCTTGGAGTTTCGTGCCGTCGAGTCTCTTGACCAAGCTAAAAAATATGACCCACAGCAGCCATCCGACTTCCTTAAGCCATCAGTATTTCGTCGACGGCCCCGTCACCGTGGCCGACGTTTGGACGGGCGCCGACGACGGAAACTGCAGCACCGCCTGCAGCGATCACGGGAACTGCAAAAGCGCCGATTCCTGGCGGACCCTCCTCGTCTTCGGCTTGGGCCGGGGGGCCGTGAGCTACTCCTGGAGCGATTCCTCCTCCTGCGATTCGGGTATTTATGCCACCTACACCACCACGGCCACGGACGGCACCACCCTCACCCACCCCTACTACTGCGGGTTTTACGCCTTCAATCTGAACAACTCCCTGAGCCCGTCCTTCCTCTGGGTAGGACCCACCTTCCAGAACGCCACGAACCGGTCTTTCCAGGCCCCCTATCTCGGCGATCCCTGGAGCAAGGTGATGACGGGCCGCGTTCGGGTCAAGGAGGGCGGCGTGGAGAAGGAAAAATGGGTGGGATTCATCGGCGCGGGCTACAACGCCTATGACTGCTCCGGCGGCGGTTCCTGCGACAGCCGCGGCAAGGGGTTTTTCGTCGTGGACCTGACGAACGGCAATATAATATGGAGCTTCACCTTAGGTTCGACGACCAGCACCACGCCAAGCCTACTTAGTATCGCCACGAACACGAATATGAATTACAGCGTCCCCGGCCAGGCCGCCATCGTCGATACGGACAACGACGGCTTCATCGATACCGCCTATATAGGCGATTTGGGCGGTAATATGTGGCGCTTCAAGTTCTGCCGCTACGCCGATATGCCCAATTGCGGCATTTCCGGATTCGGACTCACGACAACCTGGAGCGGCGGACTCTTCTATGCCTCTTCGTCCGGCAATATCCGCCCCATCTACACGAGTCCCGCCGTGGCCAAGGATAAGGACGGCAATCTCTGGGTCTACTGGGGAACGGGAGACAAGACGGATCCCACGGCCTCCAATGCCCAGGAACGTTTCTTCGGCGTCAAAGACGACCGGACATCCACCTATGCCTTCAGCAACCTGGACAATATCACCTCCGCCACCCAAACCTATGACCCCTCCTCGACGACCAAGGTAGGCTATGCCATCAACCTGGCCGGGGGTGGGGAAAAGATGCTCGCCGATCCTACCGTCTTCGGCGGGGTGGTCTACTTCACGACCTATACACCGAGCAATACGGTCTGCAACGAGGCGGGAACGGCCTCCCTCTACGCCATCAACTACCGGACGGGCGGCGGCGCCCTGTCCGACGGGGCAAGGAGTATGAACATCGGCACCGGCATCCCCTCGGCCCCGGTCCTTTCCCTGAAACCGGGGGGGGGAAGCGGGGTGCCGGATCTGTACGTAACGACGAGTGGCGGCAGCGGCACTTCGGCCAGTACCACCCGCGTCAACATCACCCCGGCCGGCTCCGCGAATCGGACGAACATGCTTTACTGGCGGGATCTGCGGATTCAGTAAGCCGATGATCTCCAAACATGAACCACCAAGAACACAAAAGAAGAAAAAACCATCCTCGGAGGGAGCGGCTCGGAAGCAAGGGAAGCGCTCCCCTGCTGGACCCAAGGCGAGGGGGAAGCAGCCGCTTCCCAAGCTGACGACCATCCCGGGGAAGTATCTTCTCCTGGGAGGCGTCTGCGCCCTCTTGGCGATCGTCATCGCCATCTACACCTGCTGGCCCGCCAAGGAAACACCTTCCGGCGAGCAGAAAAGGAAGGTCGGCCCGGTGGGTTCCATCTTCGATCCCCCACCTTCTCCGCAAACCGCACCGCGGGTTCCGGAGGAAGGGAGCCCATCCGGGCGCCCGGCTATTGTCGCCGTCCGTCTGAGCCCTACCCAGCCTACCCGACTCGATACCCTGAAGGCCGACGTCATCCCTGCCGATCCGGCCCAGGAGCTCGTCTATACCTATCGCTGGAAGGTCAACGATAAGAGCATCGCCGGGGCGAACGAAAACACGCTTTCCCTTTCCAATCTCAAGAAACGCGACCTTGTCTCGGTCGTCGTCACACCTTATGCGGAGGGTAAAGCCGGTTATCCCGTGGAAAGTCCCGTCGTTGCCGTCCACGGCGTTCCGCCTACCCTCGAATTGCAGGCCGCCCGGGAAGCCCCGAAAGCCGGTAAGGCCGTAGAACTGCAATTGACCAGCCGATACCCCGACAGCGACGCCGTCACCTTCCGTCTGGAGGCACCTCAGGTTGCCGGGATGACGATTGACGGCAAGACAGGCCGGATCTCCTGGATGATTCAACCGGGACAGCGGGGGAAAATATCCTTCGGCGCTTCTGTGGAGGATACGGACGGCACGAAGGTGACCAAAATATTTGAAGTGGCCGTTGAATGATCGGAAATCGGAATTGACCGCGGGAGCCGACAGAACAAGGCGTACCGGACTATCCGGGCCTCCGGCCGCGACCGCAGGGGTTTCGTGTTCATCCGGTGCCGATAGGGAACAATCCGTATCCCGCCGGATTGTCCACGGTTAGCGGAGGCGGGCGACGATGATGCCGGCCCGGTTATCCTGAGCCTCCAGGTAAGCGGCGAGGGTTTCCGGGGAGATAATGACCCGGCCTGCTTGGGAGGAGGCGTGGAGGAGATGGAGCCGCCCGCCGCGGCGGATCGCGAGGCCGGCGTGGGTGACGTCGAGACCTTCCTCATGGGTGGCGATGGCGACGAGGTCCCCCGGGGTGATCTTTCCCTCCCAAAGGGCGATTTCCTCCTTGGTCAGAACAGGGCGCGGGGAGGCGGAGAGCCGCCGTTCGATTTCCCAAATTTCCCGCCGGATGTCGGCGTTCCCGAGGGGCGGATAAAGCTCCCGGTGTTGCGTCATGAAATCCATTACCTTCGGGGCGGGACGGCCTCCCAGCCGGGCTGTTACATTCCTGATCAACCCTTTCCGTTCGTTTTCCCCCAGCCAGTCGGAAAAGTAGTGCAGCCGGGAGGCAAAGCCGGCGATGACCCCGTCGCGGTACCGGAGGGTCCGGAGGAGGGCGGCGAAGGAGACGGCGAGCCTTTCGGGGGAAAGGTCGGGAGGCGGGAGTAGCGCGTCCTCACCGAGCTGGTCTTTAGCTGCGCTTGCCGCTGGGACGTCGGGGCGGCCTTGTCGAGGCGAGGGGATGAAGCCTTTCCTGCCGCTGCCCTCCTCCTTGGAAATGGCTTTGTTGGCGGCGACCGGTCGGTGCCGGTTCCCGGCTCTTATCCCCGCGATGATTTGGCGGGCAAGGAGGGCCAGGGCGCAGCAGTTCTCCACGAGGGTGAAGCAGTCGAAGGTTCGGAGATTGATCACCAGGGCCTCGGGACCGGGAACCTCCAGGGTGCGGGCGGCATAAGGGGCGCCCTGGAAGAAGCGGCCCGCCCGCAGGAGGAGTTCTCCCGGCGACGGGATCACCCGTGATGTCGAGGCCTCTTTCCGCACCGTAACGATAAAAGCGGTCAGTACTTCCAGATCGGGCGGTTCAATCATCGTGTTCCGTTCTTCCTGTCGCCGGTGATGGTTCCGACGTTATCTTTTTCTCTTCCTTCCCTATTAACCCCTGCCGGGAACGGGCACAGCAAAAGATGAAAATTGTCTGATACTTAAGGATATTTTCATAAAAAGGATGCGGAAGCGTGCCGCCGTTCCTGTGCCGCCTCCTCCAGGACCGTGGGGATAAAGCCGAGAAGGTCCGCCACGATGCCGAGATGGGCAATCTGGAAGATGGCGGCGTTCCTGTCCCGGTTGATGGCGATGATGCAACGGGAATCCCGCATGCCGGCCAGATGCGGCATGGCCCCGGAGATGCCGCAGGCGATGTATAGGGGCGGCGCCACCGTGCGGCCCGTCAGGCCTATCTGCCGCCGGTATTCCATCCAGCCTCGGTCGCAGACGGCCCGGGAGCAGCCCACAGCCCCTTTGGGGAAGAGCCCCGCCAGGCGGTGGATCAACTCCAGGTTTTCCGCGGCGCCGATCCCCTGTCCGGCGGCGACGATGACCTCCGCGGCGGAGAAATCGTAGGCTTTCTCCCCGACGGGCAGCTTTCCCAAAGGGCGGCACCGGGGATTGGGGAGGGCGGGAGCGGTGTAGAAGGCGGTCCGGAACGGAGAGGATGAGGGAAGGGTCGCCGGCGGGGTGGGAACGGTCGTATCGCAGGGAGAAGAGAAAGGAAGGTGTGTGCCTTGGGCGTCAGCGACAGCGGTTCCGGCCGAGTTCCCGGCGGCGTCAGCCTTGGCCTTTGTGTCGGCAGGTGCCGTATCACGGGGCGTTACTTCGGCAGTATCCGCCTTGCCGGGGGCCGTTTCGCTATCGGTCACGGCGCCACCGGCGGTGACTGCCGCCTCGGGGAGCACCGTGAGGACCACGGGTGCTTTTTCCGGTAGGACCTCCTCCTGCCATTGTCCCTTGAAAAGGGACCGCTGAAAAAGAAAATCTTCCCTGTGCCGGCGGAAGCCCTCGACGGCGCCGATCAGGGATGCCCCCAGGCGGAGCGCCAGCCCCGGTCCGTAATCCCAGCCCCGGGAGGTGTGGGGGACGCAGACGAAGTGCGGGGCGAGTTCCCGGCACAGGGGCGCCAGGGCCTCCTTCCATGCTTCGGGATTGTAGCACGTCAGGGAGTCACCGCTCAAAAAGATCGTCTCTTCCCCGCCGATCTGTTCTAAAAGCGCCAATGTTTCCGTATGGTTATCGTCAAGGTAGCCTCCGGCTTGCCTTCCGCCCGGCGGCGGGAAACAGCCGGGGACGAGGACCAGCAGATCTTCTCCCGCGGCGGCGGCGAGGCGGCGGGCAAAAGAAATTGTCTTGACACTGGCGGGTGTCAGCCCGGCGGGCGATATTTCGACAATGACGACGACGCCGGCGCTCATCAGGACAGAAACCCCCGTTGACGGCAGAAATCCAGAAACATCCGGGCCTGTTCCGGAAGGGGACCGGCGAGGAAGTGGCATTGAACGGCGCTTTCCCGGCGGCGGATATTCACGGTCCGCTCCCGCGGGGCGGGGAACAGGGCCGTGACGTCCACCTCGGTGATCTCCTGTTTCCGGGCGCGCAGGACATGGGAGAGGGCCGGATAGCGGGGCCGGTTGATTCCCGACTGGATCGTGAGCAGGGCGGGCAGGTCGATTTCCCAGGCCGTCCGGTCTCCGCCGTCCTCCTCCCGCTCCACGAAGATCGGCCCCCGGGGGGAGAGGAGGCGCTCGTTGACGACGGCGGTGGCGCAGGGGATCCCCAGCAGCTCGGCGAGGAGTTGCCCCGTCTGGCCCTGCATACCGTCTTCGGCCATGACCCCGGTGAGGATGAGGTCGTAGGCGGGCCGGTCCGCCAGATAGGCGGCGATGGCGGCGGCGGTTTCGTAAGGGGTCATTAAAAAAGACCGGCTGGGGAAGGGCGGGTCCGAAACTCTTGAAGAAACTGTATTTTCAGGGTCATCCGCGGGCGGCGGCATCACCCGGAGCTGGACGGCCCGGTCTGCCCCCAGCTCCAGACCCCGGCGGAGGACCTGGCGGCAGCGGTCCGGACCCACGGAGAGGATGTCGATCGTCACTTCCACGCACCGCTCCCGAATCTGCAGGGCCTCTTCGAGGGCATGCTCGTCATAGGGGTTCATCCGCCAGCAACGTTCGGCGTCGGCCTGCCCGGCGACAGTCCGAGATCGCTCGTTGCCGGCGGCGAGATCATTCTTCATGATTTCGGCGTCCGAACTGCCGGTGGCGGCCCCTGTCTCCGGCGACAAAATCTGTTTGATGCAGACCAGGATTTTCATGCCGATACCGTATGTCCCGGGCGATAAAGGGATATGGCCAGGTGTTTTGCGTAAAGGAGGAAATCGTTATCGGTCGTGAATATCGGGATCTCTCTGCCGGCTGCGACGGCACATATCAGGAAGTCGATCCGTGAACCCTGGATGCCGGATTTGCGGCAGGTGTTGTAGAATTCTGCCGCCCTTTCGTAATCTTCCCTTCTCAAAGGGATGTCGTCGAAAGCGGCCAGCATTTCTTTAAGGGCAGCAAATTGCGTTTGTCTCGAAATGCCCGATAACAACTCCTGACGAATGGGTCCGATTATGGCGACGCGAACCTCGCTGATAAGTTCGCTCAGTTCGGACACCAGAGATTTGTCTTTTGCGGAAAGCGTTCCCGATCGCCGCAACGCCAGAGACCAAACGGAAGTGTCAACAAGGATTTTCACTGCCGTGACCTGGTTTTTTTATAATCGTAATCGGGATCATAATCCACATTCCCGAATAGGGACGTAATCCGCATCTGCTTTCTTCTTTGGATATATTCCGTTAGGGCCTCCGTAACGGCTGCTTTTTTCGTTCTGGCGCCGCCGATGGTTTGCGCCTCGGTGATGAGTTTATCGTCTATTGCCAGATTTGTAGCCATATGTCACCTCCACACATATCAATACACATCTGCCTGTGTGACGTCAAGAGAAAAACGGACGGCTTTCCCTCTCTTCAGACAGCATTTCTTGTACTTCTTGCCGCCGCCGCAGGGGCAGGGATCGTTGCGGCCCAAGTTGGGGACTCTGATTGCCGCCGGAGTGCCGCCGGAGATGTGGCATGAACCACCGGGGATCGATCCGACGGTTACCCCCTATGTCATCAGGCCGTATTTCTTGAGCTTGAGGTGGAGGGTGCGGCGGGTGATGCCCAGCCGCCGGGCCGCCTCGCTTTTGTTGCCCTGCACCTCGGCGAGGGTGCGGATGATCGTCTCCTGTTCCATTTCGTCGAGGGAGAGGGGCCGTTTTCCCCCCGCAACCGCTTCGCCGGTGGGGGCGGCCAAGGTTGCGGTATCGGGAAGGCCGCCGGCGATGGTGGTTGACGCGGCGACCCCGACAGCATGAACATCGCCGACAACGGGCGACCCCGAAGGGGCGGGGATGGCGCCCGGCGCCGCCCACAGCGACAGCTCCGTCTCTTCCAGATAGTCCCCCCGGGACAGAACCACCCCTCGTTCCACGGCATTCATCAGTTCCCGGACGTTTCCCGGCCAGGAATAGCGGCGGAGGCGATCCATGGCCTGAGGGGAGAAGCCCTTGATTTGTTTGTTGTTCTTCCGGGAGAAATACTCGAGGAAGTGTTGGGCCAAAATGGGGATGTCTTCCGCACGCTCCCGCAGGGGCGGTGTGATAAGGGTGACGACGTTGAGGCGATAGTAGAGATCCTCCCGGAAGCGGCCGGCGGTGATCTCCTTAGCCAGATCGCGGTTGGTGGCGGCGATGACCCGGACATCCACCTTCAGGGCTTCGTTTCCTCCCACCCGGGTGATTTCCCGCTCCTGAAGGACCCGGAGGAGCTTCACCTGCATGGCCAGGGACATCTCGCTCACCTCGTCGAGGAAGATCGTGCCGCCGTCGGCCTGGCGGAACTTACCCTCCTGGCGCCGGTCCGCACCGGTGAAGGCCCCTTTCTCATGGCCGAAGAGCTCCGATTCCAAAAGGGTTTCCGTGATGGCGGCGCAGTTGATCTTCACGAAGGGCCCCTCCCGGCGCCGGCTGTTGAAATGGATGGCCCCGGCGATCATCTCCTTGCCCGTTCCCGATTCGCCGGTGATGAGGACGGTGGCCTCCGAAGGGGCGACCTGGGCCACGGTTTCCAACAGGCGCACCATGACCGGGGCGCTGCCGATGAGATTCCGGCGGTCGAAGCGGCTGCCCAGGCTTTCCTTCAGGAGGGCGTTCTCCTCCTTGAGGCGGCGGTGTTCCATGGCCCTTTCCATTTTGAGACGCAGTTCGTCGAAATCCAGGGGCTTCTGCAGATAGTCGTAAGCCCCCTTCTTGACGGCCTCCACGGCGGTTTCCAGGGAGGCGTAGGCGGTCATGATGATGACCGGGATGGCGGGGTTGAGGGCCTTGATCTCCACCAGGGCCTCCAGGCCGGAAACCTTGAGCATCCGGATGTCCATGAGGACGAGATCAAAGGGTTGTTCCCGGACGGCGGCGATGGCCGTCTCCCCGTCGTCGGCCTCCCGGATCAGGTATCCCCACCCGGAAAGCAGGGTCTTCAGCATGGTGCGGTGGGCCCGGTCGTCATCCACCACCAGGATCGTATATTTCTCCTTCACCGGCAGTCCCTCCTCAAGATTTCAGGGGCAGGCGGACGATGGCCCGTGTCCCCTTGCCCGGTTCGCTGACCAGTTTGATCTCCCCATGATGGGCCGCCATGATTTTCTGGACGATGGCCAACCCCAGACCGGTTCCCGAAGGTTTGGTGGTGAAATAGGGATCGAAGATGCGCTCCAGATCCGCTGCGGCGATGCCCGCGCCGGTGTCGGCGATTTCGACCTGTGCCCAACCGTCGGCGGTGGCGCCGGCCCGGATGGTGAGGACACCGCCCCGCTCCATGGCCCCCAGGGCGTTCAGGAGGAGATTGAGGAAGACCTGCTTCATTTTATCCCGGTCAAAGGAAATATCCGGTAGGTCGGCCAGTTCTTTTCTCATCTCGATCTCTTTGGCGGCCAGTTCTCCCGACAGGATCTTCAAAACCTCTTCGAGAACGGCATATAGGGATCCCCGGGTGGTCTGCAGGGTCGCCGGCCGGGCGAATTCCAGCAGTTGACCGATCACCCGATTGAGACGTTCCACCTCGCCGATCATGATCTCCGCCGTTTCCCGATCCCCCGGAACCGACCCGTATCGCTCCCGGAAATAGGTGGCAAAGCCCTTGATCGAACTCAGGGGATTGCGGATTTCATGGGCCACCCCGGCGGCGAGGCTGCCCAGGGCGGCCAGATGCCTCGTCCTGGCGATTTCCTCCTGCAGGGCCCGGACCCCGGAGATATCCCGAAAGAGGAAGACGGTGCCCAGGATTTCCCCCTGGGGGTCCCGCAGGCGGGAGGCGATGATTTCCAGAGGGACGGTCCGTCCCTCCCCCAGAATGCAGGTGGTTTCTTTGGCAATCAAGTCCGATCCGGCGGCGAGGCCGCCCGTTATTTCCAGACAGGAGGGGGGCAGGAACGCCGTTGCCGGCCGCCCGATTGTCTTGCCCGCAGGGAGGGCCAGGGTAGCCGCGGCGGTCTTGTTGATGGTCAGGATGTTTCCCCCGGGATCGATCACGATGAGTCCCATGGGGATGTTTTCCATCAGGTGGGCCGAGAAGGCCTGGGCCTGGGTCAGGGATCTGCGGGTGGCTTTGTAACCATGGGCCAACAAAAGGGTGATGATACCGGAGAGACCCACGAAAACCAGCACCACGGCCATCCAGATGGTGTGCCTTTCATCTGCCCGGCGGGCGGCGAGGACCGGACCCATATCCAGCCCGACAAAGATCACCAGTCCCGGCAGCCTCGCGTCGGTCGTTCTGTCCTGCCAGACGGGAAAGGGCCCGGGGGTGGGGACGAAACCCCGGTACACCTCGAAGGTGTCGGCCCCTTCCGCATTGGCCACCTGGCGCCATTGCGCCTTCTTGGTGCCGGCGAGGCGGAGGAGATCGAGGTCGCCGCCGTAATAATCGCCGATCCGGGAAGGATCACTGTCGGCCAGGATCAGCCCGGCGGTGTCCGTGATGATGAAATAATCGATTCCCGGCTGTTGCGCCGTTTCGATGAGCAGCTTCTGGAGGCGGAAGGCGTCCCAGTTCAGGCCCGCTCCGGTCCGTGCCCCGGCCTCGAAGGAGCGGATCAGGGCCTCACCCTTCTCCAGCAGGAGCCGCGTCGTTTCCGTTTTCTGCCGGTCCAGGCTCTGCATGGTCATAATGGCGAAGAGGGGTGCCAGAACCACCGCCGCCCCGATGATGAACCAGGGGGAAACGAGGGCCCAGGACCATCCTTGCTTTTCTACGGACTTTCTCTCCATGCCTGCCTGCTGTATTGACGAGCGGATATTTTTTATTCGCTTGGATACCATAGATGGATACTTATTAGCCAGATTTATTGATTCTTCCGGCGAGACCGAGACGAGGGAAGGGTTTGTGATTAAAAACACATCAATAATCAATAGGTTGTCTTCATGCTGTGGGTATGGCACGGCCGTTGCAAAATAAAAGGCAAAGAAAAGAGAAAGCAAAAGAAATCAAAAAATAAAGGGATGAGAAAGGAAAGGAGACAAGGTTATGAAAAAATCAATGACAACAATTTTGGCGATACTCGTGATCTTCGCCCTGGCGACGACCTCTTTCGCCTACGGCTGGGGACAGGGACCGGGGGGCGGCAGGGGTCCCGGTTACGGCCCTTGCCAGAGCGGCGATTTGAAGGGTTTGGCCGCTCTGAACCTCTCGGCGGATCAGGAAAACAAGATCAGGAACCTGCGGGACGCGCATTTGAAAGAGATCAAGCCCCTTCAGGATCAGCTCTTCAGCAAGCGGGGCGAGTTGAAGCTCCTGTGGCTCCAGCAGCAGCCCAGCGAGGAGAAGATCACCGCGGTGCAGCGGGAAATCCGGAATCTCCGGGATCAGTTGCAGGACAGGCAGACGAAGCACCGCTTCGCCGTCCTGAAGGTCCTTACCCCGGAGCAGCAGACGAAGGTGCAGTCCTTCGGCGCGGGGAGAGGCTTCGGTCCCGGTAAAGGGTTTGCGAGAGGCGGTGTCGGTTGCGGCGGCTACGGTCCCGGCTACGGTCCCGGTCACGGCCCCCACGGCAACTGGTAAGAGAAGCAAGCACAATTTATTGGTTGAGCCCGGGCAATCCCTCCTGCCCGGGCTTTTTTCTGCCCCGTTGTCTTTTTCCGGACCGCTTGCAATCGGCAGGCGGTTGGTTTAAGGTGACGGCATGAATGACCGTGACTTCAATCTTGTCATCGTCAGCGATCTCCATCTCAGTCAGGGATGGGATCCCCAAACCCGCCGACTTCCACCCCACGAGGATTTCTTCTTTGATGATGTATTTGCGCGCTTTCTGGCCGCCCTGGAAGGGGAATCCCGAACCTGCGGCCGGAAGTGGCGACTCGTTGTCGCCGGGGATATGGTGGATTTCCTCCAGGTCCTTTCCCTGCCCGCGGAGGGGGGGTTCGCCCTGCGGCCCCGGGAGCGTGAATACGGCCTGGGTACCGAAATCGCCAAAACCATCTGGAAACTCAAGGTCATCATGGCCGGACACCAGGTTTTTTTCCGGGCCCTGGCCCGGTTTCTCGCCGCCGGTCACCGGTTGACCGTCATTTCGGGAAATCACGACATCGAGTGGACGGTCCCGGAGGTGCAACAGGCCTTCCGTCAGGAAATGGCGGCCTTGCTTTCCCGAGAGGCGCCGGCCACAGAGGAGGCGGCGGGGAACGGCATCTCCTTTTGCCCCTGGTTTTACTACGAAAAGGATCTCGTCTGGATAGAACACGGCCATCAGTACGACGGCATCAACAGCTTTGACTGGCTTCTTCATCCCTGGCTGCCGGAGGGCGGTGAACTCATGCTCCCCGCAGGATCGTTTTTTGTCCGTTACCTCTTCAACAAGGTGGAACAGCAGGACCCTTTTGCGGACAACCTCAAACCCCTTTCGGCCTACCTGCGCCGCAACGTCCCGCGACTGCTCTGTTCCCGCCAGGTTCGCGCCGGGTTGAAGGCATTTTTCAACATCCTGGGGAAGATACGCCCCCTCGAACAGCGGGAAAGGGAGACCCTGGAGGTGAAGCAACGGGAAGGAATGGCGGCGGAGGCCCGACGGTTCGACCTGCCCCCGGCAGACCTGGTTGCGGTCCGTAAACTCTGGACGCCCTGTCATCTCTATAATCGCACCCGCTGGGAAAATATCCGCAGTTTTTTTGCCCCTGAAGAGGGTGATCTCTACCGGTGCCGGGCCGCACGACTGCACGAGCTTGTGCAGACGCCCTATATCGTCTTCGGTCATACCCACGAGGCGGATTTGCAGCCCCTGCCGGGAGCAAGGGGCGGTTTTTATGTCAACAGCGGGTCGTGGAGCCCGGTTTTTTGCGAGAATTATACGGAACGGCTGCTGCGGGCGGAACAGGAATTCGTGTTCGTGAGGATTTGCCGGAAACGGGGAGGAAGAGTGGAACTGATGCGTTGGCGCGACGATCTGAACACGGGGGAGCGGGTGAAGCTCTTCGCCCGATGAGCCCCGGCCGGAATGCCCGTTTTGCGCTTGTTTCCGGTTTTTTTTGGCGGGCTGACGGTGACATAGCAGGTTCTTGTTAACTGTATGAAGATAAAACGACATGGATAATATCAATTATATATAATATCCAATCTCGGAAAAAAAGATTGCAAAAACGTGAAATACCGCTTGACACAAGAGATTGGCTCTTTTATAGTTCATTCCCAAAAAGTAATAATTTATTATGAGGGCGGCATGACCGTAAAGGGCGGTGACCGATAAAACAAAAAGGAGGAAAGAGATGAACAAGGGCGATCTGGTAAATGCGGTGGTGACGGTGGTAGGGAAGAAGAAAACGGCGGAAGAAGCGGTTAACTGTGTTCTCGAAGCCATTACAGGGGCGCTGAAAAAAGAAGAGGCCGTTACCCTGGTTGGTTTCGGCACCTTCAAGGTTTCCAAAAGGGCGGCCCGCACGGGCAGAAACCCCCAGACGGGGAAGGCCATCAAGATCAAGGCCAAAAAGGTTCCCAAGTTCACCGCCGGCAAGAAGCTGAGAGATGCGGTCGCGGGGGCAAAGAAATAGTTGTTATTTCATATCCCGAAAAAACCTCCAATCCTTCCCGGCTTGGGGGTTTTTTTATATTTTTGTTGACAGGTCGTTCTTCCCCCTTTTATGATCACCTCCAGTTATCGTTGGGGGAGGTGTCTGCATGCGCATTTTGTTCCGTTTGACCGGATCGGTCGCAATTCTGGCCCTGATTTGCTCTTTTGTCGCCTGTTCCGGAAAGGAAACGCCGCCGCAGATTGAAGGCAAGGGCGTCGGATCCTTCCGCCATCAGGATCTCCGGGTACCCGATGTCGAGTCCGGTAAGGTCAGGGGACAGGTGCTCTACGTGCCCATCTATTCCAACATCCCCTATATCGAAAGCAAGAAGTTCGATTTGAGCGCCTTTATCGCCATTCACAACACGGATCTGAAAACCCCCATCAAGGTGACGAAGGTTCTCTATTTCGACAACGACGGCCGGCTGGTGAAGGATTTCCTGGCGGCGGAGCATGTCCTGCCGCCCCTGGGGGCCACCAATTTCTACATTCCCCAGAGCGACAAGAGCGGCACCGGGGCCAACTTCCTGGTGGAATGGATGTCCGACACGCCGGTCAGCGAGCCCCTGATCGAATCCATCATGCTCAATCTCGAGGGTAACCGGGGGATTTCGTTTCTAAGCAAGGGGAAGGTCATTCGGGAGATCAAGTAACCTTTCCGGCAATGCCGCCGGAGTGCGCCGGATTGATTTGCCTTTAGCTTGCCGGCGGTGGGCCGGGATGCTCAACCTCACCTGATGTACAAAGCCCAGATAACCGCATAGAGCAACGCCGGCAACAGATTGCCGATGCGGATCCGGGCCACGTTGAGAAGGTTGAGGCCGATGGCCACGATGAGCAGCCCGCCGGTGGCGGTGATGGCGCCCAGGACCGCCGGCTGTTGAAGAAAGAGCAACCGGGAGGCCAGGAGCGTGAGGGTGCCCTGAACGAAAAGCACGCTCAGGGCGGAAAAGGCGACGCCGATGCCCAGGGTGGACGCGAAGGCGACGGAAGCCACCCCGTCGAGAAGGGCTTTGATATAGAGGGTCGTGGCGTCTCCCGTGGTTCCGTCCTGGATGGAGCCCACGATCACCATGGCCCCCGTTACATACAGCAGCGAGGCCGTAACGAACCCCTCGACGAAGGTCGAGGATTCGGAGTGGGCCCTGGCCTTCAACCAGCCCCCCAACCGGTCCATCCCCCCCTCGATATTGAGCAACTCGCCCGTCACGGCGCCCAGAAGCAGACAACCGATGGTGGGGATGACGTCTTTTTCCGAAAGGGCCATCTGCAAACCGATGAGCAGGGTGGATAGTCCCAGACATTGGACCAGCAATGTCTTCAGCCCCTCAGGGAGGCGCTTTCCCGCCGCCATGCCGATGAGGCTCCCGGCGATGACCGTGCCGGTATTGACCAGGGTGCCCTTCATGCCTTCTTCAGATCCGTTTCATATATTCATTTAGCTCGGGATATGGCGATGGTTGGTTGACTCTTCCGCCGGGCCATTCATCATTCCTGTTTTTCTGCTTCCGCATCACCGGTGTCGCGGCGGTTCCCCCCGTTTTCGCCGTCCGCCCCGGAAAGGGCATCGTCCGGCGCCGGCAGTCCCTGAACATTGAGCAGTTTCTTTTCGATGGCCCGGGAACGGACGGCGGCCTTTTCTATGGTGTTCCCCGCCTCCAGGATCTTCTTGCGGGTCTTTTCCAGAATGCCGCCGAAGGCGCTGAATTCCGTCTTCACCGCGCCCAGGAGTTCCCAGACCTCGCTGGAGCGCTTTTCGATGGCCAGGGTGCGAAATCCCATCTGGAGACTGTTCAGCAGGGCGGCCAGCGTGGTCGGGCCCGTCACCACGACCTTGAACTCCCGCTGGAGCTGCTCGAAGAGCCCGCCACGCCGGAGGATCTCGGCGTAGAGACTCTCCGTGGGGAGGAACATGACGGCAAAATCGGTCGTATAGGGGGGCTCCAGATATTTGTCCCGAATGTTTCTGGCCATTTCCCGGACGGTGCGCTCCAGTTGTCGGGCCGCTTCCTCCACCTGTACGGGATTGCCCTGCTCCTGGGCTTCCAGCAGGCGCAGGTGATCCTCCTGGGGAAACTTGGCGTCGAGGGGAAGCCAGACCGTCCGCTCCCGGCCCTCCTGGCGCCCCGGCATCCTGATGGCGAACTCCACGCGGTTGGCGCTGTCCGGCCGGGTGGCCACGTTGGCCGCATACTGTTCGGGGCTGAGGATCTGCTCCAGGAGACTCCCCAACTGGATTTCACCGAAGGTGCCCCGGGTCTTGATATTGGTGAGGACCTTTTTCAGGTCCCCGACCCCGGCGGCCAGGGTCTGCATCTCGCCCAGCCCCTTCTGCACCATCTCCAGCCGGTCGCTCACCAGTCGGAACGACTCGCCGAGACGCTTCTCCAGGGTGTCCTGAAGCTTTTCGTCCGCCGTGGCGCGGATGGTCTCCAACTGGCGGCGATGATCCTCTTGGAGATTGCGCAGATGCAGGTCCAGGGTTTCCGTGATTTTATCGAGTTTTTGGATATTCTGGGC
>JAGPFL010000020.1 GCA_018056545.1 Syntrophobacterales bacterium
CCTGAGCACCTTGTGCCGGAAGATGGCTTCCAGTTTCTTCAGTTCGAAGGGCGGGGCGACGCGAAACATCCCCTTGTCGCCATAGAAGCAGCCGTCGGTGATGAGGATGTGGCAGTGGGGATTGAAGTCGAGAAAATCGCCGCAGGTCTGGACGGCAATGACGGCACCGGGGATGGGATCATTCTCCGGAACTGCATCTTGGAGAAATATCTTCAGTGATTCCCAGGCGCAGCGGCTGAGATCGGCAAGGAGCTTTCTGTCATATAGAAAATAACGGCGCAGAATCTTCGGGATGCTGAAGACGAAATAAGGAGGTCTGGTATCAGCTTATCAGGCCCTCTTCCCGGAAACTGAAGAACCGGTTTTCCCCGATGATGAGATGATCGTGTACCAGGATGTCCAGGGCCCGGGCCGTTTCCTGGATGGTGCGGGTCAGACGGATGTCGGCGTCCGAAGGACGGACGTGGCCGGAGGGGTGGTTGTGCACCAGGATGATGGCCGAGGCCTTCCATTGGAGGGCCTTTTCCAGCACCTTCCGGGGGTAGACCACGGCCTGGTTGACGATGCCCTCCTGGAGGGTTTCCACAGCCAGGATCCGGTTCTGGGCGTCGAGGTAGCAGACCCGGAACTCTTCATCCTTCAAGGCGCCCATGGCGGTGCGGCAGAAATCGAGGAGTTCGGCGGTACAGGAGACCTGGGGCTTTTCCCGGGCCTTCTGTAGCAGGTAGCGGGAGCCGATATCCTTGATGATAGGAAAGAAAAGAGCGGTATGGGGCCCCACGCCCTTGACCCCGCGGAGTTCCTCACTGCCGGCGTCCATGACGCCCTTGAGATCACCGAAACGGCTCAGAAGTTCCTTGGCGAGGGGCTTCACGTCTCCCTGGGGGATGGCATAGCACAGCAGCAGCTCCAGGATTTCATATTCATGAAAGCCCTCCAGCCCGTCTTGTAGATATCTGGCTTTGAGTCGCCGGCGATGTTCCAGATAATGGGGGGATTCTTTTGCGGCCATAATCGTAATTGCCGGGGTGCGCTTTACCCGGTAATGACCTCCGGCGAAGTTTGAAAGGCGGCTTTCCGTACCCGGGAGCGGCTTGCCCGTCCGGGGCGGGCGGTGGGTGGAACGAGAAAGTTCCCGCCCCGCCCGGATCAGAAACTTCTATTTCAGATTTGCGTTGACAAAATCCCAGTTGATCAGCTTGTCGATGAAGACCGTCAGATAATCTCCCCGACGGTTCTGATAGTCCAGATAATAGGCGTGTTCCCAGACATCGATGGTCAGGAGCGGTTTCATGCCCTTGGCCAGGGGGTTGTCGGCGTTGGCGGTCTTGACGATCTTCAGGGCGTCCCCGTCGAGGACCAGCCAGGCCCAGCCGCTGCCGAACTGGGTCAAACCGGCGTTTTTCAATTCCTCCGCGAACTTGTCGTAAGTGCCCCAGCCCGCGGTTATCTTTCCCGCCACGGCCCCCGTCGGTGCACCGCCGCCGCCGGGTTTGATACCCTGCCAGTAAAAGGTGTGGTTCCAGGCCTGGGCGACGTTGTTGAAAAGGCCGGCCTGGGCGGGATCGCCGGCGGTTTTCCGGATAATCTCTTCCGGGGAGGCGTTCTCCAAAGCCGTGCCCGCCAGGAGTTTGTTGGCGTTGTCCACATAGGTCTTGTGATGCTTGCCGTGGTGGAATTCCAGGGTGCCGGCGCTGATATAAGGGGTTAAAGCGTCTTTGCCGTAGGGGAGCTCAGGGAAAATGATAGCCATAAATTTCTCCTTTCCTTTTAAGATTGACAACCGGTTTGTAAAATAACAACGAAGTTCACGGTTGGCAAGGTATTTTAATCCTGCCGTCGGCGATCATCTCCCGGAGCTCCTTCTTGTTGAATTTGCCCACGCTGGTCTTGGGGATCTGATCCAGCAGGACAAAGTCGTCGGGGATCCACCAGGCCGCCCGGACCCGGTCTTTCAGAAAGGCCTTGAGTTCTTCGGTTGTTACCGTGGCTCCGGGTTTGGGGACCACGCAGCCCAGGGGCCTTTCCTGCCATTTCGGATGGGGGATGCCGACAACCGCCGCCTCCGCCACCAGGGGATGGGCCATGATGGCGTTTTCCAGATCCACGGAGGAGATCCACTCCCCGCCGCTCTTGATCAGGTCCTTCGTCCGGTCCACCAGGCGGACGTAACCTTCGGCGTCAATGGTCCCCACGTCGCCGGTATGGAGCCAGCCGCCCGCAAAGGTGGCCGCCGTGCGCTCCGGATCCCGGTCGTATTCCCCGGCGATCCACGGTCCCCGCAAGAGGATCTCCCCCCAATGCCGGCCGTCGGCGGGGACCTCCCGCTCCAGATGATCCACGATCTTCATCTCCAGGCCCATGACCAGCAGGCCGGCGCTGTCCTTGACGTTGTATTTCTCCGCCTCCGGCCAATCCGCCATATAGCTCTTGGGGATGGCCGCCAGGGCCAGGGGCGAGGTTTCCGTCATGCCGTAGGCCTGGATGATGGGAAAGCCGTATTTCTCGTTGAATTGTTCCAGGAGATGGCGGGGCAGGGCCGAACCGCCGGAGGCGATGCCCTTCAGGGAGGAGAAATCGTGTTTCCCTCCCTTTTCCAGATAATCGTACAGCATCATCCAGATCGTCGGCACCCCGCAGGTGAAGGTGACCTTCTCCTCGGCGATGATCCGACAGAGAACCTCCATGTTGATTACCTCCCGGCCCGGCAGGATCTGCTTACATCCCAGCCCCACGGCCAGAAAGGGGATGCCCCAGGCGTTGGCGTGAAACATGGGGACGACGTGGAGCATACAGTCCTCCTCCGTGCCCCGGAGGGTCAACCCGGCGGCGTAGGAATGGAGGACGATGCCCCGGTGGGAATAGACCACCCCTTTGGGATCCCCTGTGGTGGCGGAGGTGTAGCAAAGAAGGGCGGGGTCCCATTCGCTAAGATCCTCCGGGAAATCATAGTGCCCGGGGAAGGGGGCGATGAGCTCGTCGTAGAGATGGACGGGGGCCAGCGAGGTTTGGGGCAGCCGGCCGCTCTGGTTCATGATCACGAAGTGCTTGATGGTCTTGAGCTGGTCCTTCACCAGCTCGACGAAGAAGAGGAGATCCTCATCGATAAACAGGACCTGATCTTCCGCGTGGTTGAGGACATAGACGAGGTGCTGGGCGGGGAGGCGGAAGTTGACGGTGTGAAGGGTGGCGCCCATGCAGGGGACGCCGAAATACAGCTCCAGATGCCGGTGGTTGTTCAGGGCCAGACTGGCGACCCGGTCCCCCTTCCTGATTCCCAAAGAGGCAAGGGCATGGGCCAACTGACAGGTCCGCCGGTAGTAATCCGCGTAGGTATAGCGGAAAACCTCGCCGGGAAATACGGAAACGATCTCTTTTTTGGGGAAATACCTGGCCCCCCGCAACAACAGGGTCCGCAACAGCAGCGGATAATTCATCATGATCCGTCCCTCCCACGGATAAAAGTTGCCTTCGGTTCAACAAAAAGCCGCTAAAACGTACCCCTTTCTCTGCCGGCGTAAGGATTTGATTTCTTTACCGCTGCCGATCATTTTCTGCCTTCCCGGCGCAGGGTGACGAAGAGCGCGGCATCATCCCGCTTAATGAGGAACATTACGGGTTCCTCCTTGGCCGTCCGAGCCAACTCGTCGGAAAAATCTTTGAGGGACTGCACCCGGACCCGGTTGACCTGGAGGATGACGTCGTTCACCTTCAGGCCTGCGTCATCGGCGGGGGAATCGGGCTTGACGCGGGTGACGACGACCCCGCCTCGCTCCGTAAGTTTCAGGATCCGGGCCATCTCCGGGGTGATCTCCTGTACGGTCAGACCCAGTTGCTCGTTAACCTTGCTGCCCGAGGCGATTTCCCGCAGGTCCTTTCTTTCCCCGACGATCAAGGACTTCGTCTCCTCCCGGCCGTTGCGGCGGATGCGCACGTCCACCTTCTTGCCCACGGGCAGGGACGCGACGATGCGCAGCAATTCATGGGTGTCCTGGATCTGCCGCCCGTCGATGGCGATGATGATGTCGCCGGTTTTTATCCCCGCCATGTCTGCCGGGTCGCCGGGGAAAACCTGTCCCACCAGGGCGCCCCGACGGTCCTGGAGCTTCATGTTTTCCGCCATATCGGGGGTGATGTCCTGGATGGACAACCCCAGCCAGCCCCGGGTGACATGCCCTTTCTCTTTCAGATCCTTGAGGATGTCCTTGGCGAGGTTCACGGGCACGGCGAAACCGATTCCCTGTCCCTGGGCGACAATGGCGGTGTTGATCCCCACCACCTCGCCGTCGAGGTTGAAGAGGGGGCCGCCGCTGTTGCCGGGGTTGATGGAGGCGTCGGTCTGGATGAAATTATCGTAGGGACCGGCGCCGATGACCCTCCCCTTGGCGCTGACGATCCCCGCCGTTACCGTGTGATCGAGACCGAAGGGATTGCCGATGGCGAAGACCCAGTCACCGACCCGCAATTTGTCCGAGTCGCCCATAATCACGCGGGGCAATTTTTCCGTCGCCTTGATCTTGATCAGAGCCAGGTCGGTATTGGGGTCCCGGCCTTTGACCTCCGCATCGTACTCCTTGCCGTTCGACAACTTGACCTTGATCTTGTCGGCCCTGGCCACCACATGGTTGTTCGTGATGATAAAACCGTCATCGGAGATGATGAAACCGGAGCCGAGGCTGTTCTGTCGGTATTCCCGCTCGGGAAGATCGCCGAAGAAACGGCGGAAGAATTCGTCGGGATCGAAAAAGTTCCGGGGCATGTTTCCCGAGAAGCCCCGGCCGGATCTGACCGTTTGGGTCGTACTGATATTGACCACGGCGGGACGGCACTTCTCCGCCAGGTCGGCAAAGGAAAAAATCTTGCCGGAGAGATGGTGTGGCGCTGTTGCCGCCCAGCAATGGCTAATCGGAAAATTCGGCGCCAGGACCACGAGCAGGGGGATGAATAATCCTAAAAGTAATGAGAACAGGTGTTTTATCATTTTTACGCCCATAAGCAACCTCCTTGAAAACTGTTACGCGGTTGCGAATTTATAGCTTAGGGCTGTCGAGCCTGTCAATGAATATAAAGACGCTTCCGTACTGTGATAATGCAGTTAGTCCCGGCAAAACAGACTGTGCGTTGACAACAAGAGGTTTTCCCTTTATATTTGAGGGCAAATATGTTCGTGACTAAAGGAGGTTTCCGCTTTTATAACGAAGATTAAACGGCAATTAAGGGGGGTGGCGATGGTTCGTTTTTTGATGGTTGTTTCTTTGCTTTTAGCGTCTTTAGTACCGCTTGGCGCCGGCGAGATCCCCATGGACCGGCTTAACCGTTATGCCGCGGATATGGTGGCCAGAAGCCGCCTCGCCGTGGGTTATCCCATTAACCAGAACATCGACCTGAAGGAATTTTATGAATGGTATCTGGCCTCGGGACTCCACGGCGTATCCCTCAACAACGTGGGGAATCCACAGAAGGAAAGCACCCTCCATACCAACAGTCATGATTTCGAAAACGAGGTTATCGAATTTTTCGCCCCCCTGTACGGCTTCGATCTACGGGAGGCCTGGGGCATCGTAACCTTCAGCGGTACGGACGGGAACAACCACGGCGTCTATTTCGGCGTGAAGGACCTCCTGGCCCGCACGAAGAAAAGGCCGGTTCTCTACGTGTCGGAACAGGCCCATTATTCCATCAAGAAACTCGGTGACCTCCAGAACCTGGAGATGAAGCTCATTCCCACGGACCGGATGGGGAGGATGGACACGGTCGCCTTCGCGAAGGCCCTGAACCCGAAGAAGCCGGCATTGATCGTTATTGCGATGGGGACCACCTTCAAGGGGGCCATCGACGACCAGGAGGCCATCGATAAGATTCTCAAAAAGAAAAAACCAATCGCAGTTTACCGCCATCTGGATGCCGCCCTTTTCGGTGGCTATCTGCCCTTTACCGCCGAACGGGGGCTGGTGGACCGCCGGCGGGTCCATTTCGATTCCGTAGCCGTGAGCGGCCACAAGTTTTTCGGCTTCGACGAGCCCATGGGGATCTTCATCACGACCAAGGCCGTCCTGGAGCGCCAGAACCCCTTCAAGGTTGCCTATCTTAACGATGCCGTCCCGACGATCACCTGCTCCCGTTCCGGCCTGGCGGCCCTCAAATTCTGGTGGAAGGTGAAAAAGACGGGCCGGGAAGGCTTTGCCGCCCAGGCGGCGGCGATCATCGCCAATGCCGCCTACCTGAAGGAGAAGCTGGACGAGATGGGTTATCCGGCCTGGTTGAATCCCTATTCCAATACCGTCTTCTTCAAGCGTCCGGGGAAGTGGATCATGGACAAGTGGGACCTCGCCCCCGACGAGGATCCCCGTCTCGGCGGTCCCCTGGCTCATGAGATCATCATGCAGCATGAAACGCGGGAGACCATCGATCTCTTTATCGAAGACCTGAAAAAGGATGTCGCCGGGCAAAAAGGGGGAAATCCCGGATGAGAAAAGCCGGGGTGAGAAAAACGGCGGCAGGCTTGACGCCGCCGCCGAAAAAAATCGGCCTGGCCCTGGGAAGCGGTTCCGCGCGGGGTTGGTCCCATATCGGTGTGATCAAGGGTTTGCAGGAGGCGGGAATCCGCGTCGAGATGGTCTGCGGGACCTCCATGGGCGCCATGGTGGCCGGGGCCTTTGCGGCGGGGTTCATCGACGTCATGGATGAATGGGTCCGAGGCCTGACCTGGCCGGACATCCTGGGGTTCATGGATGTGCGGCTGCCCCGCTCGGGGCTCATCGAGGGGGACAAACTCACCCGGTACTTCCGGGAAAATATCTCCGATTCCCATATCGAGGATCTCCCCATGCCCTATGCCGCCGTGACCACGGAGCTGAAAACCGGGCGGGAGGTCTGGATTCGGGAAGGCTCCCTGATGGATGCCATCCGGGCCAGCATGTCCATGCCGGGCATTCTCACCCCCTATCCGGGACGGGACGGTTGGTTTGTGGACGGCGGACTCATCAACCCTGTCCCGGTTTCTCTGTGCCGCAGCATGGGAGCCGATATCGTCATCGCCGTAGATCTCAACAGCGACATCATGGGCCGGAGTTTCAACCGTCAGGAAAATAATCATCGTGGCGTGCCGGCGCGTAACGGCAACGGTCAGTATCTGCCCAGCCGACTGGCTTCTTTTTTCAACGGGAAAATCAAGACCGGACAACTGTCCATTTTCAAACGCTTTGCTCAGAACCAGCCCAGCCGGGGACCGACATTGTTCGAGGTCATCGCCACCTCCGTTTATATCATGCAGGATCAGATCACCCGGCATCGCCTGGCGGCGGACCCGCCGGAAGTCCTGATCCGCCCCCGCCTGGCCCATATCGGCCTGCTGGAGTTCAACCGGGCGGAGGAAGCCATCGCCGAGGGCCGCAAGGCGGTGGCCCTGATGCTCCCGCTGCTCCGTGACGTGATCGGGGATTGATGAATAAACGCCTGCATATCGCCTTCGTCATCCTTTTGTTGACGCTCATCGTCGGGGCGACCGGCTACAGTTATCTGGAGGGTTTCGATTTCTTCAAGGCCCTTTATCTGACGGTGGTCACCATCTCCACCGTGGGTTACGGCGATGTCTATGCCCGGAGCACCGGCGGGATGATCTTCACCGTCTGCCTGATCATCGCCGGTGTAGGGACGATGTTTTACACCGTGGGCCTCTTCGCGGAAACCCTGGTGGAGGGTCGGCTGCGGGATATTGTGGGGAAAGGAAGAATGAAAAGAATCGTCGACAGCATGAACAATCACTACATCATCTGCGGTTGCGGCCGGATCGGCATGCTGATCTGCCGGGAACTGGCGGCGGAGAAGGTGCCGTTTGTCGTCGTGGAAAAAAATCAGGAAGTGATCGAAAAAATCGAAGAGGAAGGTTTCATCTATTATCATGGCGACAGTACGGAAGACCGCACGCTGCTCGCGGCGGGCATCAAGCGGGCAAAAGGGATTGTTTGCGTCCTGCCCACGGATGCCCAGAATCTCTATGTCATCCTGACGGCCCGGGAATTGAATCCCGATTTGTTCGTCCTTTCCCGTTCCGAAGAGGAGCAGTCGGAACGGCGGTTGCTGAGAGCGGGTGCGGACCGGGTGATCTCTCCATATACCCTGGGCGGGATGCGGATGGCCATGGCAATCACCAGGCCGGCCATGCTTGATTTCATCGAAATCACTACAAAGCGCCAGAGTCTGGAGCTGCGGATGGCGGAAGTGGCCGTCGGGGGCGGTTCGGAGGTGGTGGGCAAAAGCCTGGGGGATTCGGGCATCAGGAATCGTTACGGGCTGATCATCGTGGCGGTGAAGAAGGATTCCGGCAAGATGGTCTTCAACCCTGCAGCGTCCTATCACATAGAAAAGGGCGACAAGCTGATTGCCCTGGGGGAGGACGAAAACGTCATGAAGTTTACCGAGCTCTGCACCGGTAACAAGGGCGGAAGCGGATGAGCTACCCGGTGGCGGTGCAACGACTCTCCGCCCGGATCAGGGCGGCCCAGGGACAGATATCGCCGGACCTGATTCTGAAGAACGGCTTGGTGGCCGACCTTTTTTCCGGCCAATTCTTCCGGACGGATGTGGCCGTCCATGACGGGATTATCGTCGGCCTGGGGGAATATGACGGTCCCCATCTGCTGGACGCCACGCCATATTATGTTGCCCCGGGCTTTATAGACGGCCATTTCCATATCGAGAGCTCCATGCTCTCCCCCCGGGAACTGGCCAGGGCCGTCCTGCCCCACGGCACGACGGCCATCGTGGCCGATCCCCATGAAATCACCAATGTCCTGGGGATCAAGGGTCTCCGCTACCTTCTTCAGGACAGCGAGGGATTGCCGGTGGATTTCTTTCTCATGGCACCCTCCTGCGTCCCGGCCACCCATTTGGAAACCTCGGGATACCGCCTGGAAGCCAAAGAACTGGCCGCACTCCGCGGGGAGAAACGCATTCTGGGTCTGGCCGAGATGATGAATTTCCCCGGGGTGATCTACGCCGACCCTGATGTTTTGGCCAAGATCGCCGTCTTCGGCGATGCCGTGATCGACGGGCACGCCCCCTTGCTCTCAGGCAAGTCCCTCAATGCCTATGTCGCCGCCGGCATCCGCTCCGATCATGAGTGTACGCGACTTGATGAAGCCCGGGAAAAGCTCCGGTTGGGGATGCATATCATGATCCGGGAAGGTACCCAGGCCAAGAACCTCGCCACCCTGCTGCCGCTGGTCGAAACGGCCTCCCTGCGGCAGTGCTCCCTGGTCACCGACGATCTCCACCCCCATGACATCCTGCACCAGGGCCACCTGGATGCCGTCATGAGCCTGGCGATCCGCCGCGGCCTGGAACCGCTCCAGGCCATTGCCATGACCACCCTGAACACTGCCCGCTATTTTTTCCTGCCGGACCGCGGCGCCGTGGCGCCGGGCTACCGTGCTGATCTGGTCCTGTTGTCTTCCTGCGATCCGGTCCGGGTGGCGCATGTCTTCAAGGACGGCCGCCAGGTCGTGAAGGAGGGGGAATTATCCGTGCGGGTTCCCGGCAGCGCGTTGCCCGCCGATGTGTCAGCCATGCAGGTCAAACCATATGACCGGAGCACCCTGGCCATCCCTGCCGCGGGAAATAGAGTGCGGGTGATCGAGCTGATTCCCGATCAGATTCTCACCCGGCAGGCGATCCTGGACGCGCCGGTCCGGGATGGCGAAGTCGTGGCGGACGTGGGCCATGATATATTGAAGATCGCCGTTATCGAGCGTCATCGCGGCACGGGAAACATCGCCGTGGGCCTCGTGCGGGGGTTTCGCCTGAAAAAAGGCGCACTGGCGACGTCGGTGGCCCACGATTCCCATAACATCATCTGTGTGGGCTGTACCGATGGGGAGATGATAGCGGCGGCGCAGGCGGTGGAGGAGATGCGGGGCGGGCTGGCCATTGCCGGCGAGGACGGAATAGTGGCGCGCCTGCCCCTGCCCATCGCCGGGCTTATGTCCGACCGCCCCCTGGCGGAGATCGCCCGGGGCTGGGAGGACATTCGTTATGTCGCCCAGCAGTATGGCTGCCAGCTCCGGGAGCCGTTCATGCACCTTTCGTTTCTGGCTCTGCCGGTGATACCTGAACTGAAACTGACGGACCGGGGGCTGGTGGACGTCAATAAATTCGATTTTGTATCAATCTTCGTGGATTGAAAGGGTTGAATCAAGTCCTTTGAAAAATGGCTTCGCCGCAGCAATGTCTCGCGTTCCTGAACGCTCCATCCGCAACATGTCCGCTTTCCTACTTTCTCCGGAGCTCCAACGCCCAGGAGGATGCCTTCTTATCACCCTGCAGGAGACTGCCCCGGTTCCAGTAGAGATCGTCGTCGATGAGGCGCAGGTACTCCGTTCCCTGGAAAACGCCGTCGGCGGAGGCAAATACCGACAGGATGGAATCGTCCACGATGATGAATCTTCCCGACATCCTTCCCAGGGCGGGGTTTTCCGAACGCCAGGTCGTCATCTCCTGATTTCTTTCCATGGGTTCGATCTCGTAGCGGTTACGGAATTCCACGGCGGGATTGCCCTCCAGATGCATGGCGGAGTCGTTGATCCATTGATCCGTGGCATGGGTGATCACGCTTTGTCCGGCCACGGAATGGTACTTCCCCTGCCCGTCGATATAAACCCCCCGAGCCATCCAGATGTTTTCATCAAACAGAAAGGTGTGGTAGATCATTTCCCTGTTATCATCGCTCTGTAGAAGCATCGGAATAAGAACAACCAAGTAGAATCAAGAGCTCTGAAGGGTTGACAACTTTCAGAGGAAGGCTCGCGTCATCCTTGAATTTGTCAAAATCCTTTTTATCTCCAGTGACGAGATAATCGGCGTCGCCTATCACCGCCGATGCCAGAACAGGTGCATCTTTGTCGGCAATCCTGTTGAAATAGGGCTTTAGCGCATCCAGAGTCGGCAGCGGTACAATCTCAAGCCGCAGTTTCGGGAGATAGGTGTGATAAATATCCAGAATCGTCGGCAGCCGTTGTTTGATATTACGTTCTATTTTCAACAAGTTGTATTCGCCTGTGACGCCTTTTAGGAAGGGCATGTCAAGACAGAGCAGGTCGAGAATCACCCGCGGAGAACCTTTGTCAGACAGTAGACCCGACAGGATCACATTGGAATCCAGAAATACCTTAATCGTTTTTTTTGCCATACAGGTCCTGATAAAGGTTGTCGCGTTCATCATGGAGACCGGACATCAATTCATCCATAGAACACCCTGATCGCTTCATGATGCGACGGATCTGCCGCCGGGCTTCATCCAGTTCCAGCCTCTTTGCTGAGAGGACAACCATATCTCCCACAGGGATGATCGAGACGGTTTGTCCTTCATCAAAATGCATCATGTCCCTAACTTTCTTGGGAATAGTCAATTGGCCCCGCGATTTTATCTCTGCTGAGAAAGATTGCATAATAGTTCGTTGCTCCTTATCTTTAGTATTCTGATTTCTGAATATCAGAATTCAGCAATAAACGCAAGGTCTGTTTACCGTACTTGCCTTAAATATTTGCCTCAAGAAACAGCCCCTGACAAATCATCCCAAACATTTCCCTCGATTGGTTAGAACGCTCGTTCTGTAATGTCCATGATCATTTTTTAAAGGACACATCATGGACAATACAATTTTCACCCTGCTGACGGGAACGACAGTGGCGGGAAGAAGACGCCGGGCGGACGGGCGTTTTGATGATTATACCCATACGTTCGCTCATAATATCAAACCCATCTGTGCATAAGCCGCTCTTCCCCGGAATAAACGAATCCGGAATTACGGCGCACATAGCCCAGGAGCGTAACCTTGTACTTTCTGGCGAGGGTTACCGCAGCTGCTGTGGGTGTGGACCGGGAGACCAGGACAGGAACGCCAAGTCTGATGACCTTGGTGATAATTTCAGATGATACCCGACCGCTCACGAAGAGCATGCCCCTGCCGACAAGATCCATTTTACCTGTCCTAAGGAGGACACCGGCGATCTTGTCAAAGCAGTTGTGCCTGCCGATGTCTTCGATAAAAACAGAAAAGTCGTGATGGCGGAACAAGACGCTGTGCACCCCGCCGATTTCCCGGTAAACCTCGGAGCGCTGCTCGAAATCCTTCATAGAGTTCAGGATGTCGGCAAGATAAAATTTATCCTGGTTGGCAACTGGTAGAAATTTATCATCTTTCAGAGGATTAATGTAAGTAAAACATCTACCGCACCCCGACGTAACGCTGCGCAGGCTTTCGCACTTTTCCACCGCTCTTCCGGAAGCAAGGTCGATCATCACGGCGAAGAGGCGCTCATTGCAGGATATGGAGGCTACATCGGCGATCATATCGATAACGCCTTCACTGTATAGAAATCCCAGAGCCAGCTCTTCCGTCAATTGATTGAGACAAAGGAGGGACGCGTATTCCGTGCCGTTGATGTAGATCTTGAGCGATATTTCGCCGATGACTTTCCTTTCCGTATCCCCCAGGCCGGCGGCGCCGTCCGTACAGACAATCTTCTTGACCCTAAAGACATCGTAAAATCCGTCGTTCATTGACGACCTTTCAGAATTATCTCCATTGTGGGATCAAGTTGACTCGGCAAGAGCTCTTGTCGCCCTGGCTCCTACCCTGGTTTTGTCAAAACAGTAGGTTTCCATGCCGGGGATGATCATGCGGACGGTGGGGATATCCACATCGGAACGACTGAGATCGACGGCGATTACCCGTTCCAGTCCCGCGGTCCGAAGTTTGGCCAGGGCGATTTGGATGTCGTCGTAGATATCATTGCTATAATCCGTCGCGATTTCTTTGATGCCCTTTTGGCGATAGGCATAGAAACGAAAGTTTTCTTCTTCCCCACTATGGAGATAAAGGGGCGCCGTATCGCACATCCCGGCGAGGCCGTATTTTTGTAGGAAGAGGGCCCGGGTCGTGGCGATTTCAAGGAGGGCGCGCACCGAAGCCACCTTGGGGTCCAGATGGGCGCCGAAGCCGTCGATGGTCTCCATCGTTCGATATTCGAGATCTCGAGAAAAGGCGGCCACGACAGGTATTCCCACATCGGTGGTGAGGTCTTTGGCGGTTATTTCAATGCCCGCCTGGGCGAACTGGTTAAAAATGCCAATAATGAATTCATTTTCCTTTTCGTCTTCGATAAAGATGGCATCATGAAAATGCTGGGTGTATTGGGCAATACTCCAGGCGTCGCGTTCCACCACCTCGGCCAGCCCGTGTATCACCGCTTCCTCCATGGTATTGCCGGCGGCGATGCCGTTGGTATGGGTATTCATCATCAAGGCCCGGTCCTCGTGGAAGGGATGGTAGACCGCACAGGCCGGGACTAGTATCTCTTCGTTCTGGGCCAGATCCGTTCCCCAGGCCCAATGGATTTCCCAATCGTGATCATAACCGTTTGTCTCCGCGAGGATCATTTCCCGGGGATCAAGGACGTTGAACTTCACTCTTAGTTGATTGTAGCTTCCCCGGACGAGCTTATCCAGATATTCCTTTCGGAATTCGGAACAGTAACGCTCGATGGCCTCCATAGTGATGGAGACCTGCGCCTGGATCGGAGATACCCCCTTGCCGGTGTGGCTGGTCAGGGAACCGTCGGGCCGGATGCGGTCGCAGGTGAAGACCTGAATCCCGATTTTGTCCACTGCGGTGGCATTAAGGAAGGAAATCATGCCCACCGTTTCCCTGATCTTCTCCACAAACTTCAGGGTGGAATCCGGCGTCTTGGAACGATGGGTTTCGAGGATGTAAACCTTAGGGCATTTACTGAGCGTTATCTTGGCCATTTATATACTCCCTAAACGTATATTTCTGTAAGGGACGCACCCTTATTCAGATCCCCGCGCCATTTTCATAAAGCTCCTGCCGGATCTGCGCCTGGGAGATCCGGCTGTAGGGAGCAACACTCTCGACGAGCCAGACATTGCCGCCGATAACGGAACCTTTGCCGATCGTGACCCGCCCGAGAATGGTCGCGCCGGAATAGATGGTCACGTCGTCTTCCACCACCGGGTGACGGGGAATACCTTTGATCGGTTTGCCCTCCTCGTCCAGTTTGAAACTCTTGGCCCCCAGGGTTACCCCCTGGTAAATGCGTACCCGGTCGCCGATGACACAGGTTTCTCCCACGACCACCCCGGTGCCGTGGTCAATAAAAAAGTATCTGCCGATGGCGGCCCCGGGGTGGATGTCGATGCCCGTGATGCTGTGGGCGTATTCCGTGATCATTCGGGAGATGAGGGGTACCTCCAGACGATGCAATTCGTGGGCGAGGCGGTAATTGGTGATCGCCAGCAGCCCCGGGTAACAGAAGATGACCTCGTCGGGACTCGAAGCGGCGGGATCGCCCTCAAAGGCGGCCTGGACATCCGTTGACAACAGGCGCTGGATGGCGGGCAGACGGGCAAGGAAACTGTTGGTGACATCTTCGGGCCGGCGATCGCAATCGGGACAATAACCCTCGGCATGAGAGGAGCGGTTGGCATCGCGCCCCCGGAAGCATGAAAAGCAAAGCCCCCTTCTTATCTGCTCCTCGAGGATGGGTCGCAGACGGTCCAGGGTAGCGCCGACGTGAAAGTGGGCGCTGCTGGCCCGCAGGCCGGAGAACCCGAAATAACCGGGAAACAGGACGGAACGCAAAGCTTCCACAATATCAATGATGATGTCCCGGGAAGGGAGGGACTGATCGTTCTGATCCCGGCGCATGGCCCCGGAAAAACCGTTGTTCGTGACGCACAGCGCGTCCACTACCGCCGCCAGATCCAGACGACTTGTTTCCTCCATAGTCCTGTCCTCAATCCCGTCTTCTTCCAATACCTTCAAAACAACCCCATCCCCCTCCCGACCTCCCCCTTGAAGGGGGAGGAAATACGTTAATCTTTTCAATTCAGTAGCGTGGGGGTGATTACATTTATCTTTTACCTTCAAGAAGGAGGATTTTTCCCGTTAACCCTGTTTTTCGATCTCGACGGCGTCGCCGGTATGGATGGTTCCGCCCCGGAGTACCCGGGCAAAGACCCCCTCCTTGGGCATGATGCACGTTCCCACCTGTTCAAAAATGGCGCACCCCTTGTGACAGGCCTTGCCGATCTGGGTGATTTCCAGCAGGACATCGGCGCCGGCGCGCAAACGGGTGCCCGGGGCCAGAAGGTGCAGCGCCATACCCGAGATGGTCAGGTTCTCGGCAAAATCACCCGCGCCCACTTCAATGCCGAGGCGCTTCATCTTCTCGATGCTCTCCTCGGCCAGGAGGCTCACCTGGCGACCGATGCCTGATTCGGCATGGGCGTCTCCGGACAGGCCGTAATCCTCGACAAAGACACCTGACGGCACGGGAACCTTGCGGGTGCCTTTCCGATCGCTATGACATACCGCAACAACTTTACCTTTTATCATCCTGTTTCACTCGCTGAAATCGATCATTCTTTGGATGCTCGCTCGGGCCTGATCGGCAATTTCCTTGGGGACAAGGATTTCATGACCCATGTCCTCCAGTGACCAGAGAATCTTCTCCAATTGGATCAGCTTCATGTTCATGCAGAGGGCGAACTTGGAAGCCGGGTAGAACGATTTGCCGGGGTTTTCCTTCCGGAGGCGATGGAGGATGCCCCGTTCCGTGGCAACGATGATCTCTTGGGCGCCGGTTTCCCTTGCATAGCGGCACATTCCCTCCGTGGAGGTTACGCAGTCGGCCAGCTCCCGTACTTCCCGGGGACACTCGGGATGGGCGATCACCGCCGCTTCCGGATGCAGTTCCTTTTCCTCACGGATGTTTTCCGGCAGGATCCGGGCGTGGGTCGGGCAGAAACCGGGCCAGACGATAAAAGAACGTCCGGTCTGGGTCGCCACGTAATCGGCCAGATATTTATCGGGGACAAAGATAATCTCCTCCGCATCCCTGAGCCCATCCCGGACCATCCGCACAGCGTTGGCGGAGGTACAGCACAAGTCGCATTCCGCCTTGACGGCGGCTGAGGTGTTGACGTAGCAGAGTACTTTGGCACCGGGGTGTTCCGCCTTCAAGGCGCGGAGTTGTTCGGCGGCGATCATGTCCGCCATGGGGCAGCCAGCGGCCTTCTCCGGCAGCAGGACGATTTTTTCCGGCGAGAGAATCTTGGCCGTTTCCGCCATGAAATGGACCCCGCAGAAAACGATGACGTCCGCGTCCGTTTTAGCTGCCTGCGTGCTCAAGCCCAGAGAATCGCCGACAAAATCGGCGATATCCTGCACCTCGGGAATCTGATAATTATGGGCGAGGATGACGGCGTTTCTTTCCTTTTTTAACTGTAATATCCTTTCAACGATGCTCATCGATAAACCCTTCATATTTGCAATAAGTTGCCATCAGGAAACTGCCGCCCGGCAATGAAGGTGAAGTCCCCAGGTCACGGGACTTCTTCCCGGATGATTCCCCCGCCGGCAACGAGATCGCCGTCATAGACGACCACGGATTGGCCGGGGGTGATGGCCTCCTGCGGTGAATCGAAGCGGACGGTCATCATTCCTTCCCCCCAGGCGATATCACAGGGCGCCGCCCGGTGAGCATAACGGATCTTCGCCGTTCCCCGCCGGGGTGGTTTATCCACCAGGAGGTTGAGGCGATCGGCGACAAGACCCCTTGCCCGCACTTCCTTCTTTTCACCGACGATCAGCCGGTTGCCGCTAACATCAAGAGACAGGACATAGAGCGGGACGGGATTGCTGATCCCCAGGCCGCCCCGCTGTCCGACCGTATAGAAGGGCAGCCCCCGATGACGTCCGAGTATTCGCCCCTCCCGATCCACGATATCTCCCGCCAGGATGTCTTTTCCCGTGTAACGCGCCAGAAAGGAGGCAAAACCTTCCTCAGGAATAAAACAGATGTCCTGACTGTCCGGTTTTTCCGCAATCGGCAGCTTCGCTGCGGCCGCCAGCCTCCGCACCTCCTCCTTGACATAACCGGCCAGGGGAAAGAGGACCTGCCGCAAGGCCTCTCTGCCCATGGCATAGAGGAAATAGGTTTGATCCTTCTTGGCGTCGCGGGCCACCCGCAGGCAGGAGATCTCCGGGGTATGCTCCACCCGGGCGTAATGTCCGGTGGCCAGATAATCAAACTGCATGGCCCGTACTTTTTGCAGAAGACTCCCGAATTTGATGGTCCGGTTGCATTCCACGCATGGGTTGGGGGTTCGCCCCCGCAGGTATTCGGCGATGAACGGACGAATCACCATTGCATCGAGATCATCGGCAAAATCGAGAACATAATGGGGAATCTCCAATCTCTGGCATACCCGGCGGGCGTCTTCGATCTCCTGGGGACCGCAGCATTTGATGCGTCCACCCGCTTCGGTCGGGATTCCCAGGCACATGGTGATGCCGACGACATCATAGCCCTCTTCCTTGAGGAGCCAGGCGGCGGTGGAAGAGTCCACGCCGCCGCTTAGGGCCAGGGCCACCTTTTTACTCATGACTTCTCCCGCTTCTTCTTTAAATAATCGTTGATTGCCGCCTGCAGTGCTTCTTCCGCCAGGACGGAGCAATGCATCTTGATGGGCGGGAGCCCTCCCAGCGCCTCCGCCACCGCCCGGTTGGAAATACCCAGGGCTTCCTCGACGGTCTTGCCTCTGACCAGTTCCGTCACCATGGAGCTGGTGGCGATTGCCGCCCCGCAACCGAAGGTCTTGAATTTGGCATCGGTGATAATGTTGTTTTCCACCCGCAGGTAGAGATTCATGATGTCCCCGCAGACGGGGTTCCCCACCTTGCCTATGCCATCGGCGTTTTCGATTTCTCCCACATTGCGGGGATTCGCGAAATGGTCCATCACCTTTTCACTGTATTGGCTCATGGCAACCTCACTAACTTTTCTTCGAATTATACAACGGCGACACGGCGCGGAGACGCTGCACCACCGGCGGCAGCACCTCCAGGAGACGGTCGATGTCCGCCATAGTCGTCGGCCGTCCCAGGGTGAAACGGAGGGAACCGTGAGCCAGCTCGTGAGGCAGACCGATGGCCATAAGGACGTGGGACGGCTCCAGACTCGAGGAGGAACAGGCCGAACCCGTAGAGCAGGCAATGCCCAGCATGTCGAGGCTGAGGAGCATCCCCTCTCCTTCGACGTGGGCCACGGAGATGTTGACGTTATTGGGCAAGCGCCGCGTCGGATGACCGTTGAGCTTCACCTGGTCCATCCGCTCCTGAAAACCCTCGATCAATTTATCCCGGAAGGCGCTCAGGGCCCGCCCCTCATCTTCCCGGTGTATTTGGGCCAATGACACCGCTTTGCCGAAGCCGACAATACCGGGAACGTTATGGGTCGAAGCACGGCGCCGGTTTTCCTGATCTCCGCCATGCATAAAGGGGGTGAGCCGCGTTCCCTTCCGCACGTACAGGATCCCGACGCCTTTGGGACCGTATAGCTTATGAGCAGAGGCACTCAGGAGATCGACGTTCAGGTCGTTTACCGTAAAAGGCAGGTGACCCAGGGTCTGGACGGCGTCAGTGTGCAACGGAATGCCCCGTTCCCTGGCGATCCTCCCGATTTCCGCAATGGGCTGGACCGTGCCGATCTCGTTGTTGGCGTGCATGATGGAGATCAGGATCGTCTTGCCGGTGATCGCCTTCCGGACTTCATCGGGATCGACGAGGCCGTCGCCATCGACAGGAAGGATCGTGATTTCAAATCCTTCTTTTTCCAGGAAGTGGCAGGGTTCCAGGACGGCATGATGTTCTATCCGAGAAGTAATGATATGGTTCCCTTTACCCCGCCGGGCGTAGGCCACCCCCTTGACGGCCATGTTGTTGCTCTCCGTGCCGCCGCTGGTGAAAACTATTTCCCCGGGGGCGGCTCCCAGGAAGGCGGCGATACGCTCCCGGGCCTCTTCGACAGCCCCTTTGGTCTGCTGGCCGAAGGCGTGCATGCTCGCCGGATTGCCGAAACGGTCGTGAAAGTACGGCAACATGGCTGCCACAACTTCCGGGTCACATGGCGTCGTCGCCGCATAATCGAAGTAAACAGGCTTCATCATTATCCACCTTCCTTTACTTTTGTCAGGATAAAAACCGCATTCAGGGCCATGAGATTCGGCCAACAAGTTACCGTTCCCTTCTTTCCCAGAAAATGGGCGCTAATAACCCTCAGCCTTTTTTCTGCGCAGAATATCTGGAAATCCTTGATACTGAGAAACCGGACATTCGGCGTATCATACCATAAATAGGGCAGGGCGGCCGTGACCGGAGAGCGCCCCTCCCAGGCCAGCATCAGGCGGGAAGTGAAATGGGCAAAATTTGGAAAGCCCACGATCACCCGCTTCCCCACCCGCAGGGATTCTTCGATAACAAAATCCACTTTCCGCACCTCCTGGAGGCACTGATTAATGATGACATCATCAAAGGACCCATCGGGAAATTCTACCAGGCCGGTTTCAATGTCTCCCTGGAAGACGCTCAAACCCCTTTTTACGCATTCATAAACAGCCTTCTGGTCCATTTCAATCCCCTGAACCCGGGCCTGCTTGTTCCGGACCAGGTGGTAGAGCAACTCTCCTGTGCCGCAGCCCAGATCGAGGACCCGCGCTCCTGAAGCGATGGCGTCATAAATGATGCGATGATCGAGACGATCCGGAAAATTATTCACTGTCGATGACAAATTCCATTCCTTTCTAAAGCCGTCCCCACCAATTCCCTACCCTTGAAGGGGAGGGAGTATCGCCGAGCTCACATTATGAGAACCTGTCGAGAGTCGCATCTTGGCGGTTTCTCTATGCAAACCCGCCAACAGTGGCACCGTTGCCGTTCCAGCTATGGTAGCCCTTCATGGTTACGTCGAGGAAGTGGCAGATCAGTTCCGTCTGCTCCTCCACTTCCACCAGGAAGGCGTCGTGGCCGTAAGTCGATTTCAATTCACAGTAGGTGATGTCCACCTGTTTGCCCTTCAGTTCCCGGACGATCTCCTGGGATTGGTGCGATGGATACAGCCAGTCCGACTGGAAGGAAATGACCAGGAACCGTGTATTGATGGGTTTCCCCGCCGGGATGAGTTTCCCGCCGGAAAGGTCGAAGTAATCCATCGCCTTGGTGATATAGAGGTACGAGTTGGCGTCGAAACGCTTCACGAAGTTGGCCCCCCGGTAGCGAAGATAGCCCTCCACCTCGAAGTCGGCATCGAGATTAAAGCTGAAGGCGCCGTTTTTCAGTCGCCGGGAAAATTTCTCCTCCATGGACTGATCGCTCATGAAGGTTATATGACCGATCATGCGGGCGACAGCCAGACCTTTTTCCGGTTGCCCGAAATCATAGTAGTTCCCCTCCCGCCAGGCGGGATCAGCCATAATGGACTGGCGTACGACCTCGTTGAAGGCGATCTGCTGGGGCGAATGTTTCAGAGCCGTGGCTATCGGGATAGCCGCTTGTACCCGGTTGGGATAAGAAGCCACCCACTGGAGGGCCTGCATTCCCCCCATGGAGCCCCCGGCGACGCAAAGGAGCTTTTCGATGCCCAGATGATCAATGAGCCGGCGCTGGGCGTTTACGATGTCGGCCATAGTCAGGAAGGGAAAATCCAGGGCGTAAGGCCGGCCCGTCCGCGGATTCAGAGATGCAGGACCCGTCGAGCCCTTGCAGCCCCCGATGATATTGGAACAGATCACGAAATATTTATCCGTATCAAAACCCTTCCCCGGGCCGACCATCTCGCTCCACCAGCCCGGATCATTCTCGCCGGCATGGACGCCTGCGGCATGGGCGTCGCCGGACAGGGCGTGAAGAATCAGGATGGCGTTGGACCGCTGGGTATTGAGTCGTCCGTAGGTCTCATAGGCCAGGGTGATGGGACCCAGCTTTTCACCGCATTCCAGAGGCATTTCATTGGGCGGAGAAGCAAAGGTGAAATACCTGGTTTCAACAAACTCAGCCGCTGCCTCGGGCTGCCGCTGACCATTATTTGTCAATCTCATATCAGGCAACGCCTGATTATTTTTTATTAATTTTGAAGCCATTGAAACTTTACATCACCCTTCCCGGAATAACCAGGTGGTCAGATATCGTTCCCCCGTGTCGGGGAGAATGACAACCACCAACTTGCCCTCGTTTTCCGGTCTTTTGGCGACCTCCAGGGCGGCCCAGACCGCAGCGCCGCAGGATATCCCCGCCAGAATGCCCTCTTCCCTGGCCAGGCGGCGGGCGGTAATCCCGGCGGTCTCATTGGTCACCTTGATTATTTCATCGATGATTCCTCTATTCAGCACCTTTGGCACAAAACCGGCGCCGATACCCTGGATCTTGTGCGGTCCGGCCTGACCTCCCGAAAGAACGGGCGAATCGGCGGGTTCCACGGCGACAACCCTGAATTCCGGCTTCCGGGCCTTGAGTACCTCCCCGATCCCGGTGATGGTCCCCCCCGTGCCGACGCCGGCCACCAGGATGTCCGCTTGCCCATCCGTATCGCTCCAGATTTCCTCCGCCGTCGTCCGGCGGTGAATTCCGGGATTGGCCGGGTTGTTGAACTGCTGGAGCATGAAAGCCCCGGGAATAGTCGCTGCCAATTCTTCCGCCTTCCTGATGGCCCCCTTCATCCCTTCCGTTCCCGGAGTGAGAACAAGTTCCGCCCCGAATAATTCGAGAAGTTGCCGTCTTTCCACACTCATCGTATCCGGCATGGTAAGGATCAGACGGTAGCCCCGGGAAGCAGCCACAAAGGCCAGGGCAATGCCGGTGTTGCCGCTGGTGGGCTCCACCAGGACGGATCCATGTTTCAGTAGACCCCGTTCCTCTGCCGCCGCAATCATGGCGGCACCGATGCGATCCTTGACACTGGAGAGGGGATTGAATGATTCCAGCTTGACCACAACCTGCGCCTTGCTCCCGTTGGCAAGCCTATGCAGCCGCACCAGGGGGGTGTGTCCGATAGTTTCGGTAATATCGTTATATATTTTCATGAATCTTATCCTTTCTTGGCGGCTTTGCTCAATGCCTGATCGATGTCCTCTTTAATGTCCTCGATATCCTCGATACCGATGGATAAACGAACGAAGTCTTCCGTTACCCCCGTCGCCTCCTGTTCCTCTCTAGTCAACTGCTGGTGGGTTGTCGAGGCAGGGTGTATGACCAGACTCTTGGCATCGCCGATATTCGCCAGGTGGGAGAGCAGTTTGACGGACTCGATGAACCGCTTGCCCGCCTCCAGGCCACCCTTGATTCCGAAGCCCACTAACGCGCCGTAATACCCTTGCAGATATTTACGCGCTGTGGCATGGCTGGGATGACCCGGCAGCCCGGGATAGTTCACCCAGTTCACCAGGGGGTGGTCTTGGAGAAAATTCGCCACGGCGAGGGCGTTTTCCGAATGTTTCTGCTGCCGCAGGGTCAGGGTTTCCAGACCCTGGAGGAAGAGGAAGGCATTGAAGGGGCTCAGACAGGCCCCGAGATCACGGAGTAATTCAACCCTGGTCTTGGTGATGAAGGCGATATTCCCTGCCTCAGGCAAGGCCCCGAAGACTTCCCAGAATTTCAGGCCGTGGTAGCTCGGGTCGGGTTCCGTATATTCCGGGAAGTTGCCATTTCCCCAGTTGAACTTGCCCCCGTCCACGATTACCCCGCCGATGGAGGTTCCGTGACCGCCGATAAATTTCGTTGCCGAAGCGACAATAATATCGGCGCCATAGGCCAGGGGCGGCACCAGTCCCACGCCACAGGTGTTATCCACGATAAAAGGTATCCCGGCATCCCGGGCGATGGCAGCGATGGCTTCAAAATCGGGGACGTCCAGCTTGGGATTACCGATGGTTTCCGTGTAAATAGCCCTCGTTCTGTCCGTCAAGGCCTGCCGGAACATCTCCGGCGCCTGGGAATTGACGAATCTCACCGTTCGGCCCAGTCGGGGGAGGGTATGATGGAAGAGTTGATAGGTTCCCCCGTAGAGATTATCGGCGGCGACGATCTCGTCACCCAAGCGGGTAACGGCCAGGATGGCCAAGGTAATCGCCGCCTGACCGGAGGCAACGGCCAGGGCTCCGCTGCCTCCCTCGATGGCGGCAATCCGCCGTTCAAAGACATCCGTTGTGGGATTCATCATGCGGGTGTAGATGTTCCCGAATTGCTGGAGGGCAAAAAGGCTCGCCGCATGGGTAGTATCC
>JAGPFL010000105.1 GCA_018056545.1 Syntrophobacterales bacterium
GATGATCAAACCGTCGCCCAGGGTGGATGCGGACTCGTTCGAACGTCGAAGATGCGAACTCGAAAAGATCATGAGTTCCGGGATGAGAATCAAACCTTCCAGATAATTTTCCGGTTGTTTTCATAAGGTGGATCTTTAGGTGTTCACCCGGCGGATCATGGCGTACGCCACGCCGGCAAAGAGCAGATTGGGGAGCCAGGCTGCCAGCAGGGGAGGGAGGTTGCCGGAGCGCCCCAGGGAAAGGGAAAAGGCGAAGACCAGCCAGTAGGAAAATCCGATGATCACTCCGGCGGCGATGCTTTGCGCCACTCCGCCGCTACGCTCGGACCTCAGGGAAAAACTGATGCCGATGGTCAACAGGATTAGGCTCACAATGCTGAAAGATGCCTTGCCGTGCAAATCCACCCGGTAACGGGTCGCATCGTAACCGTCGGCCTCCAGTTTTCTGATATAGGGGTACAGCTCGAAAAAACCCATCTTGTCCGCCTCTTTTTGCACCTGTTTGAAGTCTTCCGGTTTCTCGGGAAGAGGTATCGTTTGGGTCGTCAGTCTTTCCAGGCGGGGAAAACCGTCCCCGGCATTCCGGGTGGTGATCAGTAGATTATGAAAGATCCATTTCCCTTCCTGCCAGTTTGCCCGTTCGGCGTCGATCCTCCGGATCAGTTGAAACGAGGGATCGAGATAGTGAATCGTGATCCCATGAAGGGAATTGGTCTTGGGGTCGAACATGCGGAAATTATATATCGTATTGTCTCCCCGATACCAGATCTCGTTCTGTTTGAATATCCCCAATGACTCCTGCTTCTGCACCTCTACCAACCGGATGTGTTCCGCCTGCTGAAATGCCCGGGGGGTGATCAATTCGGTGAAAAAAAAGAGGAGGATGCTGACGATCGCACAGACGATCACCAGGGGTAAGCTCAGGCGGTAGAGACTGATCCCGTTGGCCTTGACGGCAACGATCTCGTTGTGCTTGGACAGGGTGCCGAAGGTAATCAGGGTAGCCAGAAGGATCACCGCCGGTGTCGTTTGGGAGACGACCGTGGGGATCATGTAGAAGAAATGGGCCGCCATTTGCCCCGCTGTGGCGTTGTTGCTCATGAACATCCGGATCTTGCCGAAAAAGTCAATTATCAGATAGATGGAAATGATGGACAGCAGGAGGAGGAAGAATGTTTTCAGATATTCTCTGAGGAGGTAACGGTCCAGAATCTTCATGATCTTGTCAACTTCCCACCCATCTCAGGCCAAAGGGGTTTCTCCGCCGCTGCCCTCATAAACAGCCAGATCCCGGCCGCACCCAGGATGATGTTGGGAGTCCAGGTCCCGATAAACGGCGTCAGTTGTCCCGTTTCGGCCAGGGCTTCTCCGCCCAGACGGAGGAGATAATAGGCGAGCACCACGGCCAGACCGATGGTGAATCCCCAGTATTTGGCCGTGCGGTGCTTCCGGATTCCCAACGGGATGCCGAGGATGCCGAAGACCAGGGTGGAGACGGGAATTGAGAACTTTTTGTTTATTTCTATGGCCAGTTCCCGCAGGTCCGTTTCCCTGAGCTTCTTGTCCCGCATCCGCTGCACCATCTCCCCGATGGTCATTTCCGTGCTGGACTTGGTTTTTCCCGCTTCGGCGCTCATGGCGGCGCCCAGATCCAGTTTTATGTCATAGCGGGCGAAATCCATCCGCCGGTAGCTCTTCAGACTGCGATCCACGCTGTGGGTGGCGCCGTTTTCCAGGCGCAAGGTGACGGTCATGGCGTTCGGGTCGGCGATCAGATAGGCTCGGGAGGCGATGATCGTGCTCTGCTCGCCGGTATTGCGGGTATCGGAGATGAGAACCCCTTCCATGTGTTCCCCGCTGACAGGCACCCGGTCGGCGTATAACAGGATGCCGCTGAATTCGTCGTTGAACACCTTTTCCTTGATGGCGACGCTGGCCTTTTTCCGGGCGATGTCGAAGAGCAGTGACTTGACGGCGTAATTACCGTAGGGGGCGAGATAGTAACTGGTCAGTGCCGTAAGCAGGAAACAGGCCGTGACGGCGATAAGGATAGGACGGGCGATTTGCGGCAGGCTCATTCCCGCCGCTTTCATGACCATAAGCTCGTTGTCGCTGGAGAGGCGCCCCAGTCCCATCATGATGGCCACAAACAGGGAGATGGGAATGGTGAACAGGAGGAAGGAGGGCATTAGGTAGAAGATGAGCAGGGCGATATCGGTGAGCCGGATGCCCTTGTTGACCATCAGGTCCATGAGCTGAAGAATCTTCCCCATGAGGAGAACGAAGGTGAGGATGAAGAGGATCATGAAAAAGGGGAAGGCGATCTCCTTCAGAATATACCGATCAATGATCTTTTTCATGATCCTCGCGGTTTCACACCATAAGCTTCAGCGGTTCGATGTATTCCGGATCTTCCTTGTCCATGATTTCGATGATGTGCTTGTGCATCCTCTTTTTCATTTCCCCGAAAATGGTCCGTTTCTTTTTGAAGCTCTTGGCAAAGGCTACGGATTCCTTCATCAGCTCCTCATAGTCCGCGCAGGCCTTGACGATGATGTGGTGTTCCTCCAACTCTTTGGCCCCCATACGCTTGCCGCTGAAGACGGCGTCTTCGAATTTGTAATAGGGGATCGCCTTTTTCAGGAGGGCGAACATTCCGGGTAGAAAGGGGATGCTGATGTCCACCTCGGGGAAGCAGAAGAACCCCTTGTCGGAGCGCATGAAGCGGAAATCGCAGGCACAGGCCATGATGCTCCCATCTCCGAAGGCATGGCCGCTGACCGCGGCGATGACCGGCATGGGATACAGGAGGATCCGCTTGAAGATCTTGTTGAGACCATACATGAAATCTTTGATGGCCTGAAAATCCTTTTTTCCGAAGACGTCCATGAGCCAGGTCAGATCGATGCCCTGCGACCAGTTCTTGGGATCGTTGGAGGTGATCACGACGGCGGTGATTTCACTGTCGGCTTCAATTTCGTCAAAGGCCTTCAAAATGGCCTCGGTGAAGGTCGGATTGTGGCGGTTTTCGCCGTTGGTCATGGTGATCACGGCGACATTTTCATCTTTTGTCCATTCCAGTACTGCCATGTTGTGTTCCTCCCTAAGGTAAAATTTTTGCTGCGCCCATGGGTAACGCTGGAGTCAGTTAGCACAATAGCCGTGATAATTCAATCAGCTCGGCGGCGATAATCCATTTGACAATTCCCGGCGCCAAAAGGTAGAACGAAATCATGGAAATCCCCTTGCTTAAAGACATAATCGTCATCTTCCTGGTTTCGGTGACCGTCGTTTTTGTTTTTCACAAACTCCGCATCCCTTCCATCGTCGGTTTTATCGTTGCCGGCATCCTGGCCGGACCCGATGGTCTCAAGCTGGTCGTTTCCAAGCACAATGTAGAGGTCCTGGCGGAATTCGGAGTGGTCGCCCTGCTGTTCACCATCGGGCTGGAATTCTCGCTGCGTACCCTCCTCAAGATGAAAAGGGGGGTGTTGATCGGCGGCGGCATCCAGGTGGGGATCTCCATCATGGCCGGCATGGTGATCGCCATGACGGCAGGCTATCCGCCCGGCCAGGCGGTATTCTTCGGTTGTCTGCTTTCCCTGAGCAGCACGGCGATCGTTCTAAAGCTCCTCCAGGATCAGTCTCAGATCGACACCCCCCAGGGGAGGGCATGTCTGGGCATCCTGATCTTTCAGGATCTCATCGCCATTCCCATGATTCTCCTGACGCCCTTCCTGGGAGGTGCGGGAGGGGATATAGGCGCATCCCTGCTTCTCTTGCTCGTGAAGGGCCTCCTCACCATCGGCGCCGTCTATGTGGGAGCAAGGTGGATTATCCCCTACCTGCTGTACAATGTGACCAGGACCAAGAGTAGGGAACTTTTCCTCCTGGTGGTCATCGTCATCTGCCTCACCGTTGCCTGGTTCACCCATGCCATCGGGATGTCGCTGGCCTTCGGGGCTTTCATGGCCGGACTCATCATCTCGGAATCGGAATACAGTCATGATGCCATCGGCCACATCCTGCCCTTCCGGGATGTCTTCCTGAGTTTCTTCTTCGTATCCATCGGCATGCTCCTCGACATCGACGTGGTATTCGCCAAGCCCGCTTTAATCATTCTCCTCATTGTGGGGGTGATCCTTCTCAAAACGCTGATCGCCTCCTCGGCCGTGGTCTTCGAAGGGCTGCCGCTGCGGCCCTCCCTGATTTCCGGCTTGGCCCTCAGTCAGATCGGGGAATTTTCTTTCGTCCTTTCCCTGGTCGGGGTAAAGCATGGTCTGATGGGAGGCGATGTCTATCAGCTTTTCCTTGCCGTATCGGTGATCACCATGGTCCTCAGCCCCTTTATGCTGAAAATCGCTCCTACGGCTGCCGACCGCGTGGTCGGCTGGCCGTTGCCCCGGCGCTGGAAGACCGGTTCTCCCCTGCACCGGCATGTGACGCGTACCCGCCGGCAGGATCATCTCATCATCGTCGGTTACGGGCTCAACGGACGGAATGTGAGCCGTGCCGCCGCCAGGGCGGCCATTCCGTATATGATTATGGAAATGAACCCCGAGACGGTGCGGCGGGAGCGGAAGGCCGGCGAGCCGATCTATTACGGAGACGCTACCCACGAGGCCGTATTGAGGCACGCCGACATCCAACAGGCCCGGGCGATGGTGGTGGTCATCAATGATCCCACGGCGACGCGACGAATCACCGAACTGGCCAAAAAGCTGAACCCGAAACTCCATGTGATCGTCCGTACCCGCTTCCTCCAGGAGATGAAGGCCCTCTATGATCTCGGCGCCGACGAGGTGATTCCCGAGGAGTTTGAGACCTCGGTGGAGATCTTCAGTCGCGTCCTCCGCAAGTATCTCATCCCCAAACCGGAGATCGAACAATTCATCGCCGAGGTGCGGGCGGCGGGTTATGACATGTTCCGCACGGTGGCGCCGGAATCCATCACCTGTTCCGATTTGAAAATCTGTCTTCCCGATGCGGAGATCGCCACCTTCCGGCTCACCGCCGGGGCCCCGGCGGCGAACAAAACCATTGCGGAACTGGCACTGCGGAAAAGACACGGGGTGACCCTCCTTACCGTCCGCCGTGGAGAGGGAATGCTCTACAACCCCGAGGCGGAAATGGCCCTCCTGCCCGGCGATATCCTGGCGGTCTTCGGCGCTCCCGACA
>JAGPFL010000021.1 GCA_018056545.1 Syntrophobacterales bacterium
GGCCTCCTGCTCCTCCGGCAAAGCCGTCGCCGGGGCCGTGGATTTTTTCCGGCGTCCGGCCGTACGTCCCGGAGAGCGACGGCGGCGGCGCGGGGGTTTGGTCACCTCGGAATCCGGCGTCGTCGTCTCCTCCGGGGACGCCTCGGAATCCGGATTTCTGTCCGTCACGGGCGCTTCCGCCGACGGGACAAATCCCGCGAATTCTTCTGCCTGCGCTTCCCCTTCTTGAGTGGCCCCTTTTTCCCCGCTATTTTTCTGACTTTCCGGAAGGTGATCCCCGCCTTTTCCCTCTATATGCCTTCCGGAATCGGCGGGAACGGCCTCCCCGTCAAGGGAGTTCACAAAGGTCTCCGCGGACCCCTCCCCCTTCGGGGCTCCCGCATCGGTTCCTTCCGGAACGTCCCCTCCGGGAGACGTCGTCGTTTCCGACGACTTTTTGCGGCGGTGTCGAGAGCGGCGACGGGATTTCTTCTTGGCCGGCTCCCCGGACCCCTCCGGGATCTCGGAAGCCTTCGCCCCCCCTTCCTTTTCCTTTCCCCTGCCGCCGGGGACAGGAGTCGTCAGAGACTCTTTCGTCGTCTCCTCCGTCCTCTCCGATTCCCTTTCCGGAGGGGTCTCCCGCAGCTCGTGTTCTATCCGTATCTCGTCCCACTGCAGGTCGGCATGACCGGAGATGTAGATCGACATCTCGCACATAGACTCGAGTCTGCTGATTTCGAGGCGCTTCTGGTTCAGGAGATAGTCCGACACCGCATGGGGAAGCGATACTTTCAGGGACGCGTAAGTTCTCTTCACGGCCTGGGATTCGATCTTCCGGAAAGCGCTCAGGGCGGTGTACTCCAGGGAGGGACGGAAGCCCGTACCTTTACAGAAGGGGCAAGCGGTATAGCTGATTTCCTGGATCGTGGACTGCTTCTTCTGCCGGGAAAGCTCCAGCATGCCGAATTTCGAGATCTTGGACATCTGAATGCGGGAACGGTCCACGCTCAGGGCCTTCTTGAAGGTCCGCTCGATCTCGAGCTGATGCTGGCGGTCGATCATATCGATGAAGTCGATGACGATGAGCCCTCCCAGGTCCCGGAGCCGCAACTGGCGGGCGATCTCCTCCGCCGCCTCGAGATTGGTACGGAACGCTGTCTCCTCCACATTTCGTTTGTTGGAACCCCGTCCGGAATTGACGTCGATGGTGATCATGGCCTCGGTGGGATTGATGATGAGATAGCCGCCGGATTTGAGATCCACCCGTTCCTGATAGATGACCCGGATCTGATCCTCGAGATTGTATCTGTCGAAGATGGGGACCATATCCTTGTAAAGTTTTATGATCTTCACCGTCCGGGGGGAAACGGTCTTACAGTAGGCCCTCATCTTCCGGAAGGTTTCCTGGTCGTCCACGAGGATCTCTTCGATTTCCGAGGTAAAATAATCCCGAAGGGAACAAACGCCGAAGTCGCTTTCCTGATAGACCACCGCCGGCGCCGGTGTGCTCTTTGCCGCCTTCTGGATCTCCTTCCAGAGCCGGGAGAGATGTTGGTAATCCCGGGCCAGTTCCTGCTTGGTCCGGCTCATGCCCGCCGTGCGGATAATGAAGCCCATCCCTTCTTCCAGCTTGATCTGGCCCATGATCTCTTTGAGGCGCTTCCGGTCCTCCTCGTCCTCGATTTTCCGGGAAATACCGCCGCCCTGCTTGTTGGGCAGGAGAACGAGATAACGTCCCGGCAGGGAGATGTAGGTGGTGAGCAGGGCGCCTTTCCGCTCGCTCACTTCCCGCATGACCTGCACCAGGACCTCCTGGCCGACTTTCAGGAAGGGGCGCCCGTGTCCGTGGCCTCCCTCCCCGCCGCCCTCACCGTCCCGACGTTCCGTGAGATAATCGTGGCTCACATCCCGGAGGGGGAGGAACCCGTCCTTCTTGCCTCCGTAATTCACGAAAGCCGCCTGCAGGCCCCTTTCGACCTTCATGACGACTCCCTTGTAGATATTGCCCGTTATGGGCTCCTTGACGGCCATCTGGATGTTGTAATCCACCAGTTTGCCGTCGTCGACGATGGCCATCCGCTTCTGCTCGGGATGGACCGCATTGATGAGCATTTGTTTTCCCATTTTGTCATACCTTTAGATGTTCTATGTGAAGGCCGATACATCGCCTCTTCCTATGCGGATGATTTCCACGGCGTCTTCCTCGATACCGATGACCGTGGATTGCCCCCCCGGACAGACGCCGCCGTCAATGATCATATCCACACAATGACCGAATCTTTCCCGGATGAGCACCGGATCGTTGAGGGTCTCTCCATCCTCACCCTTGACGCTCGTGCTGATGATCGGGTGTCCCAGCTCCTTTACGAGGGCCAGGCAGATGGGATGATCCGGGACACGGATGCCCGTCGTCTGCCGCTTGGGAAGGATGATCTTGGGCACGAGCCGGGATGCCTGGAGGACAAAGGTATAGGGCCCGGGTAGCAGGCGTCTCATGGTCCGGTAGGCGTAATCCGTCACAAAGGCGTATTTGCTGATGTCTTTCAGATCGGCACAGACAAAACTGAAGGGCTGCTTCTTGTTTCGCTTTTTGATTTCGTAGATCTTTTCTATGCCTCTTTTGTTGAAGAGATCACAACCCAGGCCGTATACCGTATCGGTGGGATAGATGATGATGCCGCCGTTACGCAGGATATCCACGGCCTTTCTTATCAGCCGCATTTGGGGGTTCTGGCTGTTTACCGTGATCAGCATCTCTGTTTTTCAGCCTCCCGTTGCTACCATCATCGCGCCCTCTATCAGAAACGGAGGCTTTTAGCAACGAAATATGCCGATGTCCACGGATATTTCCCGGCCCCTTCTCCGGAATCATCCCCTGATCTCAACGGCTGTTCCGGTTGACCCGGTCCTTGCTGAGCTTGTACTGAAGGCTGTCCACCAGGGCCAGCCAACTGGCCTCGATGACGTTTTCCGAAACCCCGATGGTGGTCCACGTATCGTCCTCGTCCTGGGATTCGATAGTGGCGTTCACCTTCGCGGCCGTCCCTTCACTTCCCTCCACAATCCGGACCTTGAAGTCCGTAAGGTGCATCCGGCCCAACTGGGGATAGAACTTCGTCAGGGCCTTGCGCAGGGCGTTGTCCAGGGCGTTGATCGGTCCGTTGCCCTCCGCGGCGGTAAGCTCCTCTTCACCGCCCACGGAGATCTTGATCGTCGCCTGGGCCAGGGAAGGGTGGTGGGCCGTCTTGGAGGCGATGACATGAAAACACTCCAGGGTGAAGGGTTCCACAAACTCCCCGGTGATCTTCTTGATGAGCAGGGAGAGAGAGCCCTCGGCGGCGTCGAACTGATAACCCTCATCCTCCAGCCTTTTGATCTCGTCCACGATCCGCCTGCTGACCCCGTTGTTCTGTCCCAGATCGATTCCCAGCTCCCGGGCCTTGTATTCGATGTTGCTCTTCCCCGCCAGGTCGGAAACCAGGACCCGCTGCTTGTTCCCCACCAGCTCCGGGGCGATGTGCTCGTAGGCCAGGGGATTCTTGAGGATGGCGCTGACATGGACCCCGCCCTTGTGGGCGAAGGCGCTGCGGCCCACGAAGGGCCGGGAGTTCAGGGGCGTGATGTTGGCCACATCGCCGACGTAATTGGAGAGGTTGGTCAAGTGGCTCAAGGCCTCACCGGAAAGGCAGACCAGACCCATTTTCAATTGGAGGTTGGCGATGACGGGAATGAGGTCGGCGTTCCCGCACCGCTCCCCATAACCGTTGATGGTCCCCTGGACCATCCGCGCTCCGGCCCGGACCGCCGCCAGGGTATTGGCGATCCCCAGACCCCCGTCGTTGTGGGCATGGATGCCCAGCTTCTCAGGCGGCACGAGCAGGGCGATCTCCGCCGTCATTTTCTCGATGTCGTGGGGCAGCGTCCCGCCGTTGGTGTCACACAGGACTATCCAGTCCGCTCCGGCCTGCCGGGCCTTCTCGATGGTCTGCCGGGCATAGTCCGGATTCCGCCGGTAGCCGTCGAAGAAATGCTCGGCGTCATATACCACCTCCTTCCCCTGCCCCTTCAGATAGGCGACGGTTTCGGCAATCATGGCCAGGTTCTCTTCCGGGGAGATTTCCAGGATATCCGTGACATGGAGGTCCCAGGTTTTGCCGAATACGGTCACCACCGGCGTCTCCGCCGCGATCAGGGCCCGGATGTTGGGGCATTCCTCCACCCGCAGGTCGGCGCGACGGGTGCTGCCGAAGGCCGTCAGGCGGGCGTGCTGAAACCGCACTCCTTTGGCCAGTTCGAAGAAGCGGGCGTCCTTGGGGTTGGAGCCCGGCCAGCCGCCCTCGATATAGGGAAAGCCCATTTCATCCAAACGCCGGGCGATGCGCAGTTTCTCCTCGGCGGTAAAATTGATCTGTTCCCCCTGGGAACCGTCCCTCAGGGTGGTATCGTAAATCTTTATCTCCTGCGCCGTCATCGATTAATTTCCTCCTAAAAAAAATCCGCTATCAGGGAACCTGATAGCGGATTTTGTGAATGGTTTGTTCGGTTATCTAAACACTAAATCACGATCAGGCCCCGGGATCTTCCGGCCTAATTATGCCGATGATAATAATGGCGATGATCGCGCTCAGTGCTGTGCCGTTCATGATCACTTCCTTGTTGAAGGCTATAAACGTTTCGCGCCGCTTTGTCAACAGGAAATCGCCACCGGGATTTTCCTCATTGCAAATGTGGCGTCGATCCTTTAGGATGGGCCCCCATGAAGAGGATGAGAGGATGAAAAGAGTATCGGTGGGAACACCGGCGCCGCTTATGTTGTTCATCACCGTCGTCCTGCTGATGATCGCCGCCTGCGGCAGCCGGGATGCCGGGGCTCCCCCGGTGGCCGCCACGGACAGCGGTCCGGCCTATGGGGACATAATCGTCGAAGGCTCCATCGGGGATGCCAGCAACCTGATCCCCCTCCTGTCCAGCGACGCCACCTCGCACCAGATCGCCGGCCTGGTTTACAACGGTCTGGTGAAGTACGACCGCGATCTGAAGATCGTAGGCGACCTGGCGGAATCCTGGGAGATCTCGCCTGACGGCCTCGAGATCGTCTTTCATCTCCGGAAAGGGGTTAAGTGGCACGACGGCCATCCCTTCACCGCCCAGGACGTCCTGTTCACCTACCAGACCACCATCGATCCCAAGACCCCCACCGCCTATGCCGGGGATTTCCTGAAGGTGAAGAAACTCACCATTCCGGATGATTACACCGTGCGCGTGTCCTACGACAAACCCTTCGCCCCCGCCCTCATGAGCTGGGGAAGCCCCATCCTGCCCCGCCATCTTATGTACGGGAAGGACATCACCACCTCGCCCCTCGCCCGGCGGCCCATAGGCACCGGCCCCTATCGTTTCCGGGAATGGGTGGCGGGACAGAAGATCGTTCTGGCCGCCAATCCCGACTATTTCGAGGGCCGTCCCTATATCGACGGCTACATCATGCGGATCATCCCCGACACGGCCACGATGTTTCTCGAATTAAGGGCGGGGGGTATCGACCAGATGGGTCTGACGCCCCTCCAGTTCACCCGCCAGACGGAAAACAACCTCTTCCGCAAGCAGTACCGTAAGTACCGTTATTTGTCCTTCTCCTATGTCTATATGGGCTACAACCTGAAAAACCCCCTGTTCGCCGACCGACGGGTCCGGCAGGCCATCGCCTATGCCGTGGACAAGGAGGAGATGATCCGCGGCGTCCTGCTCGGCCTGGGCAAGGCGGCTACAGGGCCGTACAAGCCGGGAACCTGGGCCCACAACGACCGGGTGCAAAAATATCCCTACGATCCCCGGCGGGCGAAAGCCCTCCTGGCCGAGGCGGGCTGGCAGGACAGCGACGGCGACGGCATCCTGGACCGGGAAGGCCGACCCTTCGCCTTTGAAATCATCACCAACCAGGGTAACGAAGTGCGGGCGAAGTGCGCCGAAATCATCCAGAAGCAGCTTGCCGACGTGGGCATCAGAGTCAAGATCCGCGTCCTGGAATGGGCGGCCTTCGTCAACGACTTCATCAACAAACGGCGCTTCGAGGCGACGATCCTGGGCTGGACGATCCCCCAGGACCCGGATATTTACGATGTCTGGCATTCCAGCAAGACAGGCCCGGAGGAACTGAATTTCATCTCCTTCAAGAACGCCGAGGTGGACCGGCTGATCGAAAGGGGCCGGGGGGTCTTCGACCAGAAGGAAAGGAAAAAATGCTACGACCGGATCCAGGAGATCCTGGCCGAGGAGCAGCCCTATCTGTTCCTCTACGTCCCCGACGCCCTGCCCATCATCAGCGCTCGGTTCCGGGGAATCGATCCGGCCCCTCAGGGGATAACCCACAATTTCATCAAGTGGTATGTCCCCAAGGGGGAGCAGAAATTCGTCCTGACGAGGTGATCGCCGGAGGGTGCGTCACGCCGCCTTCAAATTCCGGCGCAGATAATCTCGGAAAAGCTCCTGATCCGCCGTCAGGAAATGGGGATCGCCCTGCCGGCTATCCAGTTCCCGCATGCTCGGCGGCAGTTCCGGCTCGATTCCCAACAGCTCCGTGATCTCCGCCGGGAACTTCGCCGGATGGGCCGTCTCCAGGGAAACACAGAGCCCGTCTACGCCGCCCTGCTCCAGGTAGTCTTCCAAACCCCGCCAACCCACGGCGCCGTGGGGCTCCAGCAGGACGCCGTAGGTCTCGTAAACCCGTTTGATGGTCCGTTTGGTTTCCTCGTCGCTGACGCTCACCGAATGGATATGGCGGCGCATCGTCTCCCCGTCGGGATAGCGGTGGACCACGCCGTTCCGGTCCACCGTCCCGCCATAGAGGTCGAAGAAACGGGCCAGGTTGCTGGGGTGACCCACATTCATGGCGTTGGAAAGGCAGGCCCTGGACGGAGAGATCTTGGCGTAGCTCCCCGTGGCGAGAAACCTGGGAAACTCGTCGTTTTCGTTGGTGGGCATAACCAGCATCCTGACCGGCAGGCCCATGCGACGGGCGTATTCGCACCCCAGGGCGTTGCCGAAATTTCCCGAGGGAACGGAAAAGACGATCTCCTGTCCCGGCGTCGCCAACTGGGCATAGGCATAGACATAATAGATCGTCTGCGGGAGGATTCTCCCGAAATTGATGGAATTGGCCGAGGTAAGATTCAGATCCGCCAGGGAGGGATCGGCAAAGGCCTGCTTCACCATGTTCTGGCAATCGTCGAATTTCCCCGCCACGGACACCGCCTGGACGTTTTGCCCGATGGTGTCCAACTGCTTTTTCTGGCGCCCGCTGACCTCGTCCCGAGGGTAGAGAATCGTCACGCCGATCCCCGGCACGCCCTTGAAGGCCTCGCCGACGGCGCTTCCCGTATCCCCCGAGGTGGCCACCAGGACGTTGAGCCGTTTATCCGGATCCCGCACTATGCTCATCAACCGGGCCATCATCCGGGCGGCAAAATCCTTGAAAGAAGCCGTGGGTCCCTGATCGAGGCGCAGGATATATCTTTCCCCCACCACCCTTTCCAGGGGGACGGGGAAATTATAGGCGTCCACCACCACCCGGCGTAATCTTTCCGTATCCAGTTCCCCGGCCAGAAACTTCGTGGCTACCAGCAAGGCGGCCTCGTGATAAGGTCTACCCTTCAGGGAGAAAATCTCCGCCGCCGTCAGGGAGGGAATCCGCTCCGGCATGAAAAGCCCCTCGTCCGGCGCCTGCCCCATGAGCAGCGCCTCCCGGAAACTCACCGTTTCCCGGAAGGGCATAAATTCCCCCCTGGGGGTTAGATTTCTATTGGTGCTGTAATAACGAATTGGCATCGACATTCCCCGCTCCTATAATTCTTGCCTTGGCGGCGCGGCTGTAAAAATGATCCCCCCTGCCGGGCAGGAAAGAGGTACGCATAATGGTTGTCGGAAAAGACTCTTTCCTGTCGGACACGCACCGACTGAAAACTTTTTTTCCCCCTGCCGGGTTCCGACACCCCCTAATTGGATAAAAAAAAGGGGGTAAAGCCATGCCACAGGATTTACCTTCCCAAGCAGGCCCTGTCAAGAACATCTTCCCAATTGACAGAAACCGCTTTTCAGCGGATAATCGGCCTCACCGAAAACTTTAAGTACTCTTTTTTTGCAAAGGACTGGTAAATGACGGAAGAAAACCGGCTGCGCCTCACCCAGACCGTACACGGCGCCGGCTGAGCCTGCAAGATAGGTCCGGGCGACCTGCACGAAGCGCTGAAAGATCTCCCCTTCATAACGGATCCGAATCTGCTGGTCGGCATGGAGCACTCGGAAGACGCCGGCGTGTATAAACTGCGGGACGATCTGGCAATCATCCAGACCGTGGATTTTTTCACCCCGATCGTGGACGACCCCTACACCTTCGGTCAGATCGCCGTGACGAACGCCCTGAGCGATGTCTATGCCATGCGGGGGAAACCCCTCACGGCGATGAATATCGTATGTTTCCCCGTCAAGAAACTCGACATCGCCGTCCTCAGGGAAATTCTCCGGGGTGGTCTGGACAAGTTGCGCGAGGCGGGAGTCCTCCTGGTGGGCGGGCACAGCGTCGAAGACGACGAGACCAAGTACGGCCTGGCCGTCACGGGCGTCGCCCATCCCGAGGAGATTCTCCTGAACCGGGGAGCCAAGGCGGGGGACCGGCTCATCCTGACCAAGGCCCTGGGAACGGGAATCGTGAGCACCGCCGTCAAAGGCGGGGTTGCCCCGGAGTACCTTGTTGCCGAAGCCGTCAGCGCCATGACCACCTTGAACAAATCCGGGGCGGAGGCCCTCATGGAGACCCCGGGGGTCCATGCCTGCACCGACATCACCGGCTTCGGTCTCCTGGGGCACGCCTGCGAGATGATCGAAGACAGCTCCGTGGGGATGGAAATTCACGCCGGTACCGTGCCTTTCTTCAAAGGCTTGGAAGAAATCGCCGCGTTGGGAATCCTGCCTGCCGGACTCCACCGTAACCGCCAGTTCCGCGCCGGGTGCGTCGAGATCGCTCCCGACTGCCCGGAATGGCTGGGGGACATCCTCTTCGATCCCCAGACGGCGGGCGGGTTGTTCGTCGCCGTTGCCCCGGAGACGGCCGCTGAGCTCCTGGCGCGGCTTCACCACGCTGGACTTCCGGACGCCGCCATCGTCGGCGTCGTCACGGATCAACACCCGGAAAAGATTATCGTGAAACCATGAAACGCATCGAATCCCTTTTGGTAAAGAAGGAAGAAACCCTGTTCAACGTCTTCAAGCTCCGGTCCATGGCCCGTCCGGACGACACGATGGCGGTCCTCATGTACGGCAGTCCGGATCCCGACGCCGTGGCCTCGGCCATGTCTCTGCGGGAAATAATGAGGCAAACCGTGGGTTTGAAGAAATTTGCCTTCGTCGCCACGGAAGGGGTGCTCCGGCAGCAAAACATGGAATTCATCCGGGCCATGAAGGTGGAAATCCAGCTCCTGAGCAAGGTCAATCTCCAGGATTACCGACTTGTAGCCCTCGTGGACGCCCAGCCCTCCTTCTTCGGCAAGGCATATGAAAAGGTTCATCCCCAGATCGTCATCGACCATCATCCCGTGACGTCGCCGTGGCACGCCGAACTCGCCGATGTCCGCCCCCAGTACGGCGCCCTCTCCACGATCATGATGGAATACCTCCTGGCCGCCCGGGTGCGGATCCCCAAGCTGCTGTACACGGCCCTGCTGTACGGCATCAAAAGCGATACGAACAACTTCGAACGGGACTCGATCCTCGAGGACATCGGCGCCTATTATCTCACCTCCGTCCGGGCCAACCGGCAACTCATCCGCCGTATCGAACTGAACCAGATACCGGAGCGCTATCTACGGTTCTTCGAACACGCCTATTTCCACCGCCGCCGCTACCGGGACCGGATCACCAGCTTCCTCGGGAAGGTGGACAGTCCCGATGTGTGCGTCCAGGTAGCCGATTTCTATCTCCGCATCGTGGAGATCTACTACGTGGTCATTGCCGGCATCATCAAAGACCGGCTGATCATCGTTTTCCGGGGTGACGGTTATCGCCAGGACTGCGGCAATATCGCGCAAAAGGCCTTCGGTAAATACGGCAGCGCCGGGGGGCACAAGAGCGCCGCCCGGGTCGAGATCCCCCTGGAAACCCTCCGGGACATCCTCCAGAGCGAATGGACCCAGGAAGGGGTGGAGCAGTTTCTCGTGCAGCGCCTGCGGCAGAAACGCCCGGCCAAGGCCAGGAAAAAACCCGCGAACAACGCAAAGGAAGCCTGAATTTTCCTGCTACAAGCCGCAATTTCTCCCCGCCCCCGTAAAATCATTGAGCAACCTCAATTCCCTTTCGCCGTGGTCGGCAGGGGAATCTTTATCTTCTGAGTGAAATACAGGGAAACGACCGTAAGACAAGCGCCGATGATGAAGGGCAGCCGCCAGTTCAGGAGCCACAGACTGCCGCCGATGACGGGGATGACAATGGCGGAGATGTGGTTGATCGTGAAACCCACGGCGGTGCTCTGGGAAAGGTCTCGGGCATCGGCGGTCTTCTGGAGATAGGTGTTCAGCGCGATGGAAAAGTTGAAGAAGATGCTGTCCAGAACATACAGGGAAACGGCTACCCAGGGATTTTCGATGAAGGCATAGCCCAGAAACAGGACAAAAAGGCTGGCGCTCTCCAGGGAGAGGACCACCCGTTCGCCGTGGATATTGATCGCTCGGGAGATGTAGCGGTTGGTGAGAAAGGTCAGTACATAGTTCAGGACATAAATGCCCGCAATGGTACTTACGGAGAGCCGGTATTTTTCCACCAGGAGAAAGACGGCAAAGACGGTGAAGATTTGCCGCCGGGCACCGCTCAGAAAGTTCAGAACGTAGTACAGCCAATATTGACGGCGGAGGACAAGCCGGTTTTGAGGGGGCAGGCCCGCCTCGTCGGCCGGATTCTTCGTCAGCATATAAACCCCCGTCAGTCCCACAAAGATCCCCAGCAGCAGGAAGTTGCTGCGGTAGGAAAGGAAATAGGAGAGGATCCAGACGACGGCGCCTACGGTGATGTTCGCCAGGGCGCCGTATCCCCGCAGGCGGGCGAAGACGATGGGGGCGTCGTGCTTGTTGAAATACTGGACGGTCAGGGATTTGTTGGTCGTTTCGAAATAGTGGAAACCTATGGACATGAGCACCGTGGTCAAAAGCAGGCCGGGAAAGGTGGTGAAAAAGCCGGTGGCCCCGATTCCTATCCCCAACAGCACTACCGACCACGCCGACAGGCGGTGTTCCCGCAGGACCAGCAGCAGGTACATGACCGCAAAGGTGAGAAAGCCCGGAATCTCCCGGACCGCCTGGGCCACACCGATCTGGAAGCCGTTGACGCCCACGATCTCCTTGGCGAAATTGGTGAACAGGGCCATCCAACCCTGGAGCCCGGCGCTGGCACAGATTACCAGCACCAGGAGGTAGGAGTACATGGGTATTTTCTTGAATTGTTCCATGACGGAAACGAAAAACCGGAGACAGCCTCAGAGGCTAATCTCCGGTCAACTATCCTGCGATCTCTATTTAGACCGTTATTTATTCTGTCTTCTTCCCGTCGCCGGACGTTTCGGTCTTGGCCGATTCCGTCGTCGTCGCCGGCTCTTCGTGCCTTGTTTCGCTGTGGGGCGCCTTCACTCCGCCGTAATCGGTCACATACCAGCCGCTGCCCTTCAGATGGAAGGAGGAAAGGGACATCAGCTTGGTTACCGGCCCTTTGCAGAACCGGCATGACGTTAACGCTGGATCGGTGATCCGCTGGAACATCTCAAAGTCCTTCCCGCATTTCCGGCATTTGTATTCATAAATTGGCATATCAAACCCTCCCAATTTTGATTTTACGAACAGAAGTCCCCGAGTTGATAACGGCTGCTGAAACAATCCAGCACCAACTTCAGATCCGGCTCAAGGGCCGACTGCAATGCATCCCGGGTGATCCCGTGCACCTTCTCCTCCTCTTGCCGCTTTTCCTCCGCCGTCATCTCGAACGCGGTCTCGCCGTTGTCAAAGCGCACCACATGCACCAGCTCGTGGGCGGCGATATAGAGGAGCAAGGGACTCAGCTTGATGAAGGAGTGGGCCCGGTCAACCGCATCGAGAATCCGGTCGTCCTGGAGACAGATCCGGTAAAAATGAAAACCCTGCTCCCCCGGCGCCTCCTCCTTTTGGTAGTGATACTTGCAGAGGTGGGCGAAGGCCCCCTGCTTCACCTCGTGTTCATCGAGAAAAGCCAGGGTCTTGACATCGTAGCGATGGCTCCTGATCTTTTCCTGACCCACACGGAAATAGTCCCCGATCAGCCTCTCCGCATGGAAAAAGGCCGAATTCGCCAGCGATATCTGTGCGGTATTGAAGTACCGGCCCATGGTTCCTCATTGATGCCGCAGATGATTACCGGTAAGGGTTGCCTCTTTGCCCGTCGCCGACGGAAGGAAGGAAACACCTCCCCTCCGGGCGGCAATTTATGCATTTTTTCGTTCTTGTCAAGCACAATCTTCTTGACCGTTTTCACGAATTATTTCGTCACTTTGTCGGCACAGGCACGGAGGTTAGAAGATACTTCAGGTCCTCGTCCTCGAAGCGCAACGATACCCCCACGTATGGAGAAGAGTTGCCCTGATCGCTGATGAAGTCATCCCAGCCGGCGTTGAGATAGATGTTCTTCAATAGGCGTAGTTCTCCCCCGGCCTTCAGATGGGTCTTCCGGTCGGCGGAAAAATCGAAGGCCTCGAAGGAGAGCTTCAACCGGTCGCGGAAGGAGTAGAAGTCCAGGCCCGCGCCGCCGGTGGATTCGAAGATACCCCCCCGCACCACGAAGTCCTGGAAGCGCTTCCCCAACTGGACGTTGAACAACAGGCCGCTCCGGTCCCATTCCGTGATCGATGTGGTCGTGCCCCCCTGGGTGATTTCTTTGACGGTCCGGCGGCCCCGGGGATCCGCCGCCAGGCCCAGGAGGTAGAAATAATCCTGGCGGGGCTGGATCTTCAAATCGAGATAACTTTTCGCGTCGCTCTTGTCGGTGAGATATTCCCCCCGATAGCCGATGAAGGTGCGGAACTGCTCGCTTTTGTTGACGAATTTATTGATGCCCGTGAGGGTCTTGTTCAGGTTGTTCACCGTTTCTTCGTCGTTGACCAGTTTGCCGATCGTCCCCTGCCCCTGGTTGATCTTTTCGGACACCTCCTGGAGGCTGGCCATGGTCTTGTGCAGCTTTTCCGCCATGGTCTTGTCCTTGACCAGTTGTCCCACCGTTCCCTCCCCGCGTTGGATGCCCGCCGTAATGTCGTTGAGGGAGGCAAAGGTCTTCTCCATCTGACGCGAGGCGCCCCGCAGGCTCTCGATTACCTGGGCGATCTTCTCGTCGTTCTGAACGACGACTCGGTTCAGATTCCCCGTCAACTGCCGGGTGTTCTCCAGCATGGCCCGGAGATTGGCCTCGTTGTTCATGACCACGGCGTTGAGGTTGCGGGTCAAAAGCCGGGTGTTTTCGATTATGGCCCCGATGGATTCTTCACCGCCCTTACCCCCCATGACCTTGCTCAGCGAACCGGTGACCGCCTTGACGTCCTCCGCGATGGCGGCCAGTTGATTGAGCAGTTTGTCCACATCGGCCTGACGCTCCACCCGGGCGATGCTCTCCCCCGCCTGGAGATAAGCGGCGCCCTTCGTCCCGGGGATCACCTCGATGTATTTATCCCCCAGGATGCCGTGGGTCTTGATGGCCGCCGTCACATCCTTTTCCAGTTTCACCTCGCCGGGCAGGCGGATGCTCACCACCGCCCGACCGTTGCGGAGACGGATGGTCTCCACACGGCCCACCTCGACCCCGGCGATCTGCACCGAGGCGCCGTTGGTCAGACCGGCGGCGTTGTCGAATTCCACCTCCACCAGATAGCCCCGTTTGAAGGTGAATCCCCGCTGGCCCACCTGAAAGGACATATACCCGAGGATAATCAGGCCGATCAGGACAAACAGGCCGACCTTCGCCTCGGAACTTATGGCATTCATTCCTGCCTCCCCTTTCACATGATCCGGATCGGTCCCTCGATGCTCCCCGCGAGAAACTGCCGAATGACGGGATTTTGGGACGCCCGGATCTCTTCCGGGGCTCCGTGGGCGATGATGACGCCTTCATAGAGCATGGCGATCTTATGGCCGATCCGGAAGATGGACTGCAAATCGTGACTGATGACCACGCAGGTCAAGCGGAAACGCTCCTGGGTCTCCATGATCAAATGGTTGATGGCCTCCGTCATGACGGGATCGAGGCCCGTCGTCGGCTCGTCGAAAAGGACGATCTGGGGATGTAGAGCGATCGCCCTGGCCAGGCCGACCCGTTTTCTCATGCCGCCGCTCAACTCCGAGGGCATCTTGTCCTCCACCCCCGGCAGTCCCACCGCCCGCAGCCGGTCCGCCACGATTTCCCAGATCTCGTTCTCCTTCAGCTTGGCATGTTCCCGGAGGGGAAAGGCCACGTTCTCCCCCACCGTCATGGAATCGAAAAGGGCCGCCTCCTGGAAGAGCATCCCGAATTTCTTCCGCACCTCGTTCAGTTCCCGGTCGTTGAGGCGGGTCATATCCACCCCGTCCACCAGAACCTGTCCCCGATCGGGCTTCAAAAGACCGATGATGTGCTTGAGCAGCACACTTTTGCCCCCGCCGCTCCGGCCGATGATCACCGTGGTCTTGCCGTCCTCGATGGACAGGTTCAGGCCGCTTAAAACCTGGTGCTTTCCGAAGGCCTTATGGAGGTCGATCAGTTCGATCATCGTTCTTATGCCTTAAAACATCAGCGCCGTCAAAAAATAATCGCTGATTAGGATGGTGATGGAGGCCAGCACCACCGCTTCCGTGGTGGCCCGACCCACCCCCTCTGCGCCTCCCGTGGTGTTGAATCCCTTGTAGCAGCCCACCAGAGAGAGGATGAGGCCGAAGCACGCCGCCTTGATCAGGCCGTTGAAGATATCGCTTAGTTCCACCAACTTAGTGATGTTTTTCATGAAGATGCCGGCATTGATGTTGAGCAGTTCCACCCCGACGAAATATCCGCCCACGATGCCGACGAAGTCGCTGACGATGGTCAGGAAAGGCACCATGATTACACTGGCGATGATCCGGGGCACGATCAGATACTGGATGGGATTGGCGGCCATCACATAGAGGGCGTCCACCTGCTCCGTAACCTTCATGGTGCCGATCTCCGCCGCCATGGCCGAACCGGCCCGGGCCGTCACCATGAGGGACGTCAGCACCGGTCCCAGCTCCCTCGTCATTCCCAGGGCCACCGTGGCCCCCACCATGCTCTCCGCGCTGAACATCCGGAAGCCGTGATAACCCTGGAGGGCCATGACCATGCCGGTGAACATGCCCGTCAGGACCACCACGAAGATGGAGCGGACCCCCACGAATTCCATCTGCTTGAAGATATTGCCGAGGCGCAGGGGCGGGCGCACCATCCAACCCAGGACGGAAAAGAAGAGGAGGACGATCCGCCCCATCTCTTCCACGGAGCGGAGCACCGACCTGCCCAGGGCATCGATGAGCGCCGTCGGCCCCCCCATTTACAGCGGACCCTTCTTGGCACTGTGGACGCGCACCGCCGCATCTATGATCCGGCTGATCAGCTCGGTCTGGGTGATTCCCGCGGCGGCGGCCTGATGGAACAGCACGGTGGAAGGTGTCATGCCCGGCAGGGTGTTGGGTTCGAGGACCGCCACCCGACCGTCGGGACGGACGAACATGTCGATCCGGGCATATCCCTTGAGGTCCAGGGCGGCGAAGGTTTTCAGGGCTGTTTCCTGGATTCTTTTCAAGACCTCCTCGGGAAGGCGGGCCGGGGTCTTGTTCTCCCCTTGCCCGTAGAGAAACTTGTCCTCCAGGGAAAGGATTTCGGCGGTAGGGATCGTCTCCGAAGGGGTGAGGGCCTGGGGGGAACCGTCATCGAGCACGCCGCAGGTCACCTCCGTGCCCGTGAGAAATTCCTCCACCAGGGCCACATTGTCCCATTCCAGCGCCGCGGCCACGGCCGTCGCCACGCCTTCCCGGGAGACCACCTTCTTGACGGCGGTGCTGCACCCCTCCCGGGTGGGTTTCACGATGCAGGGAAAACCGATCTCCCCGGCAATGCGGTTAAGGACATCCTCCCGGTCGCCCGTATCCCAGGAGCGCCGGTAAACGGGGACGGTGGCGGGAACATCGATGCCGTTCATGGCCAGGATCCGGCGGCAGACATATTTGTCCATCCCCAGGGCGGAGGCCAGGACCCCGGAACCGGTATAGGGAAGGCCCAGAAGCTCCAGCAGCCCCTGCATGCACCCGTCTTCCCCGTATTTGCCGTGGAGGCCCAGGCAGACCACATCCGCCTTCTCCTTGAGTGCCTCATAGGGCACCCGCTGCGCCTCTTCTTCCAGATCGTCCTCGATATCCCGGGTGCTGTTCCTCATGAGAAGCTTCAGGGGAATGTCCCAGAGGCGGGCCCGGGAATCCATGAAAACGGCCAGCGGGACAAAGCGTTTCCTGTCCATCTTGCTGAAGATATTCCGGCCGCTTTCCAGCGACACCTCCTTTTCCGAGGATATTCCCCCCATGATGACCGCCACCCTCAGTTTTTCCGTTACCGTCTGCTGCGCCATGATCTGCTCCCTGCCCCTCCTGTCCATCCCCCTCTTAAGTCAGGGGAAGCATTTTGTAATAAAAAAAGAAGACAACCCACCCCCCGGTCCTCCCCGGGAAGGGAAGATGGGAGGTCGCCACTGTTTACCGTTTCGCCGACTTAGAATTTTGTTGTTTTATCACCCGTTGCCCTTTTTCTGTTGCCTTAACCTGCTGCCGGGCTCACAGGGGTCCCTTTTTCTCCCGGTGAATGGCCAGGGCGTTCTCGATCAGGGTACTGATGATCATGGAAGGCAGCATCCCGGCGCTGGCCGCCTGCTCGAAGAAAAATGACGAGGGGGCCATCCCTGAAGACGAATTCGGATCGGTGATGACGATCCGGCCGTCGTCGAGATAAAAGCCGTCGATACGACCGTAGGAGCGGAACCCCAGGACCTCGAAGGCGCGCCGGGCCTCTTCCTTGATCTGCGCCGCCTTATCTTGGGGGATGTTTTTCGGCGGGGTGAATTTCCGGCAGCGGCCGGGCATGTACTTGTCGTCGTAGGTATAAAACTCGCTTTGGGGATAGATCTCCGTGAGATCCAGGGGGATGGTCTCGCCGTCCCGCTCCAGGATGATGGCGGAAAACTCGATGCCCGCCAGAAATTCCTCGGCCAGGGCCGTCCGGTCCCAGCGGAAGGCCTCCGCGAGGGTTCTACCGATATCGGCCGCGGTCTCGATCTTTCCCACCCCGACACTCGACCCTTCCCGGGCCGGTTTGACAAAGAAGGGCAGGGCAAAATTTTGCAACAACCGTTCCGTTACCTCTTCCGGAGCCCGCTGCCATTCTTCTTCCCGGACCGCCATGCTCCTGGGAACCTCGATCCCCGCCGCCGCCAGGACCTTCTGCTGGATATGCTTGTCCATCCCCAAGGCGGAGGCCAGGACCCCGGGCCCCGTATAGGGAATCCCCAGCAGTTCGAGCAGCCCCTGGATGCAGCCGTCGTCGCCGTACTTGCCGTGAAGGGAGATAAAGGCAAAATCTATCCTTTCTTTCAGTTCCTCGTAGGGCATTCTTCGGGCCTCCCTGGTCAGGCGCTCCGTGATGTCCACCGTGGTGTTCTGGGAGACAAGCTGCCAGGGGATCTCCCACAGTCCGCCGGTGCCGTCCATGAACAGCGGCACCCCTACATAGTATTCCGCATCGAGATTGTCATAGACATTCCGGCCGCTGTTCAGGGACACCTCCCGCTCCGATGACATGCCGCCCAGAATGATGCCCACCCGCAGTTTCTTCATATTCCCCGGATGCCTCCTTACGAATCCCAGATAAAAGTCACGCCGCTGTTCGGGAAGATCCAGGTATGGTCCGGAACCCGCAGCCGGATAAATTTGCCCTTCTCCCGCCGGACCTCCGGATACGGCTGCTTGCCGGCAAAGAAACTGACCTCCCGGACATGGCGGAAACGGCATTGTTCATAATTGAAGTTGATATCGAGGCCTCGGGTGGGATACACGATATAGACGGAAAAGACGTTGTTGGCCCGGGATTTCTTGGTGAATATCTCGATGGCCATATCCACCTGGGCATTCACTTTCTCCCCCAGACCTTCGGCGCGGCACCACACCTCATAGCCCCGGGAGGTCATCTCGGTGCGGATGATGGGGACATCCCGACCCTCCACCGTCACCTGGGCGACCCGGAAATCCCGCTCCATGACCAGATGCTCCCCCTTGCTCATCAACCAGCGGTACTCGCACCGGGGATCCTCAAAAAAAGACGCCAACTGTTCCTCGTCGAAGGCACAGCCAATAAAAAAGGTGTCGTTTTTCAAGGTCTTGCGGTACGCCACCCGGGTGGTTACGTTCAGGCCGGCGTCATCACGCTCCCTCGGTGCTTTTTCCTCCCCACCCCCCTCCGCCACGGTGATATCGTAGCGGAAGTCCTCCCGCAGCTCCAACTGGCGGTCCTCCTTACCGAAGAGGGTTTCGAACATCTCGTAGTAGATGGCGTTTCCCAGCTCCTCGCTTCGGGCCCGGGCCTGAAAACACTGCCGGATGATGCTGTCGATCCGGTCGATGGACCTTTCTTCCGCCGGGATATAGATCCGCCGGAGGCGGGGCAGGACGCTGTCCGCCTTGCCCTTGTGGAGGAACAGCCGCGGCGCCCTCTTTCCCAGAGCGCAGAGGATCTCGTAGCTGATGCTGCCCACCCGGCCGGCGATCTCGTTGGCGGAAATGGCCTCCTGTCCCTGGCGCCCCATGAGCACCACCTCGTCGCCGACCTGACAATCCGGGATCCCGCTGACATCCACGGTACACATATCCATGGACACCCGCCCGACGACGGGGACTCGCTTACCCCGTATCAAAACCTCCCCCTGGTTGGAGAGGATGACCCCGTAGCCGTCGCCATAGCCGATGGGAATGGTGGCGATCCGGGTCGGCCGATCCGTGATGTAGGTGCGGTTGTAACCGATGCTGTAGCCTTTGGGAAAATCCTTCAGCAGGACGATACGGGTCTTGAAGGACATCACCGGCAGCAGGTCCGCCTTTTCCCTGGTTTCCGGCGAGGGGTAGATGCCGTAGGTCATGAGCCCCGGACGCACCATGTCCAGATTGAACTGGGGATAGTTCAGGATGGCCCCGCTGTTGGACATGTGGCGGAGGGGGATGCGGATGCCCTCGTCGGCCAGTTTCGCCAAGAGGCGGTTGAAGAGATCCGCCTGGGCTTCGTTGTAGTCCAGCAGGGTTTCGCTGGCGGCTAAGTGGGTGAAAATCCCCTCCACGATGAGATCGGGAAAGGCCAGGATATCCTTGATCGTCTGATAGGCCTCGTAGTAGAGCGTCCCTCCCCTCCCCATGCCCGTATCCACCTCGATGTGGACCGGCAAGCGGATATGGGCCTGGGCGCACCGCTCCTGCAGGGTCCGGGCAAAGTGGAGGTCGGACACCGACGGAATGAGATTATACTTGATGATCTCGCCGATCTCCCCCTCTGGGGAAGGGCTGAGGATCACAATGGGTGCCATCAGTCCGCTCACCCGGAGCTGGACCCCTTCGTCGGCGTTGGCGACCCCCAGATAGACCGCACCGTTCTTCAGGGCCGCCTCGGCGATCTCGATGGCCCCGTGACCGTATGCATCCGCCTTCACCACCTGGAGGATCCTGACGCCCGGCCGTACCAGGCGTTTGATCTCCTTCCAGTTCCTGGCAAAGTGGTCCAGATCCACCTCCACCCAGCTGCGGTATTTATGCACTTCCTGATAGGACATGATATTATCCCGAGGATTTTCTATTTCCTGGTCATGGTGAAGACACCGTCCCATTCCCCTTCCGGGGGATGCTCCTTCAAGTCCCGGCAGCGCTGAATATATAGCTTAGCCGGCGGATCGTCGGGACGGATCTCCAGGACGCTTTCGAAGAAGGCGACGGCCTCGTCCCACCGCGCGGCTTTGTAACAGGCCAGTCCCTCATGGAAGCGCCGGACGTATTCCTCGTGTTCCGCCGCATCCTTCCGTTCACAGATCAGCTCGTAGATCTTGACGGGCAGCTTCTTGCCCTTCACCCGCACCGAGTCCACCTCTCGGCAGAACATCTGGTCCTTGACCACTTCGTAGGTGTACTCGCTGATGATGATGTGCGTTCCGTACTCCTTGTTGATCCCCTCCAGGCGGGAGCTGAGGTTCACGTTGTCCCCCATGACGGTGTAATCGAAGCGCATGTTCGAACCCATATTGCCGACCACCATATCCCCGGTGTTGATCCCGACGCCGATGTCCACGAAGGGCCGTCCCTCCTGCGCCCATTTCTCCTGGAGCCCCTTGAGGGTCGTCATCATCTCCAGGGCGGTCCGGCAACACCTCAAGGCGTGGTCGGGCTGTTCCAATGGGGCGCCGAAGACGGCCATGATGGCGTCGCCGATGTATTTATCCAGGAGACCGTCGTACTTGAAGACAATATCCGTCATGGCCGTGAGATACTCGTTGAGGAGACTGACCAGTTCCTCGGGGGTCAATTTCTCCGAAATCGTTGTGAAACCGCGGATATCGGAGAACATCACGGTCAGGTCCCTCTTGTCCCCGCCCAGCTTCAATTTGGACGGGTCCTTGAGGAGCTCGTTGATGACCGAGGCGGTGAGATAGTACTGGAACGCCCCCCGGACCTTCTTTTTCTCCCGTTCCTCCGTGAAATAGCGATAGACGGTGATGATCAGATAAATCGCCAGCATCGTCAGGACAGGATAGATCATGTTGAGCCAGGTATTGTATTTGGCAAAGATCAAGGCGTTTCCCGCCACGAAACCGCCGATGAGCAAGAGGGCGAAAACGACGCCCTGGGCGGCCTTGAGTCGCGGAACGGCCAGACCCATGACCATCCCGAAGATCACGATGCTGCAGATGTCTATAAAGGTTGTCCAGGCGGACTGTTCGAGAAAACGGCGTTGGAGGATGTTGTCGATGACCGTGGCGTGGAGCTCCACCCCGGGATAGACGGGGCTGAAAGGGGTGACCCGGAGGTCGTAGATACCCGTGGCTGTTGCCCCTACGACGACGATCTTCCCCTTGAAGAGCTCGGGGGAAAGACGGCCCTTGATGATGTCGGAGATCGAATAGTGGGGGAAGGTCTTGGCAGGACCCAAATAATTGATCAACATCCGGCCGCTTTCATCGGTGGGGATCCGGAGATCGCCCAACGTGATACCGTCGACACCGAAATCGGCCAAATTGAGGACGATCATGGGAAAATCGAAATACTGCATCAGCAGGGCGATGGACAGCGGGTAGTAATAATTGTCCTGAAACTTGATGACCAAGGGGGACCAGCGGAGCACCCCGTCGGAATCGGGAAAGGCATTGAAATAACCGCTGTTTTCCCCCGCCTGGGCGATCTCCTTGATGCTCGGGACCGGGGCGTAGGCGTTGATGATGTTATAAGTTCCCGCCGGACCTTTCGACTTGACCATGGAGTACATGGAACCGCCGATCAGGGAGGCGGCAGCCGCGATATAATCTTCGCTCAGGAATCCCACGTCCTTGGCGGTGGTGTGAAAGAAATAACCCAGACTGACATTCTTCGCCTTTTCGATGGCCTGGGCGAGAATGATATCCGCCTGGGCCGCCTGGGCCTTGCTCTCCAGCAATTTTGTCAGGCGGGGGTCCTGAATCCCCATCTTGGCGGCATCCTGATATATTTCCGCCAGGGTTTGCAAACCGGCGTTCTGCTCGGGTTCGGCGTACACGATATCGAAGCCCACCGCCTTGGCCCCGTAACCCTTCAGGGTTTCCACCAGCTTGGCCGTCACCGTCCTGCTCCAGGGCCAGCGGCCGATCTCGCTGAGGCTCTTCTCGTCCACCGTGGCGATGACCACCCGGCCGCTCGTGGGCAACTGACCCCGAGATACCATGCGCAGATCCAGTGCCTTGAGTTCCATGAAACGGATAAAGGGCGGATCGATGAAAAACATGGCCACGGCCAGGATCACCAGGGCGATCGTGATCTTGAGGGGCGATATGGCCAGCAGTTTTTTTATTGGCGCCTTCATGGTCATCCCTCCTTGCAGTATGCGCCGATACTAATGAATACCCCCTGTCTTGTCAAGGCAAATGGGCTTAAGTCTTGACAAGACACAAATGTTCGGATAAGTGAGCGCTGATTGGCCGATGTAGCTCAGCCGGCAGAGCAGCTGATTCGTAATCAGCAGGTCGGCGGTTCGATCCCGCCCATCGGCTCCAGAGAAATCAAGGGGTTACGGAACATCTCCGTCGCCCCTTTTTTTATTACCTTATTCTCCCCACGTATTCTCTCCAATTTGCCCCTCTGTTATTTCTACTCCGACAGATAATTATTGACGATTGCATGAAGGCGTGATATGCAACCTTCATGGAGACGGCGAATGTATATTTTGGCATAGACGACTACATGGCGCGATTTAGTAAATATATCAAGCGTTCTGAAGCTAGAGAACTGGCGCGAGGGTA
>JAGPFL010000106.1 GCA_018056545.1 Syntrophobacterales bacterium
GCTGAGAAACCAGACCCATATTCATCATAAGGTCCGTGCCCCACCGCAGGATCTCGTTCAAACCGGTAATGAACACGGCACCGAACACGGCGCCGGACATGCTGCCCATGCCGCCGATAATGACCATGGCGATATATTCCACCGAAAGACCGAGATTGAAAGGTTCGGTCGTTATGCTCAAGGTATAGTATGCCCATACCGCCCCCGCCACGCCGGCGTAAAAGGAACTGATGGCGAAGGCCAGCAGTTTGTAGGGAAAAATAGAAATGCCCATGCCTTCCGCGGCACGGTCGTTGTCTCTGATCGCCACGAAAGCCCGCCCGTATTTCGTGCGCATGAGATTAACCGCCATCCAGAGCATGAGGATGAGCAAGGTGAAGATCACATAGAAGAAACGCACATCGCCGGTTATCTCCAGACCGAGGAGCTTCGCCGTGGGAAGGGTTATGCCCATCGTTCCCTGAGTAACCGATTCCCAGTGAATCAGGACATATTCGATGATGAATTGGCCGGCCAGGGTGGCGATGGTGAGATACAGACCCTTGAGCCTGCTGGACGGCAAACCGAAGATCAGGCCGGTCAGGGCGGCGATCAGCCCGGCGGCAGGAACACTTAACATAAAGGGTATCTCCCAGCGAGTGGCAAGATAAGCGGCGCCATAAGCACCCACCCCGAAAAAGGCGCCGTGTCCCAGGGAGATCTGGCCGGTGTAGCCGATGAGGATATTGAGACCGACGGCGGCAATGGCGGCGATGCCGATGGAGTTGACCACATAGAGAATGTACTGGCTGCTGGTCAGGGGTACCATGGTGAACAGCATTACGATTCCCACCGCGGTCCACAGCCGTCCGTAATCGGTTTCATATACATTCAACTGCGGCTCGTATTTTTCATGATAATTGCCGCAGGGATGAAAAATGAAGCGTCTTTTCATTTCATACCCTTTCGATTTCCACCTGACCGAAAAGACCGTATGGCTTGAGCATGAGAATGACCACCAACACTATGTAAGGGACCACGTCCCGTAGTGAGGGGGAGATGTAGCCGCCGGTGAGGGTTTCCAGGAGGCCGATGATCAGCCCCCCGACAATAGCACCGCCGATGCTGTCCAGGCCGCCGAGGATTACCACGGGGAAAACCTTCAGGCCGATGGCGCTAAGGTCGTGGACGTTCACGCCGTTGATGATCCCTAAGATTATGCCGCTCAATCCCGCTACCAGGGCGGCAATGGCCCAGGACAGGGCGAAGACGTTCTTGACGTTCACCCCCAGGGAAAGGGCAGCCCGCTGGTTGTCCGCCACCGACCGCATATAGATTCCCTGGGAGGAGAACTTGAAGAAAATTCCGAAAAGCGCCAGGAAGCTCAACCCTACCACCAGGGCCAGGGAATACACCGGCTGGACGGTGACCGCCCCCCAGGAGAAGGTAAGCCACTCCGGCAGGAAATCGGGAAAGGTATGGAGGTTTCCTCCCCAAATCAAGAGGATCAAGCCTTTGAACATGGCCGCCAGTCCCACGGTAAGCATGATGACGAAAATAAGCGGTTCGCCGATCAGGGGGCGCAGAAAAAGTCTCTCGATGATAAACCCGAGGGAAAAGCAGGCCAGCATGGTCAAAAGAAAGGCTGCATAAACGGGCAGTTGCGCCCAGGTGACCAGTACCAGGAAGATATAGGCGCCGATGGCCAGCAGTTCACCATGGGCAAAATTCAGCACACTGGATGATTTGAAGATCATCACGAATCCCATGGCGGAGATCCCATAGAGAAAACCCACGCTGAGACCGTTCACCAGTAGTTGAATGAAAAAATCCATGAAAAATCCTTTCTTATTTTACTTATCCGCCGTCAGTTCAAGGATGCGGACCGTGGTCGTGATCTCCCCGATGCGTCCGTCGCGATAACGTACCTTACCCCGGGTCTCCACCTGGGTTACATCCCGGTACATGGCCTCAATGAGGGGCAGATATATGCCGTAAATGAAACGTCGCCGTACTTTGCCCGTTCTGGTCAATTCCTCATCGTCGGCGTCGAGGAGCTTGTAAAGGAGGAGAAATTTTCTAATTTTCATTATATCCGGCAGTTGGCCGTTGATGGCGACGATTTCACCGCGGATCAATTCCTCCACGGCGGGCTGCTGGGAAAGGTCGAGATAGGTGGTGAAGGGAATCAACCTCTCTTCCGCCCAGTTCCCCACGTTCTCCATGTCGATGTTGATCATGGCGGTTATGTAAGGCCTCGCTTCGCCGAAGATGACGGCCTCCTTGATGTAAGGGCTGAATTTCAATCTGGTTTCGATAAAATCCGGTGAGAAAACCTGACCGCTCTTGTTCTTGATGATGTCCTCGCGTCGTCCGATGATGACCAGATGACCGTCCTGATCCAGATAGCCCGCATCGCCGGTTTTCAACCAACCGTTGTGAAAGGCCTTTTCCGTATTCTGAAAGTCTCGGTAATAACCGGAAAAGAGGGCATCGCTTTTCACCAGGACTTCCTGGTCGTCGTCCAGCATGATCTGAACACCCGGCAGCGGCTTACCAACGGTTTCGGGTTTTACCTCGCCGTCCGGCTGGACCTGAAATATCCCCCCCGCCTCGGTAAGGCCGTAACACTGTTTGAGATTCATACCTACGGCCTGGAAGAACCTTATCACGTCCGGGCTGATGGGATGGCCGCCGGTATAGGCGTTGCGGAAGCGGAGACAACCTATTCGGTCCAGAAGGGGTCGATAGATGATCCATCCCGCCAGGTAATGGAGAAATCTCTGAAGCGGCGAGGCCTCCCTGCCCTTTCCCCGAGCGGCGACAATTGTGGTCCCGACCTTTTCCGCCCAGTGGAAAAGAGTCCTTTTGAGCAGGCTGGAATCGGCGATCTTCACCCGGATCCGGGAGGCCAGATCTTCCCAGAAGCGGGAAGCGGTGATGATAACGGCCGGTCCTATTTCCCGAAAATCCTCGGTCACCGTTTCGGGGGTTTCGGGGAAATTCATCGTCATGCCGCTGTATAAGGAGACCCCCAATCCCCACATCTGGTCCACTATCCAGGCCGGCGGCGACATGGAAAGCCAGTTTTCCCCCGGTTGGAGGTTTATGGCCTCGGTCCATTGACGACCCATGGCGATCATACTACGATGGGAAAGCATGGCCAGCTTGGAGATGCCGGTGGTTCCCGAGGTCTGGATCATGAGGGCAATATCCCGGTCGGTTCCTCTGTGCAACTCCCGGAGAAAGAGATCGGGCTGTTGACGATCCCTTTCCTCGCCGTCCCGAAGGAGATCGGCAAAGGATTGCAGCCAGGGTTCGTCACGATAGGAGCGCATGCCTGTCGGATCGATATAGACCACCTTGCGGACGTAAGGGATCTTGTTGCGGATCTCCAGGAGTTTGTCCGTCTGTTCCTGATCCTGGACAATCACCAGGGCGGCCTGGGTGCGTTCCAGGGAGGTGCGTAGTTCCTCGGCTACGGAGGAGGTGAAAAGATTGATGGTCACCGCCCCCATGGCCTGGGCACCCAATTCGGCGAATAGCCACTCGGGGTGATTGTTGACCACGAGGACGACATTTTCCCCTCTCTTCAATCCCAGACAGGCCAGTCCCAGGGCGGTAGCCCGGACATAACGGAGATAATCCTCCCAAGTGTAGGTCTGCCAGACGCCGTAGGCTTTTTCCCGGATGGCGATGTGGTTTCCTCCCAGTTTTTCCGCTCGGCGACAAAGCAACTGCGGCAGGGTTAGCAACTGATCTCCTTTATCGGTCTCCGTCACGCCCTTTCCCCCTCAACCCAGATAAGCCCGGATAACTTCCGGATGCCGACGGATCTCCTCCGCGGTGCCTTCGGCGATCTTTTCACCGAAATTCAATACCGCGATCCGCTGGGATATGCTCATGACGATAGCCATGTCGTGCTCTACCAGTATGATGGTCTGACCCCAGGCACTGTTGATCTCCGTGATGAAACGGACCATGTCTTCCTTTTCTTCCAGGGTCATACCGGCAAAAGGTTCGTCGAGAACCAGCAGGCGGGGTTCCAGAGCCAAAGCCCTTCCCAGCTCCACCCGCTTCATCAGGCCGTAAGGAAGGGAGGCGACGGTTTTTTTGCGTATGGCCTGCATTTCCAAAAAATCGATCAACTCTTCGATAAGGCGCCGGTGCCGCACCTCCTCACGCCGGACCGAGGGCAGATAGGCGGCGGCACCGAAAAAACGGTAGCGGCAATACAGGTGTCGAGCCAGCAGCATGTTGGCCAGTACGGTCATGCCGGGAAAGAGCTCAATATTCTGAAAAGTCCGGCCGATACCCACGTGTACGAGTTCGTGGGCCGGCAGGCGGGTGATGTCCCGACCGTTGAAGACGATCCGACCGCTCACCGGTTTGTAGAAGCCGGTGATGCAGTTCATGAGGCTGGTTTTGCCGGCGCCGTTGGGACCTATAACGGCATACAGTTCCCCGCTTTTGACCTGCAAATCGATATTGCTCAAGGCCTTCACGCCGCCGAAATTCAGGGAGAGATCACTTATTTCCAGATCGGCACGTCTTTTTTCCCCGTCCCGAGCGGCAAAGATCTCCGGCTGTCCACGATAGGCTTTCATGCAGCTATGCTCTTCATTTCAACAATTTTATCTTCTCTTTGCCGGGGACAAAAAATTTCGTCAGGGGAACGTAGTTGCCGTTTTCCTGCACCTGAACAATCCTCGCCTTGAAGGAAGCGCCGTGATCTGTCTTGCTGTAGGTGATGTTCGGTACCAGTCCGCCGAAATCCTCATTCCGGAAGGACTCCATGGCGCGGTTGATGGTGTCCCGGTTCACGGCGCCGTATTTTTCCTGGGCCCTGATGAATGCCCGTTCCATGATCATGGCGACCACGACCCCCTCCCAATAGGAGGCGTCGAATTTATTGACCGTTTTATACCGTTGCCACAGCTCCGTCATGATTTTCATCCCCGGGGTACGATCGGAAGGGAGACCGCCGGGAAACTGCATCAGCAAACGGTCCCGGATCAGCCCCTTGCCGAGTTTGAAAAAATCCGGATCGGTGGAGGTCCAGGTGCCGAAGAACATCG
>JAGPFL010000107.1 GCA_018056545.1 Syntrophobacterales bacterium
CATTACCATCGCCATTCTCGCCTTCGTCATGCTGCGGACGGTCATCGGCGCCTGGTATGCCGGTGCCGATGCCTCCTCGGCAAGCCGCCTCGTATCACGCAACGCCGTTTCCATCATTTTCCCGCTTCCCCTGTCCTACAAGGATCGCATTCACCAGGTGGACGGCGTGCATCTGGTCTCCTACGGCAACTGGTTCGGCGGCATCTACATCGACGAGAAGAATTTCTTCGCCAATTTCGCCGTAGAACCCAGGAGTTACCTGGAACTCTACCCGGAATACGTCCTGTCTTCCAAGGAGCGTGAAGCCTTTCTGAAAGATCGGAAGGCCTTCGCTGCCGGAAGGAAGCTGGCCGCAAAATACGGCTGGAAAATCGGGGATATCGTCACCCTGCGGGGGACCATCTATCCCGGGAACTGGGATTTCGTCCTCCGGGCGATCTACCGGGGCAAAACGGATTCCGTCGACGAAACCCAGTTTTTCTTTCACTGGGATTACTTGAACGAAACGCTGAAAAAAACCGCGCCCTCCCGGGCAGACGAGGTGGGATTTTACATGATCGGCGTCACCAATCCGGATCTCTCCTCCGCCGTAACCACCGCTATCGATCAAACCTTTAAAAACTCCCGGGCCGAAACCGTAACGGAAACGGAAAAGGCGTTCCAGCAGGGTTTCATTGCCATGAGCGGGGCCATCATCACAGCCATTGAAGTGGTCTCCTTCGTGGTCATTTTCATCATGCTGGCCGTGGTGGCAAACACGATGGCCATGACCAGCAGGGAGCGGACCGGTGAATACGCTATCCTGAAAACCCTGGGGTTCGGCGGATGGGCCATCGGCGGGCTCATTGCCGGCGAATCGGTCATCATTTCCCTGTGCGGCTGTCTTGCCGGGATTACCCTGGCCTTCCCGGCGGCCGAAATTTTCAAGAAGGCCCTGGGCATGTATTTCCCCATCTTCACCGTGGAGGCGTCTTCTCTTGTCATGGCCTTTGCCTCGTCCCTTGCCGTGGGAATCCTTGCGGCCATCGTACCCATTCAGAGGGCCATCGCCATCCGCATCGCCGATGGACTCCGGAGAATCGGCTGATGTTCGCCCTGTTTCACTACAGTCTCCGGAACCTCTGGACCCGGCGCCTGACAACCGTCCTGACGGCTTCGGGCATGGCCCTCGTCGTTTTCGTTTTCGCGGCCACTCTGATGCTTGCCCGTGGACTGGAAGAAACCCTCATCCAGACGGGCTCTTACGACAACGTCATCGTCATCCGGAAGGGTTCGGTTTCGGAAGTCCAAAGCGGGATTGAACGCGGTCAGGCCGCCATCGTGGAATCCCTTCCCTACATTGCCTCAAGCCGGGAAGGGAAATCCCTGGTCGTCAAGGAAATGCTCGTCCTGGTCGGTCTGCCGAAGCGGGATACGGGTAAAATTTCCCATGTTTCCATCCGGGGGACCCAGGGCCACGCCCTTTTGCTGCGGCCGCAGATCAAGCTCGTCGCCGGACGCCTTCCCCGGCCGGGTTCTTTCGAAATGCTGGCCGGTTCGAGCATCGCCCGGCGATTCAAGGGGGGAGGACTCCGGGAAGAGCTCTACTGCGGGATGCGGCACTGGCAGGTCGTGGGCATATTTGACGCCGGAAACTCGGGGTTCGACTCCGAAATCTGGGGGGATGTCGATCAGGTCATGCAGGCTTTCCGGCGTCCCGTGTATTCGTCCGTCACCTTCAAACTCCGGAATGCGCAAGACCTGGACGCCGCCAGAAAAATGATCGAGGGAGACCCGCGGCTGTCCCTCGAAGCCAAGCGGGAAACACGCTACTATGAAGAACAGTCTGAAATGATGGCAAAATTTCTCCGCATCCTGGGGATCTCCCTGACGGCCGTCTTTTCCCTCGGCGCCATGATCGGGGCCATGATCACCATGTACGCCTCCGTCGCCACACGGACCGCGGAAATCGGCACTCTCCGTGCACTGGGATTCGGCCGGAGATACATCCTGACGGCCTTCCTGATGGAATCCCTCCTTCTGGGGCTGGTCGGCGGCTGCACGGGGCTTTTTTTCGCCGCCTTCATGCAACTGCTCACCATTTCGACGATTAACTTCCAGACCTTTTCCGAGCTCGCCTTCCGTTTCACCCTCACGGCGGACATCACCCTGAAAACCCTGCTCTTTTCCCTCGTCATGGGATTTACCGGCGGTTTTCTCCCGGCGGTGAGGGCTTCCCGGATGAAGATCATCGATGCCCTCCGGGCAGCATAGGAGGAGGCCGAACCCTCCGGAGAAAAAAGCATGCACCGGCACACACGTACACCAGGCGAAGGAGCCAAACCTCGACACGATGATGCGGGATTTCCGGGTCGATTCTTTCGGGACAGATCTAATAGCGGGGAAGGGGGAGGGGTTGATTCCAGCGGTTGCGGCTGCGGTCATAAAACCACTTGTCGGGAAACCCGCGCCGACGGATATAGGTAGGATGATCGGCCCAGGAGGACAGTTCTTCGTAAGCCTGGTGAATTCGGCGGAAGATCTCGGGTTTTCCTCCGACATCGGGATGATTCTTCTTGGCCTCCTGCCGGTAAGCCGCCTTGATCATCTGCTTCAGATCGGGTGACGTCAGTACCGTCCGGTCGAGGTTCAGTTGAACGAGATTGGCCGACCCGACCGAAGGGGTGCACTTGACGGCGGGTTTGACGGAAACGAGGGGAACCCCGCTCCGGAGCGCCCGCTTCAGGACCTGGTAGGAGGCCAGGTAATCCTTGTGGCTCCGGTCTTTTTCCAACCACCAGATCTCCCCCAGGACGTTGGCCATGGTACCGAAGTCCTCCGCCGGTTTTTTCCCCGGCGAGCGGGGATAGGCAAACCGGAAGGTGTCCCGGGTTCCGTAAGGTAGAATATCCATGAAGATTTTTTCTTCGGAGAAGAAAAACGTGGCGTAATGGGTGTTCAGAGCCTGTATCAGGCCGGTCCGCAAATCCAGCTTGAACTGGAGGCGCTGCCGGCATGCGACGGAACAATAACGTTGCCTCCCACGGATCTCCGTCGTTCCACAGGAAAGACACCGCTTGCCGCCGTTCGCTACTTTCGCCAGAGCAAGATTATGGGCGTGGTCTTCGTACATCCTTTTGATTTACTTCTTTTCTTTACCGCAGGTCGGATCTTCGGCCCATGATTTTGTGACATATCACCTTTTCTCAACGATTTCAAATAATCTCCGGGAGGCCGAACAAAAAGCCGCACTGGCCGAAGGCCCAGTGCGGCGCCTGGTTAGCCAATATCCTTGAGTGATAACAACACTGTTTGCCTACGGACCATTTGTTTGTTCCTTCCTTCTGTTTGGACTTCAATATTCAATCGGTTTTCGTCTTTCCATTGAAAAACTGGAGGCTCACGCCAGCGGATCACTTCGCAATCTCTTTCATCATCCGATTCTATCTTTAAATCACTTACGATTCTTGCATGTAGCCACGGGTTATATCCGCAAATCATCCTGCCACCATGTGGAATACCATTTATCATCACGGGTGTAGTCGCTTTATATGGTATTCTCTTCCTTCGGTTCGCATAGTAAGCCATTTCTTCTGCAGTGCATGAAATGGACAGATAAAGATTTTCCAAATAGTCTGCTATCCAACGGTCTGTCTTTCTGGAAGAGAATATTGCAACCAGTGGGTCACTCACAGCAGCATGGTCACCTATCCAATCCCAAGTTATTATCTCAACTTTCGCAGGAGCGATAATATTATAAGTAATTGATATTATTAATAGTATAGCGTCACGAAGTGTGATATATAGGTTTTGTTCCCCAACAAAACACAATAAACACTCGAGGTGACGCTATGCCCCAGACTGTATCAGACATCGCTTCCTGTGAAAACCAGATTCACCAGTTCTTTTACAAACAGAAAATCAGCCGGCTGCTGAAGCATAGCAATATCAGAAATCAGAAGGGTATCTCACCGGTATCGGTGTTCCGTCTTTTGTTTATCCTGGTTTTTACCGGAAGGAACCTCTTTCGCACCCTGGAAATGGCGGATGGAACATGTGGCATGGCCAAGGACACGGTTTATCGGTTTCTCAACTCGGTCCATACCAATTGGCGCAGATTCCTTTTGCTGTTGAGTTCAAGGGTGATCAGCCAGGAACTTGCGCCGTTGACCGGAGTCGATAACATGAAGGTGCTGATTGCCGATGACACCCTTTACCGCCGGAATCGGAGCAAGCATGTGGAGTTGCTTGCACGGGTTTTTGACCATACCGATCGGCGATATTACCGTGGGTTCAGGATGCTCACCCTGGGTTGGTCGGACGGCATCAGTTTTCTGCCTGTTTGCTGTGCCCTGTTGTCCTCCAGCAAGGCGAAGAATCGTTTGGTCCCTTTGCGTATGGACATTGATCGTCGCACCAATGGCGCAAGGCGTCGCCGGGAAAGCATCGGCAAGGCCACCGATGTGCTGGTGGAAATGGTGGACCAGGCCAAGGCAAGCGGTATTAAAGCCGGCCATCTTCTGTTCGACAGTTGGTTTGCCTTTCCGGCGACCATCAGGAAGTTGCTTGCCCATGGGATGCATGCCCTCTGCATGCTCAAGGTTACGGAGAAGATCTTCTATCGCTACCAGGGGCAAGATCTCCACCTGGCGGCCATCTATCGGAAGATTCGTAAACGTCGCGGCCGGGCAAAGATTCTTGCCTCGGTGTTGGTGGAAATCGGTGAGAATGAGGAGGGCATCCCGGTTCCGGCAAAGATCGTCTTCGTCCGGGACCGGCGCAGCAAAAGGTGGTTGGCTCTGCTCTGTACCGATCTGACTTTGAGCGATGAGGAAATCGTCAAGCTCTATAAGCGCCGATGGGACATCGAGGTGTTCTTCAAAATGGCCAAGTCGTTTCTCAATCTGGCCAAAGAGTGTCAAGGCCGTTCCTATGATGCCCTGACCGCTCATGCCACCGTGGTATGCTGCCGCTA
>JAGPFL010000022.1 GCA_018056545.1 Syntrophobacterales bacterium
ACTTCCAGCTTCATGGCGCTTTCTCCTTTCAATTAGGTTTTTGGCAAAACCCTTCTAAAGGAAAAGCGCCTTTTTTTCTACCTTTTCTATACCCTTATGAATTTCACACAAAAGATCTTACACTACCTAATCCTTCTTGCTTCCCTTGCCGTCATGACATTCTACGTTGCTGGCGAAAATAATGTTGTCCTTTGAGCTAACTTCCCAAGTAAGACCATTAATTTTCTGTTCGGAAGGCGTTGATTTTTTTGTTTTTTTACTTTCTTTTAACCATTTACAAAAACAGTTAGCAATCTTTGTATTTGTCCATTCGCCCGCTTTCTGATTTTTTTCAAAGTAACGTCTCAATGCCTCCATAATGGCCGGGTGCTTTTCTCGTCTTGCCTGTTCAATATCTTTTGGATTTTCGCCTTCTTCCCTGCCTGATTCGACAATAAGTACGGCAAGATATTTATTAACCTGAACCCTGTCATATAGCCATTCACCCCCAACAGCTTCATATTTTCTCTCGATTTCTATATCTCGCAAGATTGTTTCCAGGCATGGAAGTTCGCCCTCTACCTCGCCTGATTCGATGAGCGGTTCACCTCTGAAAGTGATCGGCTCACCTTTGTAATTGTGCGGCGTAAGCTGTCCATTTTTGATACCGTTTAAAATTTCAGGATCAAGCAACCCCTTTTCATCGCGTAATTCCTGACCAGTGATCCATCTTGATTGATATTTTGTCGTTTTGCCGCACATACCTTTCCCTCTCTTTCCGTCCCTTTGATAGAACCGGGAAAACAAGGAAGGGGTTCTCCTTGCTTGTCGGCATGGTTCATGACGCCATGCCTATTCCCGGCATATAGTATATTAGCCCTCTCTCGTTTTGAATTGGATTACCACGGCCCCGGCTTTCAATCCGTCCAGGTAGTCCGCCCATGTTTGCATCATCTTCCGGCGTTCATCAATATGCTGCGTTCTGTTGTATGCCGTACCCAGCACATCAGGCACCTTGTGTGCAAGCTGCGCCTCGATTACATACGGGTTCACTCGTAATACTTCGTCAAGGATCGTTCGCGCCATTGCCCGGAAACCGTGGCCCGTCATGGTGTCCTTGTCGTACCCCATACGGCGCAAGGCGGCATTGACGGCGTTATTTGACATCGGCCTCACAAAGGATCGCCCGGACGGAAATACATAACGGCTCCCGCCGGTAAGTTCCTTCAACTCCGTCAAGATCGCCACGGCTTGCCTTGATAGGGGTACGATGTGAGGTTGTTTCATCTTCATCTTGCTGGCCGGAATATTCCAAACGGCTCCATCAAGATCAATCTCCGCCCATTCTGCTTGTCTCAGCTCCCCAGGACGCACGAAAAGGTAAGGGGCAAGGCAAAGGGCGCACTTCGTCACATAGTGCCCGGAATAGCCGTCTATGGCCCTAAGAAGGGGGGCAACTTCTTTCGGATCGGTAATCGCCGCATGATGTTTTTCTCCTGGTTGCGGCAAGGCTCCCCGGAGATCACCCGACGGGTCACGCTCAGCCCTTCCCGTGGCTACCGCATACCTGAAAACCTGTCCGGCAATGGTTCTCACCCGGTGCGCCGTTTCCAAAGCTCCCCGGCTTTCTATTCTACGCAGGACGGTCAAAAGCTCCGGTGCTTTAATGTCCGTTATCGGACGTGTTCCTATCCAGGGGAAAACGTCTCTCTCTAAACGGCTCATGATGGTGAGGGCGTGTCCCGGCGTCCAGGTAGGCATGAATTTGATATGCCATTCACGGGCAATGACTTCAAAGGTTTCGGTCGCTGATGTTTCCGCTTGCTTCTGCGCCTTGCGGACGGCTCCGGGGTCTATGCCGTGCGCAAGCTGTTTCCGTGCTTCATCCCGCCGGTGTCTTGCCTCATAAAGCGAGATTTCCGGGTAACTGCCCAGGGCAAGAAGCTTCTCCTTGCCGTCAAAGCGGTACCGGAAACGCCATAACTTGCTTCCCTTCTCCGTCACATACAGATAAAGGCCGTCACCGTCGGTCACTTTGTAGGGCTTCTCTTTTACCTTTGCGTTTCTGATTTTCACGTCACTTAAGGGCATGGTTTCATCTCACAATAATCTTGTCGAGCAGACTTGCGATAAAACGGGCTTCATCTTGGGAAATGCGCATGACATTCCCGCCTTTCCACAACTCAATCACTCCATCAAACCCTACTCGGACGTAAGGCAATCTATGCCCCTCAATTAGTTCCGCCTTACTTCGCGCCTTTTCTTGTTTGCGAATTTCCGAAGGGTCAATCCCTTGTAAAAGAAGTTCTTTTGCTGCATCTCTGCTCCTTCTCGCATCCTCAATGCTTGTTGTCGGATACTTACCCAAAGACAGCGTTTTTTCCTTTCCCTCGTATCGGTATCGGAAACGCCATAGTTTGGTTCCTGTTGGTGTAACATGGAGATATAAATTGTCTCCATCAGAAACTTTATATGTCTGATGCTTATGTTTTATATTGTCTATAATACTATTTGTTAGCCTATATCTCTGATATTCTTTCATAATCATCCTTTTCGCGGGTATGGAGTTAGCCCACGGGTAGATTGGTTAAAAATATACCCCTGATAACGGCGCGTGTCAATGGATTTCTTTGGACGGCTTAGGACTAACGGAAAAGAAAAAACCCGCTATTTACAGCGGGTTTTGGACTTCTTTGGACTGTCTGGAATTGTCAAATGGTGGAGGCGGGGGGAATCGAACCCCCGTCCGGAAATATTCCACTGCAGGTTCTACGTACGTATCCTCTGGTTTGCTTTCGCCGTCAACCCCTCCCAAAGGCAGGATGAGTTGTGACTATCCTGTAAGATTTCGCCTCCCTCCCCCCAGGCTTGAGAGTTCGGCTATCCCGCCTGTATTGCGCCCTGTCCGACCCGGCAGGCATGGCCGGCAGAACGTTAGCCGTCTTACGCGGCTAAGGCGTATTCGTAGTCGTTTGCGACTATTTTTTCCTACCTGTTTAACGAGGCCTGTAGGAACCTCGGTACGCTGCTACAGCTTCAACTATCCCCGTCGAAACCGTGACGCCCCCATAAACGGCATGCCAAAAACGTTTTTTGGAGTGGTCTGATGATAAAGAACCAAGGCATGTTTTTCTATATACTATGTCTTGTTTGGGAAAAAGTCAAGGCAAAGCGGTTATTCTGCCAAGCGATTATTACCTTGGGTTCACCTCGCTCAGGCAAAGTGTTTTTCTTCCCCAAATAAGGGTTGACTTTTGCCTCCGAGCCCCCGTATCCCGGCCAAGTTACCCTGTGGCCCAACCGCTAAGGCATCGTCTCCTTCCTCCTCATTCATCCCGATCATTCATCCCGGCGCCGCATCTCCCGGCGGGCGTCCTTCTCCTTCATGGCCTCCCGCTTGTCGTATAATTTCTTGCCCCGGCCGACGCCGATCTCCACCTTTACCTTTCCCCGTTTGAAGTACAGTTTCAGGGGGATGATGGTAAGGCCTTTCTCCCGGGACTTGCCATAGAGGCGCTTGATCTCCCGACTGTGCATGAGGAGTTTGCGGGTCCGCAGGGGATCGTGATTGTAACGGTTCCCGAAGGAATAGGGGCTGATGTGGAGGTCATGAAGGAAGATCTCCCCCTCCCGGACCATGGCGTAGCTGTCCTTGAGATTGGCCCGCCCCTCCCTCAGGGACTTCACCTCCGTGCCCACCAGGACGATGCCCGCCTCGTAAGTTTCGTCAATGAAGTAATGGAGCCGGGCCGTTTTGTTCTGAGCAATGATTTTTTCCGCCGCATGTTCTTTAGCCGTCATGATCTCGTTACCTGCTTCAAAAGTGATCCGGGGCGATTTTTTGCGCCCCCGCCAGAGATATTGCTCCCCCCTTAGGGCGAAAGGAGATAATCCGGCTTCACATGATGCATCGCCGTCCAGATGTTGTGGCGGAGCTGCCGGTTGTCCTTCTCCAGGGTGCGGAGCAGTTTCTTGATATAAAGCCGCCGGGAAGTCCCGCTCGTCGGGCAACGATTGGGGAGGGGGTTCAGACCCCGCTCCCCGGCATATCTTTTTATCATCCCCTCGGGGAGATAGGACAGGGGACGGACGATATGGAGAGCCCCCCGGAAGATGGACTGGTTGGGCTTCATGGTGCTGATCTCCCGGCCGTAGAAGATATTTATCAGCAAGGTTTCGATTATATCGTCACGATGATGGGCGAAGGCGATGCGGTTGCAGCCCCGGGCGGCGGCAAGCTCGAAGATGCGTTTCCGCCTCAGCCGGGCACAGAGAAAGCAGGGGTTCTTCCGGTTGTAGTCGCTGTGGGCGAGCGGGCCGATATCGGTCTTTTCCACCACGAAATCAGAAACGATTTTCCCCATTTCTCCCGCAATCATCTCTGCATCCCCCTCCCCTCCGGGGAAACCCAGGTCGATATGCACCGCCGTCAGAGAAAATTTCGGGACAAAGACCATGGGCGAGGCCAAAAGATCGAGGAGGACCATGCTGTCCGCCCCTCCCGACACGCCGACCAGAACCCGGTCGCCTTCCTTGATCATCCCGTAATCCAGGACGGCCTTCTCCAGCCACTTCTTGAGATGCAGATAGAGCTTCGAGGACCGACGTTCCCCGCTCCCGGGAAACCGGTGTCTCGGCGGAGCACAAGGTGTTTCCGCCTTTGGATTCGTCTGCATCAACCTCTCATCATCACGAAACATCAAATCTCTCCGAAGAAAAAACCCCGGTGGTCATGGTATGTTTTCCTCGTCACGGCGGTCATAATTCCTTGCAAATCGACCCTGATCTATGTCATAAACCGCCCACCAAAGCAACTTCTTCGCAGCGAAGAAGATCATCAGGAGGTTTTCTTATGACCGAGATCATCAAAGTCTATGCCCGTGAGATCCTGGACTCCCGGGGCAATCCCACCATCGAAGCGGAAGTCACCCTTTTTTCCGGAATCACCGGCCGCGCTTCCGTTCCCTCCGGCGCCTCGACGGGGGAGCATGAGATGCTGGAACTGCGGGACGGAAACAAGAAGCGCTACCTCGGCAAGGGCGTCGAAAAGGCCGTAAAGAACGTCATCGACAAGATCGGACCGGAAATCATCGGCATGGACTGTCTGGAACAACGGGCGATCGATTATGCCATGATCGCCCTGGACGGCACGGAGAATAAATCGGTCCTGGGGGCCAACGCCATCCTCGGGGTTTCCCTGGCCTGCGCCAAGGCGGCGGCCGCGGCGGTCGATCTCCCTCTGTACCGTTACATCGGCGGCGTCGCCGCCAAGGACATCCCCGTCCCCATGATGAACATCATCAACGGCGGTCAGCACGCCGACAACAACGTGGACCTCCAGGAGTTCATGATCATGCCCGCCGGGGCGCCCAACTTCCGCGAGGGGCTCCGCATGGCCGCCGAGGTCTTTCATTCCCTGAAGGCGGTGCTGAAAGCCAAGGGTCTCAACACCGCCGTGGGCGACGAGGGCGGTTTCGCCCCCAACCTGAAATCCAACGAAGAGGCCCTCATGGTGATCATGGAGGCCATCCGGAAGGCAAAATACAAACCGGGAAAGGACATCTTCATCGCCCTGGATCCGGCGGCCAGTTCCTTCTATAAAAACGGCAAATATATCCTGGCGGCGGAGAAGAAACCGGAAAAATCGGCGGCGGAGATGGTGGAATTCTATGCGGACCTGGTGCAGCGCTATCCGATTATCTCCTTGGAGGACGGCCTGGCGGAAGACGACTGGGAGGGATGGAAACTCCTGACGGACGCCCTGGGAAAGAAAATCCAGATCGTCGGCGACGACATCTTCGTCACCAACCGCAAGCGTCTGGAAATGGGCATCGACAAAGGCATCGCCAATTCCATCCTCATCAAGCTCAACCAGATCGGCACCCTCACGGAAACCCTGGAGACCATCCAGACGGCCAAGGAGGCGGGCTACACCACGGTGATCTCCCACCGCTCGGGAGAAACCGAGGACGCCGTCATGGCCGACGTAGCCGTGGCCGCCAATTGCGGTCAGATCAAGAGCGGCTCCCTCTCCCGCAGCGAGCGCCTGGCCAAGTACAACCAGTTGCTCCGCATCGAGGAAGAGCTGGGAGACGCCGCCGTTTATCGGGGCCGGGGGGCTCTTTACAGCATTAGGTAAGAATCGGAGAAACGCGGGGCGGTTCAACCTTTGCCGCCCCTCCCTTCCCCATTTCTCACAGGAACCTGAAGAGGCGGCGTCGCAAGGATTCCTGGGACGGCCGGTCGGAGGTCAGGGCGTACATCTTTCTGTCCTTGCGGTCTTTCTTGTCACTATTCTCCGTAACTTCCAGGATACCCTCTCCCTGAAGGGCGATCATGGCATTCAGGTAGTTGGCCTCCGAGAGGGCTTCCGCCCGGCTTATCTCTCCCTTCCTGATCATCTTCGCCCCCAGTTTGTGGATGTATTTGAGCCATTCCCGTTCGGATCGCGGCCCTTTGCGCAAATATACGCAGGCCCGGACAACGATCCAGTAGGACTGGATATAGTTCTCGATAAGCCCCGCGAAGGGACGTAGGTTGGTCCTTCCCCGGCCCTTGACCTCGAAGCACGCCTCGGTCGTACCCTCCTGCTGCCGCATCGCGATCATCCCGCGGTCGTGCAGATAGTTCAAGGCGCTGTTCACCTCTTCCCCCTCCTCCTTTTCCTGATCGAAAATGAACTCGTTCCAGAAGAGTCGCTTGAGAAAGCGGTAATCGTCGAGGATTATCCGCAGAGGGATGTTGTCATCCGGGTGGGCCAGCATGGAAGTGGCCACAAAACTCAGGGGCAGGAAGAAATGCAGGATGTTGTTCTTGTAATATTCCAGGTTCAGGCGTTTGTCGTCGTCGAGACAGTACACGATCTCTTCCAGTTCCGCCTCCTCACCCTCCTCCTCCCCAAGGCGGGAGATCAGCCCGGACTGGTCGAAAAGCGCCAGGGCATCGTTGATCGCCTTGTCGCGGCGCACGAAGGTCGCCGCCAGGCTGACGCCGATATGGAGGAGGTATTCATAAAACTCCTTGAGAATCGCCATCAGGTCATCATGACTGATACCGCGGCGGTCGGAAGACAGCAGGCCGGCGGAGATCAGGGCAAAGGGGGTGACGACGGACACCTTGTTGATGGAAAGGGCGATCTCGTAACCGATTTTGCGGTAGAGACTCTGCCTTTCCTCCATGGTCATGTCGGTGAAGCTCTTGTCTTGGGCATCCAGGAAGGCCCGCAGATAGATGGGTTCGCCGATATTCACATAGACGCTGCCGTAGCGCTTCCTCAGGATCCGGGAACTTTTGATCACATCCGTCGTCTTTTCCCGCTCCTTGGGGGCCCCTCCCAATTCCTTGAGGTAGGATTTCTCTTCGATCACCCGATCGTAGCCGATATAGACGGGGATGGCGGCGAGATCTCCTGCGGCATGGCGTTGGAAGGCCTGGATGATCATGGACAGGAGGCCGTATTTGGGCATTACCATCTTGCCGGTCCGGCTGCGCCCCCCCTCGATGAAAAATTCGATGGGCAGTCCTTCCCTGATCATCACCTCGAGATACTTGGCAAAGACCTCCGCGTAGAGGGGGTTGCCGCGAAAACTCCGCCGCAGAAAGAAGGCCCCCGATTTTCGGAACAGGAAACCGAAGGGTCCGAAGGCCATATTGGTGCCCGCAGCGATAAACGGCAACTGGATCCGGTGCTGGTAAAACACATAGGACAACAGCAAATAGTCGATATGGCTGCGGTGGCAGGGAATGATGACGAAGGGCATCTTCTTGGAAATGTTGCGGATCCGCGCCATTCCCTCCCGGTCCACCACGACCCCGTCATAAATGTTGTTCCACAGCCAAGACAGGAGCCGGTCCCACATCTCAATGTAGGTTTCATTGTAATCGGCGGCGATTTCCTCGAGATATTTCCTCGCCTCCCGGAGCAGGGTGGGGTAGTCCTTCTTACCCGCGGCGGCGGTCTCCTCGAGAAAGCGCACCAAGTCCGGTTCCTGAAGGACCATGCTGATATGCTCCCGGCGGGATTTCAGGAACGGGCCGATGAGCGCCGCCTTCTCCTCGTCGATACGCTCGATCAGCTCCCGGCGCAGATTTTGGATCAGTTCACCCGACGGGAGTTCGGCATTCTCTTCCTTAAATCTGGCCAGTTCCACCGGTTCCGTGGGCATGACGAAAATCTTGCTGGCGAAGCGGAGGAAGGTCACCAGCCGCTGGAAGAACATGGTGTTTTCCGTTTGGCCGAAGAGGATATTGATGAGGCTCTCCTTCTCCTTTTCCCGTCTCCGGCCATAGGTGATGAGCACCGGCACTACGTACACCGGACGGTCAAGGTCCCCCCGGGCCGCCATAAGCGCCTCCAGCGCCTCATCGACGGCCCGGTCCGGGAAAAATTCGGAGCCGCCCAGATGGACGATCATGGACTGCCCGACGGCCAGATGGTTCCTGATGGCCACACTGCCGTTGCCATCCTCCGGGCGTCCGCGACCGGAAAAGATTCCGCAGACGGCGGCCACCACCACCCGTAGGGCAGCGGAGAAAGGCTGCCAGAGCGTCATGTTGACGCCGTGGCTGCGGTGAGGCATGGGGATGCCCTTCCGCCGGGACAGATCCCAGAGGATCAGGCTGTTGAGCTGACTGGCGTCCTTCAGGGCATAGACGACCACGCCATCATTGGCGAGGTTCTTCAGCACCTCGGCCGCCTCCGTATCGAAGGATATCTTCGACAGGGCCTTTCTTATCAGCCAGCTCAGGAGACAATTCGTTTCCCGATAAAGGCTTTCCTGCTGGAAGCGCCGGCTGTCCCGGACCCAGCCGGTTATCTTACCCCAAAAAGACAGCATGGGCTATTGAACTCCAAATCATATCCTGCACCGGAACATCCGCCCCGTACCGCCGTTCAATGTCCATTTCCGGAAAATATATCGGGGAACTTCTCCCTCATGGTCTTTTCCACCACTTCCCTGATCTCCACAGCCGAGGACATCTTCATGATCTTGTTCATGAGTTGTTTCGCTTCCCTCAGGGTCGTCGCCCGGACGATCTCCTTGACCTTCGGGATGGCCAGGGGGTTCATGCTCAGCTCATCCAGCTCCAGGGCCAAGAGGATCATGGTGTATGCCGGATCTCCCGCCATTTCCCCGCACATGTCCACATGAATACCGGCGCGGTGGCCGACTTCCACCACCTGGCGAATCATCCGCAGGACGGCGGGGTGCAGCGGTTCGTAAAGATAGGTCACCCGGTCGTTGATCCGGTCTATGGCCAGCACATACTGAATGAGATCGTTGGTGCCGATGCTGAAGAAATCCACCTCCCTGGCCAACTCCCCGGCAATGATCACTGCGGAGGGAACCTCTATCATGACGCCGATCTCGATATCGGCACCCATCGGCACCCCTTCCTGTTCCAATTCCTGCCTCACCTCTGCCAAGATGCCCTTGGCGGCGCGAATTTCCTCGATACCCGAGATCATGGGAAAAAGAATGCGCGTTTTCCCGAAGGCACTGGCCCGAAGGATAGCCCGCAGTTGCACCTTGAACAGGTTGATCTCCTTGAGGCAGAAGCGGATCGCCCGGAGGCCCATTTGAGGATTCATCTCCTTGGCGAGCTTCGGATCGGAGAAGAACTTATCCCCTCCCAGGTCGAAGGTGCGAATGGTGGACCACGCCAGATCCTCCACCCCGATCACCCGTCGGTAATTCACGAAGTGATCCTCCTCCGTGGGCAGCTCTTCCCTGTTGATGTAAATGAATTCGGTGCGATACAGGCCGATGCCCTCGGCCCCGTGGGCAACGGCGGAAGGGATCTCCTCGATGAATTCGATATTCCCGCCGATGCGTAACTGATAACCGTCCTTTGTGACCGCCGGAAGTTTGGCATATTTCAGGGTTATTTCCCTGGCGGTCTGGTAATGATGCTTCTTTTCCTCATAGCGGTGCAAGATCTCAGGATCGGGGTTGACGATGACCAGGCCGGCGGCGCCGTCGATTATAATTACGTCGTTGGTGCGCACCTGGCGGGTCACCTTTTCCAGACCTACCACGGCGGGGATGCCGATGGATCGGGCGACAATGGCGGTATGGGAGGTCTTGCTCCCTACGTCCGTGGCAAAACCCAGCACCTTGTCGATCATCATCTGCGCCGTGTCGGCCGGCGAGAGATCGGCGGCGATGACGATGACCCCTTCACCCAGGGTCGAGATCCTCTCCTGACGGTGACCGGCAAGATTGCGGAGGATCATCTGCCCCACATAACGGATGTCGTTGAAGCGGTCCCGGAGATATTCATCCTCCATTTTCATGAAAATATCCCGGTATCTGTCTATGGTGAGACGAACCGCCCATTCGGCATTCACCGACATCTCCCGAATACGCTGGATGACATTGGCTATGAAGGAGCGGTCCTTGAGGATCATGATGTGTACGTCCATGATATACAGAGGTTCCATCCCCGCCACCTCTGTGAGGCGGCTCTTGATTTCCCTCAACTGCCGCTCCGAAGCCCGCAGCGCCTCGCGGAAACGCTTGATTTCCTGCTTTACCAGGCCGGCCCTCTCCAGTTTATAGAAGGCGATCTGCGCATCGAGACGATCGAAAAGATAGGCCCGGCCCGTCACCACACCGGGTGAGACGCCGATCCCTTTGAGCACCATGGTTTTTCTGTTGTTGTCCGTTGTCATATCCAAGCTTGCCTAATCAGCTAATCCTCACCGAACTTGTCGGCAAACAGTCGCTCCAAATCCGCCAGCGCCTTGCCGGCGTCGCTGCCCTCCGCCCTGACGTTGATCCTTCCCCCCATACCGCATGCCAAGGTGAGAATGCCCAGCAGGCTTTTACCGTTCACCTCCTGGCCTTCATATTCCAGATATATCCGGGACCGGTACCTGCTGGCCACGGCCACCAGCTTGGCCGCCACCCGGGCATGAATCCCCAACTTGTTCTTTACCTCGAAACTCCTTGTCTCCTCCATATCAGACCATGATGACCAGGCAAACGGCCGTCATCCCGTAAAGGATAAGGAGCGGCGACAGACCCCGGCGCACGGTGTAATAAGACAGGAGCACCGCCGTCAGGACGGTGGCCCCGGAAACGGATCGCGGCCAGTTTCCCGCAACCGTGTCATGAACCGTCACTGCCAGGCACGCCGTCGCTGCCGAGAGCAGCACCAGGGAAATCCGCCGCAGATGGACGGCCAGTCGCGGCAGCTTCCAGGATTGGATGAACTCAAAGCCCTGCCAGTCGCGACGATACCCCTCCAAAAATCCCCGAATTCTGATCCAGAGGTGCAGGGGGGTGAAGATCAGCAGGAAGAGAAGGGGGGCCCAAACAACACCCCCATAAGCCAAAACGGCGGCGGCGATGCCGGCAAGCGGACGGAGGCTTCCGGAAAAGAAGTTATCGCCGATAGCGGCGTAGGGCGCCATGAGGGCCTTCTTCAATTTCGTCGCCGGGTGATCCCCTTCCTGATCTTGACCGGCGCAGCCCTGGCCCTCTTCGAGGCGGATCGTCGCTCCGAGAATGGCAGCGGACAGGTAGGGATGGGTGTTGAAGTATTCGAGATGTCGCAAGAGAAACGCCGGCGGTACCCTCCCTTCCCCCTCGGCGGGGCGGGCAAGGGGGAGGATGGCATAAGCGAATCCCAGGTTCTGCATCCGCGTGAAATTAAGGGAGGCCATTATGAAAAGGGACCGCAAAAAAAAACCGGACAGATCCGATGCTTTCATCCTTCCTCTCGCCGTTTCGTCTGCCCCGTCCGGGCAGTAAATGTTGTGCTACTAACATGCCATGGCTGTTAAGTCAATTCATTACCCTTTGTCCTTGACAGAAATATGATTATTTGTTAGAAAAGCCAACTTTTTTTTGAGGTGAAGAAATGATTTGTCAGACCATCAGAACGGGCACCGATTGCGTCTTCATGAAGGCCAAGGGATGCGACTTCACGGGCGGCGCCTGCAAGACCGTTATCGAAAAATGTGCGGGTTGCGGAAAGATCGTCGAATTGGAAACAGGAAGCTATTGTCGGGTGTACATGGATCCGGCCAGCAAATGGATCATCGGGAACTGCCCTAGGGCAACCCATGTGAAGTTCGAGATCAAGGAAACTACCCAGAAAATCAATCCGTTGAAGGACTCGAAGCGAGCAAGCCGCGCCAAGAAAAAGAAATAAACGCCTCTATACCACCAAGAGCGGCAAGCGGTGCCGGTTTTCACGCCAGGATGTTTCTTATCTGTTCGAGAGAGATCTTGATCTGCCCGAGGAGGCGTCGGTATCCATCCGCATCCGCTGCCGGCGCCTCCTCCGGGGAATGATCACGATTGAGGCGGGAAAGCTGCTTCTTCGCCCCCCGGATCGTGAAATTTTCCCGATAGAGCAGATCCCTGATCAACAGCAGTTGTTCGAGGTCTTTACGGCGGTACAATCGCTGATCCGAGCTGGTGCGCACCGGACGGACCGACTTGAATTCCGACTCCCAATAACGGACGACATAAGGCTCCACACCGAGGATGCTGCTCACTTCCCCGATGCGGAAATAGGCCTTGTCCGGAATCGTGTCTTCCATATCAGGGGCCCTGTATTACGGTACTGCGATACGGGATCAGCCGTTCAAAGCCTTACGCAGCACCTGACTTGATTTGAAGGTGAGGACCCGGCGGGCGGAAATCTCGATTTCCTTACCGGTCTGAGGATTGCGGCCCCGGCGCGATTTTTTCTCTTTGACGACGAAATTCCCGAAACCGGAGATCTTGATCTTCTCTCCCCGGCCCAGACATTCCTTCATGATTTCGAATACAGACTCCACAATGCGTGCGGAATCCTTTTTCGAAAAGCCGAGCTTCTCATAAACATCCTGAATGATATCAATTTTCGTCATGACAATTCCTCCTGTCGTTCCGCCAATGGTTATTCACCGCGGATCACGGCCCCGGTCTGCTCCACCATGGCCTTGACGATCCGGTTATGGGCCTTGTTGACTTCCTCATCCCGGAGGGTTCTTTCCGCGGATCGGTAGGCAAAGCGTAGTCCCAAGCTCTTCATGCCTGCCGGCACATTTTTGCCCGTGTATACATCAAAAATCGAAACACTTTCAAGTAATACTTCATGTTGGTCATAGGCAAGACGGCAGAGGGTTTCCCCGGCCAGGGACGCCGGCACCACAAACGCCACATCCCGGGAGCTGGCAGGAAACCGCGATATTTCCCGGAAAGCGATTCGTGCCGTCGCCCGCGCCGCCAGGGCCTCCATATCCAATTGAAACAGGAAGGTACGGTTCCGCAGGTCGAGTTTTTCCATAACTTCGGGGTGCAATTCCCCCATAAATCCCAACGTCTCTTCCCCAAAGACGATCCGGCAGGCGCGGCCGGGATGGAGAAACGTCACGTCGGAGGCGGCGACGAATCCCACCGGTGAGATCTTCAGCTCCGCAAAGAGATTCTCCAAAACGCCTTTCATATCGTAGAAATCGGCCTGCAACCCCTGGTGATGCCAGGAGTTGTCATAGCGGCGTCCGGTGAGGAGGCCGCCGAGGTAGGCCTTTTCCAGCGGGAGTTCCCCCTCTCGGGTAGGGAAGAAAACCCGCCCGATTTCGAAGATCTTCAAATCGGCACAGCCGTTTCGGGCGTTACGGTTCATAACTTCCAGGAGGCTGTAGATGAGATTCGTTCGCATGACGGCCTGCTCTTCCGTCAAGGGGTTGCGGATCTTGACGAAATTCCCCAGGGTGTCCCCCTCTTTGATCCCCAGGTGCTCCGCGGAGGCGGGATTTATGAAGCTGTAATTGATGGTCTCCGTATAACCCATACCGGTAAGGACGTTGCGGATCCGTTCGACAAGGAGCTGCCGTGGATTCTCCGCCGCCGGCATGCCGCCTGCGGCCGGCATGGTGACCGGAACATGGTCGAATCCGTGCAAGCGGGCGATCTCTTCGATGAGATCTATCTCTCGGGCTATATCCACCCGGCAGGTCGGGGGCGTCACCAGGACGGTTCCCCCCTCCGGAGCCGTGACGGTCATCTCCAGCCGCTCCAGAATCCCGACCATCTCCGTTTCCGGAATGTCGGTGCCCAGAAAGGCGTTGACCCGTCCCAGCCGCAGCGGGATATCCTTGACCACCGCCAAGGGGCGGGGATAGGCGTCGATTCTTCCCCGGCAGATCTCTCCTCCTCCCAGCTCCGCCATGAGCTGCGCCGCCCGGTCCAGGGCCCGTATGACCCCTTCGGGATCGATGCCCCGTTCGAAGCGGAAGGCGGCGTCGGTGCCCATACCCAGCCATCGCGCCGACTTGCGGATGGAAGGGGGATGAAAGTAGGCGCTCTCCAGGAGGATGGTGTTGGTGTCGTCCTTGACTTCCGAATTCAGGCCGCCCATGATGCCGGCAATGGCCACGGGCTTCACGCCGTCGCAGATCATCAGGGTGTCGGCTCTTAGGATCCGGTCCTTGCCGTCGAGAGAAACGAAGTTCTCCCCTTCCCGGGAGCGGCGCACCACTATGCGCCCTTCCTCCAGGAAGCGGTAATCGAAGGCATGGAGGGGTTGTCCCAGCTCCATCATGACAAAATTGGTGATGTCCACGATGTTGTTGATGGCCCGCAGTCCCACGGCCTCCAGGCGTTCCCGCATCCATGCCGGCGACGGCCCGATGGTGACGTTCTTGACGATCCGGGCGGTGTAGCGGGGGCAAAGATCGGGATCCAGAATGGTGACCGAGGTGATGCCCCCGATATCCTCTGCGTTTTCCCGGATTACGATCTCGGGGTAACGGAAAGTCTTGCCCGTGATGGCCGCTACCTCCCGGGCGATGCCGATGATGGACAAGCAGTCGGCGCGATTCGGGGTGATTCCGATGTCCAGGACCGTGTCCTGGAGGCCCAGGGCCTCTTTCAGATCCATCCCCAGGGGTATATCCGGGGGCAGGACCATGATTCCCGTGTTGTCGTCGCCGATACCCAATTCTTCCTCGGAGCAGAGCATGCCCTCCGACGGCTCGCCGCGGAGACGGGAGCTCTTGATGGTGAACCCCCCGGGGATCGTCGCCCCCACCTTCGCCAGGGCCACCGTATCGCCGGCCCGGGTATTGGGCGCCCCGCAGACGATGGGCAGGGTTTCCCCCCCGGTGGTCACCTCACAGCAAAAGAGTTTTTCCGATTGGGGATGGGGTCGCACCGTGAGGATCCTGGCCACCACGACATGATCGAAACCGGGGCCCGCCGCCTCCACGGCGTCCACCTCCAGACCCGCCATGGTCAGGCAGTCGGCCAGGGCCGACGGGGTTAGATCCACATCAACATAATCCCGGAGCCATTTGAGACTAACCTTCATGGTTAAAACTGCTCCAAAAATCGCCAGTCGTTCTCGAAGAAGAGGCGGATGTCCGAAATGCCGTACTTAAGCATGGCGATGCGCTCCACCCCCAGACCGAAGGCAAAGCCGGAATATTCTTCAGGATCGTACCCGACATTTTCAAAGACCGCCGGATCCACCATCCCGGAACCGAGGATTTCCAACCAGCCGCTCTGTCCGCATACCCGACAGCCCTGTCCCTTACACATGACGCAGCGGATATCCACCTCGGCGCTGGGTTCCGTGAAGGGAAAGAAACTGGGCCGAAATCTCAGGACGATATCATCGCCGAAAACCTGCTTCAGGAAAAAAGTCAGGGTGCCCTTGAGGTCGCCGAAGGTCACGCCCCGGTCCACCAGGAGCCCCTCGATCTGATGGAACATGGGGGTGTGGGAAACATCGGAATCGGGACGATAGACCCGTCCGGGGGAAAGGATGCGTACCGGGGGTCTCATCTTCTCCATCGTCCTGATCTGCACGGGCGAGGTATGGGTCCTCAGGACAATGTTGTCCTCCACGTAGAAGGTATCCTGCATGTCCCGTGCGGGATGGTCCTTGGGGATGTTCAGGGCCTCGAAGTTGTAGTAATCAGTCTCGATCTCCGGTCCTTCCTCGACGGTGAAACCCACCCGGGCAAATATCCCGCAGATCTCCTGCAGCACCTGGGTGACGGGATGGCAACGGCCGCGACGCACCGCCCGGCCCGGAAGGGTGACATCCAGCGCCTCCCGCAGCAGGTCCTCATCCCGGCGGGAAGCGCCAAGCTTCTCCAGGGACGCCTCCAGGGCGCGACTCAGGTCGTTTTTTATCTCGTTGCCCAGCTTACCGAAAAGGGGTCGGTCGGCCGCCGGCACCGTGCCTACCTGGCGCAGCAGCGAGGTAAGCAGTCCCTTGCGTCCCAGATATTTGGTGCGCAGCTCGTTGAGGGCATTTTCGGAAGCGGCTGCCGCCACCTCCTGCATGGCCTCCCGGCCGAGTTTCCGCAGCGCCTCGATCATGAAGCCAGCTTTCCCTTGGCCATGGCGACGATCTCCTGGAAAGCCCGGGGATCATGAACGGCGAGATCGGCAAGAATCTTGCGGTCTATGGCCACCTCGGCCTTCTTCATCCCGTCGATCAAACGGCTGTAGCTGATCTCATGGGAACGGGCCGCGGCGCTGATTCTGGCGATCCACAGCTTGCGGAAATCGCGTTTTCTCACCCGGCGGTCCCGGAAGGCGTATTTCATCGCCCTTTCCACCGCCTCCGTCGCCGTGCGCAGCAGGCGGCGGCGGGCGCCGAAAAATCCCTTGGCCATCTTCAATATCTTTCTACGTTTCTTCTTGGCCGTCACGGCCCTCTTTACCCTTGGCATCTACTTTCATCTCCTTCAGCGGCGCCGGAACGATTTTTTCCTCGCACCGGCTTTATTAAATGGCTACTTCGTATTTCTTACAGATAAGGCAACAACCTTTTGAGCGCGCCTTCGTTGGTCTTGTCCGCTACCGCCGATTTGCGGAGATTTCTTTTCCTTTTCGGCGATTTCGTCGTGAGGATGTGATTGGAGAACGCCTTCGCCCGTTTCACCCTGCCCTTGCCGGTCAGGGAAAAGCGCTTGGCGGCGCCCCGGTGTGTTTTCAGTTTCGGCATGTCTGTTTATCTCCTCGTCAAAGCTTGATTTATTTTTTCGGTATCACCATCATGATCATGTTGCGGCCTTCCAGCTTGGGCTGCATCTCCACCACCCCTACGTCGGTGAGGGAATCCCGGACGGCCTCCATGATTTTCCGACCCAGATCGGTATAGGCGATTTCCCGCCCCCTAAACATCATGGTGATCTTGACCTTGTCGTTCTGCTGAAGAAACTTTTTGATGTGCTTGATTTTCACATCCAAATCATGTTCTTCCGTCTTCGGTCGCAGACGTATTTCCTTGACCTGTATCGTTGTCTGACTCTTCCTGGCGTCCTGGAGTTTCTTGCTCTGCTGGTAGCGATATTTACCGTAGTCCATTATCCGACATACGGGCGGGGTGGCGTTGGGAGCGATTTCCACCAGATCGAGACCCGCTTTGGCAGCAATGGCCAAAGCCTCCTTGAGGGTTACGATACCCAGTTGTTTGCCCTCTTCGATCAGCCTGACCTGCGCCGCCTTTATCTCTTCATTGATATTCAACTCCTTAGCGATACGTCACCTCCGATTTTGGCTCCTCAGTCTCCGGGACCGGCCTTCTCTTCGCTCAGCCGGGCCCCCTGACAATGTTTCTGTTCCTTTCCCATAGCCGCCGGTCGTCTCACCGGCGCTTCACTGATACTGACGCACCTTTTCCTGCAAATGGGCGACAAAGTCCGGCACCGTCATGGCGCCCATGTTCTTTCCGTCCCGCTGCCGGGGAGATATGGTCCGATCCGCCACCTCCCGGTCACCGATCACCAGCATGTACGGGGTTTTCTGCATCTGGGCCTCCCGGATCTTGTAGCCCAGTTTCTCGTTGGAAAAACTTTTTTCGGCGCGTACGCCGGCTTCCACCAAGGATCGATAGACCCACTCCCCATGGGGTATATGCTTTTCCGTAACGGTGAGGATCGCCGCCTGCACCGGCGACAACCAGACCGGGAACGCCCCGGCGTAATGTTCGATGAGAACCCCCATGAAACGTTCGATGGCCCCGAGGATGACCCGGTGCAGCATGACCGGACGGTGTTTCTCGCCGTCGGAACCGACATAGGAAAGATCGAAACGTTCGGGCAGGGTGAAGTCGCATTGAATGGTCGCACACTGCCACTTGCGTTTCAGCGCGTCCTTAAGCTTGAAATCTATTTTCGGACCGTAAAAGGCCCCGTCGCCTTCATTGATCTCATAATTCATCCGGCCGTCCCGCAGGGCCCCTTCCAGCGCCGAGGTCGCCAGTTCCCAATCCGCATCGGAACCGATGGATTTTTCCGGCCGGGTGCTCAATTCCACCTCGTATTCGAAGCCGAAGATTTTCATGGCATAGGCGACAAAGTCGGCGATGGCCCGGATTTCTTCGTTCAGCTGTTCGGGGGTGCAGAGGATATGGGCGTCGTCCTGGGTGAACTGGCGGGCCCGCATGAGTCCGTGGAGGACTCCCGTTTTTTCATGGCGGTGTACCGTTCCCAGCTCGAAATACCGCAGGGGGAGATCCCGGTAGCTGCGGATTTTGGACTTGTAGATCAGCATATGGGACAGACAGTTCATAGGCTTGATGCCGTATCCCTGGCCTTCCACCTCGGTGAAATACATATTCTCCCGGTAATGATCGAAATGGCCCGACCTCTTCCAGAGGTCGTCCTTGAGAATCTGGGGCCCCATGACCATGTCGTATCCCCGCTTGAGGTGTTCCTTGCGCTCCCATTCCTCGATCAGATAGCGGAGGAGCATCCCCTTGGGGTGAAAGATGATCAAACCCGGCCCCGCCTCGTCGTTCAACTGGAAGAGGTCCAGTTCCCGGCCCAGGCGGCGGTGATCCCGCTTCTTGGCCTCTTCCATCATGCGCAGATATTCGTCCAGGGCCTCCTGGGTGGCGAAGCATGTTCCGTAAATCCGCTGGAGCATCTTGTTACGCTCGTCGCCCCGCCAATAGGCACCGGCCACATTCAGGAGCCGGAAGGCCTTGACCATGACCGTCGAGGGCAGATGCGGCCCCCGGCAGAGATCCTCGTACCCCGCCTGGGTGTAAACGCTCACCGTTTTCACGTCGGCGGGAAGATCGTTGATGAGTTCGACCTTGTAGGTCTCTCCCTTGTCCCGGAACAGGGCCACCGCCTCTTCCCGGGAAAGTTCCCGGCGGGTGAAAGGGGCGTCGGACGCGGCGATTTCTTTCATCCGCTGTTCTATTTTCCGGAGATCCTCGGGCGTGAAGGTGGTTTCATACTCGAAATCGTAATAGAAACCGTCTTCTATGGCCGGGCCGATGCTCACCTTGGCCCCGGGGAAGGTATCCTGCACCGCCTGGGCCATGATATGAGAGGCGCTGTGGCGCAGGATGCTCAAACCCTCTTTGGAAGACATCTCGATGGGTTCCACGGCGGCATCTTCCTCAATCTTCGCAGACAAATCCATCGGTTTGCCGTCGACCTTCGCCGCCACCGTTTCCTTCAGGAGCTCCGGCTTCCAGGAGGCGATGGCCTCCCGCAGGGTGGTCCCTTTCGGCACCGCGGTCCTTTTGTTGTCCGGCCAGGTAATGCTTATTTCGCTCATTATCATCACCTTCACACTAATTAAAGAGAGGGCATCACGTTCAGATTTCGCTGATGCCCTCTCTCTATGTCATGGTAGGCACGCAGGGATTTGAACCCTGGACATCCACCGCGTCAGGATGGCGCTCTCCCCCTGAGCTACGTGCCTAAATAATGTTTTATCTGCGAACGGGGCAAGCATTTAACAGGAAAAACCTTCTATGTCAAGGCAAATCTGAACATTTCATGACGCGGCATTGATGAACCCGATTCCCTTGACGATATAATTAAGTCCCGAGGCGATGGTCAACCCGGAGGTAACGATGTACAATCCCATGAGAATCATTGCCGATTCCGTTGCCAGGGACAAGGTGTGCATGACCAGCACGGTGAAAATCGTCAATAGCTGAAAGAACGTTGTCATTTTGCTGATCATCGTCGGCTTGATCTGAAAGGATATGGACATGATCGCCAGCACTGCGATACCGATCAGGATGATGCAGTCCCGGCTCACCACGATGACGCTCAGCCATCCGGGGATGACGTGTTTGATGGAAAGGGTGATAAAGCAGCTCACCATCAGGGCCTTGTCGGCAATTGGATCGAGATAGGCCCCCAGTTCGGTCTGCTGGTGGAGAATACGGGCCAGGAAACCGTCCAGACCGTCGGTTATCCCCGAAAGGGTGAAGATGATCAGTGCCTTAAAGAACTCGCCCTGCATGAGGAGAATCACGATCACCGGCACGAAAATGATGCGCAGCACCGTCAGGGTGTTGGGGATGTTTACCCTGCCCACGGACATCAAAGAGCCCCGTCTCTGGCCTTGTTCCAGTCCACCCAGGCGTCACGGTCTTCCTGCTCGGTGAACTCCCGGGGCTGATCAGCCGATCCGTCCTTGCGGATATTGATCTGCTGCATGGAACGGATGATCACCGTCCACTCCTCCATCGTCACCTTGCGCGGACCGGCGATCTTCTTGGGACCGGCAATCTTGGTGGGCGGGCCGAAAGTTTTCGGGGTTTCCATGGCCTTGGTCGCACCGGTGACGGCAATCTCACCGTCATAGACCCGGACCAGCGCCGAGGCGTCTTCATTGACGTTCATCCGGTAAACCGTCCCGCGCACCCCGGTAACGGCATTGTCGCAGGCGATCTCGAACTTTCTCTTGAGCCCCGCCGCCTTGCTCACATTCGCCCAGGTACGGCCGATCGCCAGATGCACCTTCACATCCGGCGCCGTTTTCGGACCCGTCTGCACGATCTTAAAGCGCGTGTCCTCCGCAAAGCGCAGTCGGGAAGAATCCGGCAGGGTGATTTCCAGACGCGATTTGGTACCGACGGCAATCTCGTCTCCGGCCTGGAATCGGCTGTTGACCCTCACCTCTCGCCAGGTCTGTTTCCCCTGGGAAAGGACCTGCGCCCTGCCTTCGAGGTAAGTCGCCACCGCCTCGCCCTTATCCACCTGGACGGCCATAGTCCTTTTTGCCGCGGCTTCCCCCCGCCATCCCCCCCAGACCACCACCACCATCAGCAGCAGAAGCAAAACAAGTTTGGGTTTCATGAACAACCTCCTAAATCATGCATCCGGTCCCAGCGGCAGGGTTTCCATCGCCTTGTCCAGGACCTCCTCCATGGAGGGCTCAAAGACCTGGCAGCTCCTCATGCGCAGACGATCCGGGGTAATCTCGAAATATCTTTCCGTCACGGAATGCTTTGTGTTCCACAAACTGTCGTTCGTCTTGGCGCTCCGCAAATCAAAAACCGCCGCCACGGAAGTGGTGGCGTACAGCATCATAAACGAGGTGTCGCATTCCTTGAGGGTCACATAAAGGACGGCATCGACTCCCAGTTGTTCACCGATGCCGCGGGGCGGTATGGACTCCGGTGTGGGTTGCTGGTAATCGCTGTAAAGGGGGGACAATTTTTCATCTATATCCTTGAGGGGTATCTTCGGATAACCGTTGAAATAGACCCGCTCCAGCACCTTGCCGCGAAAGAGCGCCGCCGCCTCCGGATTCTTGCACTGGTTCAGCACCGGGAGGACCGCAATGAGCCGTACCCCCCTTTTGTCATATTCCGGCGCCACAAAATGGGGGATCTTCTTGGCGCATCCCGCCAGCAGGACCGCCACAAAAACTAAAACCGTCAGGCCGTATATGCCTCTTTTCCCGAGGGGCAAGCCAATCATTGCGGTTTTCTTCTCTCTGTCCTTGCCCGCAGGCGAAGCGGGGCAACAATCAACGTTAGAGTTTCTCAATCTCTTCCCTGATGATCCGCTCGGCAATGGCGGGAAACATTTCCCGCACCGTTCTCTCCGTCGTTT
>JAGPFL010000023.1 GCA_018056545.1 Syntrophobacterales bacterium
CTTCAGCGCAGGACGACAGCGAACGTCTGGCACGGGATCTGGAAACCCTTTACCGGCAGGTGGCCGCCCTTGACACCCCTGACGCCGTTGCCACCCCGGCGCATGATCTAACCAGTTGTTATGAGTCCTTGCAGATTTCCCTCGATGCGACCCTTCCGGAAATCAACCGGGCTTATGAGCGTATGTTGGAAGCCTGGCGGGCAGACCGCTATCCCCATGTGGAATCATGGGAGGAAAAGTCGTCACGCAAGCGTAGGGAAATTAGGAATGCCTATGAAAACATCATGCTATTCCATTCGGCTACCCCTACGGAAAACAGGGAAAGGGAAAACGGCGATACGGTCGTTCCGCGGGTCGTTCATGTCGAACAAACCGACGTTACACCGCCGGTCACACCTCTCTTTTCAGGGCAATCCACTCCGTCCCTCGACGCTTCTGAGGAGTCCATTTCCATAGGGAAAACGACGAGTAAAAATGCTCGCCGCCTTTGGCTGCTGCCGGTGATCTTGCTCTCTGTCGCAGCGGCGACCCTTCTTTTTTTCTGGCCGGAGCTTTACCACTACAAAACCATCGCCGTAGGCGATCAGCATTACCCCCTTCGTATTCACAGGATAACGGGAGACACCGCCTATTTCAATGGTCGGGAATGGACCTCCCCACCGTTGAAGATGGCCTCTCCGTCCAAATCTTCCCCAAAGCCATCCCCACCTGAAAATCGTCCACCGGCGAGTGTTCCTGAAATGGATTTTCGGAAGGAGGAAAAGACGCCAACTCCCCCGTTCAAGGAGGTTGTACAGCGACGGGAGATGGACAGTGCCCGGAATGCTACCAGACAACTCTATCACGTGCAAATCATGGCCTACCCCGACCGGAGCAGGGCAGATAATCTCGCCGAGAAACTGCGGGAAAGATATCGTCAGGTGAAAATCCAGGCCACCACTCTCCCCGGAAAAGGCGTATGGCATCGGGTGCTGGTGGGCGAGTTTGCAGACTACGGTGCGGCACAGAGATTTCTCGGCAAAGAGAAGTTTTCCCGCAACTATCCGGGCAGCTTCGTGCAGATAACAAGGGAATGATCTCAGACGTCTCCCCTTTCCATTGCCGCTATTATCCGTTGCCATCGCTTTCGTAATATGATAGAAGCCTCGCCTTTGAAAATTCTGTTTCACGGTATAAAGGAATGGAGACGATAACTGCCGTCAAAGGATTCAAAGATATCCTGCCGGAGGAAGCGGGCCGTTGGCAGTTTGTGGAAGAACAGGCGCGAAGGATTTTCACCGCCTTCGGATGCCGGGAAATACGTGTTCCCATTTTGGAGAAGACAGAACTATTCGCCCGGGGGATAGGTGAAGCTACGGATATTGTGGAAAAGGAGATGTACACCTTCCGTGACCGCGGAAACGAATTTCTCACCCTCCGTCCGGAAGCAACGGCGTCCATAATCCGTGCCTATCTCGAGCATCACCTTTATGCCGCCGATCAGACAGCGAGGTTATATACCATCGGTCCCATGTTCCGGAGGGAGCGCCCTCAAAAAGGCCGTTATCGCCAGTTTCACCAAATAGATGTGGAGATTCTGGGCTATGAGGACCCACGCATCGATGCGGAGCTGATCCTCATGCTTATCCACTTTCTGAAAAACGTCGGCCTTAGGGAACCACGGCTGGAAGTCAATTCCCTCGGCTGTCCCGGTTGTCGACCCTCATATCGCCAAGCGATCCAGCGGCATCTGTCGGGCGAGGAGGAATCGCTCTGTGACGACTGCCGAAGGCGGCTGACGTCAAATCCCCTTCGGATCTTCGACTGCAAGCAGGAAGGTTGCCGGAAAATCATCTCCTTGGCACCGGAGATCAGCGCTTTTTTGTGTTCCGGCTGCCAAGAACATTTTGCCGGCGTTTTAAACTCCCTGGAGCTGTTCCATGTCCCCTGTCAAATCAATTCCCGTATGGTGCGCGGACTCGATTATTACACACGCACCGCCTTCGAGGTCACGACGGACTATCTGGGAGCGCAAAATGCCGTGGTGGGCGGCGGCAGATACGATGGTCTTATCCGCGAGCTGGGCGGCCCGGACATTCCGGGCATCGGTTTCGCCGTGGGTTTTGAACGCCTCCTGGCCCTGACGGAAGACAACCGCCCGGATGACTTCCTTTCCCGACCCGATATATACGTTGCCGCCCTCGGTTCCGAGGCGCAAAGCCTGGCATATAGAATCTGTAACGAATTCCGTCTTCAGGGACGACAAGCGGAGATGGACTATTGGGGACGGGGATTGAAAAGCCAGATGAAAAGGGCGGATAAACTGGGCTGTAGGAAGGTTTTGATCATCGGAGACCGGGAAATAGCATCACGGGCAGCAACGCTGCGAGACATGAGTACCGGCGATCAGCTCACGGTGAGTCTTGCCGATACCACGGAATTGCTTAGGTTGTTATAGACATACAAAACTACCTGTACTGGAAAATGAGGTGTCCCTTTGTCTGAATTCATTACCAAGAAAAAGAGAAGTCATTACTGTGGATCATTGACCGTGGACGAGGTGGGACGGGAGGTGATTCTCATGGGCTGGACCCACCGCCGCCGCGATCATGGCGGGGTGATCTTCGTCGATCTGCGGGATCGTGAAGGTCTGGTACAGATCGTCTTCAGCCCTGAATTCAATGTCGTAGCCCATCGGGAAGCACATCGCATCAGAAGCGAATACGTGCTGGCGGTTCGGGGCATGGTGCGCCTCCGGCCGCCGGACATGGAAAACCCGGAGTTGAAGACGGGCAAGATCGAGGTAATGGTAGAGGAACTGGAGATTCTCAACGAATCCCGCACCCCACCCTTCCAGCTCGACAGCGCCTCCTCCGACATCTCGGAAAATGTTCGGTTGAAATACCGTTACCTCGATTTGCGCCGCCCCGACATCCAGCGGAAATTGATCCTGAGGAGCAAAGCCGCGGCGGCGACCCGGGAATATTTCCAGCGGGAGGGATTCATCGAGGTGGAAACTCCGGTCCTTACCAAGAGCACCCCGGAAGGGGCGCGGGATTATCTGGTCCCGAGCCGTATCTACCAGGGCATGTTCTTCGCCCTGCCCCAGTCGCCTCAGCTTTTCAAACAGTTACTCATGGTTTCCGGATTCGACCGTTACTATCAGATAGTCAAATGCTTCCGAGACGAGGATCTGCGGGCCGACCGTCAGCCGGAGTTCACCCAGATCGACATCGAGATGTCCTTTATCGACGAAGATGATCTGATGACAATCATGGAGGGCTTCATCGCCCATCTCTTCCGAACCTGCATCGGTGTCGAGGTCAAGCTGCCTCTGCCCCGTATTCCCTACCGCGAGGCTATGGCGAAATACGGCAAAGACAACCCCGATATACGCTTTTCCATGGAGATCGTTGATCTTACGTCCATCCTCGGAAATGCCGATCTCAAACTCTTTCAGGAGGTCACCGCCGCCGGTGGCTTCATCAAGGCCATCAAGGTCACCGACGACAGGCGGTTGTCCCGGAAGGATCTCGATCAATTGCGGGACTATGTGAGCGATTTCGGCGCCAAAGGTCTCGCCTGGGCGCGGGTGAATCCCGACGGCTGGACATCGCCCATCGGCAAATTCCTTAAGGCAGAGGAAATGGAACAGGTTCAGGCAGCGATGGAAGCGAAAACGGACGATCTGCTTTTGTTCGTCGCCGATACCCCCGGTATCGTGAACGACGCCCTCGGTAACCTCCGGGTTTATATCGCCCGAAAACTCGACATGATCGATCCTCACGCCTTTGCCTTCACCTGGATCACCGAGTTTCCCCTGATGGAATACAGCGACACGGAAAAAAGATTCATGTCCACCCACCATCCCTTCACCTCGCCGGTCATGGAGGACCTGGAATATTTGCAGAGCGACCCGGGGCGGGTCCGGGCCCGGGCCTACGATCTCGTCCTGAACGGTTCGGAAATAGGCGGCGGCAGTATCCGCATCCACAACCGGGACGTCCAGGCGGCAATCTTTGCCGCCCTTGGTCTGGAACATGAGGAAATCAGAAACAAATTCGGTTTTCTTCTTGACGCCCTGGAGTTCGGTACCCCGCCTCACGGCGGCATCGCCTTCGGTTTCGACCGCTTGATCATGCTGATGACCGGCGCCGAGTCCATCCGTGATGTCATTGCCTTCCCCAAGACCCAGAAGGCCTCCTGCCTCCTCACCGACGCCCCTTCGAAGGTAAGCATCGAGCAGTTGATGGAACTGTCGCTAAAAATCGTGCAATGAGAAAGCTTTTTTTATTGACAAACGGGGCTTGTCTTTATAGATGTTAGATAATTGATCTTTAATTCATTATTCAAGGAGGGAAGATAATGTCGGGGAAAAAACATTTATTGGTCTTATGCAGTTTATTTGCGGCCGTAATGATGATTGTCTCTTTGGGAGGCTGTGCCAAGAAGGCCGTTACCGCCGGCGCCTCGGGAATTTCTCCGGATAGCGATACGGTAGGGGAAGCCAAGACAGCGGCGAAAAGCGGCGCGGCGGTCACCTCGGGAAGCGCTGATTCCGGAAGCGCGTCTGCAGGAGAAGGCAAGGCTGTTGCTGCCGGCAGCGGGACGGATCGTGGACAGGTCACGGTATATACCGTGAAGAGGGGCGATAGTCTCTGGTGGATTGCCAAATACAAGGATGTCTATGACGACGCTTTCCTTTGGCCGATCATTTACAACGCCAACAAAGACCAGATAAAAAATCCCAACCTGATTCATCCCGGTCAAAAACTGAAGATCCCCCGGAGTGGCATCAGCAAGGATGAAATAACAAAGGCACGTAAGCAAGCCGGGGCGAAGAAACCGTACACGCCGCCCAAAGGCAGCAAGCCCCCGGTAAATTAGAAAAAAATCCATATTTTATCTGAGAGGGCGCATGAATTCTCAGGCGCCCTCTCCTTTTTTCAGGAGCAGGAACAACATGGCCAAGTGGAACAAGATCAAAAAGGTCCTCGATCATGAACACACCAAGTTCTGGCGTTACGAGCTCAAGGACATCGAAGAGCCCAACCTCCAGAAAGATGTCTTTCCCTATGAACAGGTGAGCCGGATAGACTTCGATCATAAGCTGATGGCTATTTCCCCGGCAGAAGACATTTTCATCACCGACACCACCTTCCGGGACGGCCAGCAGGCCCGTCCCCCCTATACGGTGAAACAGATCTTCGATTTGTTCGTCCTCATGAGCCGCCTCGGGGGAGAAAACGGCGTGATACGCCAGACGGAGTTCTTTCTCTACAGCAAGAAGGATCGGGAGGCGGTGGACAAGTGCCTGTCGTTGGGCTTGCGCTATCCGGAAGTGACCGGATGGATCCGGGCGGCTAAGGAAGACGTCCAGCTTGTAAAAAGCGCGGGCCTCAAGGAAACGGGCATCCTAACCTCGGTGTCCGACTATCACATCTTTCTGAAGCTCAACAAGCGGCGCCGTCAGGCCCTGGAAGATTATCTGGGCATCGTCCGCTCCATTCTGGAGGAAGGCATCGTTCCCCGCTGCCACTTCGAAGACATCACCCGCGCCGACATTTACGGTTTCTGCATCCCCTTCGCCATAGAACTGATGAAACTCCGGGAGGAATCAGGCATCGACATCAAGATCAGGCTTTGCGATACCATGGGTTACGGCGTAACTTATCCCGGCGCCTCCCTGCCCCGGAGCGTCGATAAACTTATCCGGGCCTTCATCGACGATGCGGGCGTTCCGGGCGAACTCCTGGAATGGCACGGTCACAACGACTTTCACAAGGCACTGATCAATGCCAGCACCGCATGGCTATATGGTTGCAGCGCCGCCAACGCCACCCTGCTGGGACTGGGAGAAAGAACGGGCAATCCTCCCATCGAAGGCCTGATCATGGAATATATCGGGCTTAGAGGAACAAACAACGGCATCGATACCACGATCATCACGGACATCGCCCAGTATTTCGAAAAGGAGATCGGCCACAAGATTCCTGCCAACTATCCCTTCATCGGCGCCGATTTCAATGTCACCCGCGCCGGCGTCCATGTGGACGGCCTGATTAAATGCGAGGAGATCTACAATATCTTCGATACCACCAAGCTGCTGAAGAGGCCGATCGTCCCCATGATCACGGACAAGTCCGGGAAATCAGGCATCGCCTTCTGGATAAATTCCCATTTCGGTCTGCATGGCGACGCGGCGATCGACAAACGCCATCCGGGCATCTCTCGAATCCACAAATGGATCAACGAGGAATACGAATCGGGACGCGTTACCAGCATCTCCAACGAGGAGTTGGAGAAACGGGTCCGCAAGTACATCCCCGAGTTGTTCATGTCCGAACTGGACAAAATAAAATACCGGGCTGCCCAGGCGGCCGTAGCCGTGGTGAAACAGATCATCGAGCATCCGGCCATCAAGACGATGAAGCCCGAGGAGCAGGAGCCGGTGATGCAACAGTGCATCGAGGAGAATCCTTCGATCCAGTTCGCCTATGTGGTGGATATGAACGGTCGCAAAACGACTAAGAATATCACAAACATACAGGATAGGGCCAAGTATGAGAACTACGGCGTCGGCACCGACCAGTCGGACCGCGACTGGTTCATCAGGCCGCTCCAGTCGGGGAAGATTCACGTCACGAACTTTTACATCTCCAAGATGACCGGTGCCCTGTGCATTACCGTATCGGCGCCGATCATCGACGATCGGGACGAAATGGTGGGGATCTTCGGGGTGGATATAAAATTCGAGGATTGGGTCAAACGGGTCGAGGATATCGCCGAAGCCACCCAGATAGCCCTACGGGCGGAATACGAGGAAAAGCAGAAAAGCGACCGCTGGTTATAGGGGACTTCATTCCTCCTCCACGCACCATTGGTCGTAAGGTCTTTTCCATCGCGACGACATTACCGCGGGGGTCAACTCCCGGATAAATCGCGACGGACGCACCGATACGTAACCGGTTCCCCGCTGATATTCCACGAGGGGGTAACACAGATAAAGCTGGTCCTTGGCGCGGGTGACGGCGACATAAAAGAGGCGCCGTTCTTCTTCCGTTCCCTCCGGATCCGCCAGGGCGCGGGCCAGGGGGATCATTCCCTCGGCGCACCAGGGGATGAAAACCACGGACCATTCCAGCCCCTTTGCCTGGTGAACGGTGCTCAAGACCACCCTTCCATGGTCAAGGCCGTGCTCCTCGTCGGCATCCTCGCCTATCCCGGTAAAGAGCGCCATTTCCTGCAAAAACGCTTCCACGGAGGGGAACCTCGCGGCGAAGGCGATCAATTGACGCACGTCGTCCAGGCGCTGGACGGCGTCGGGATAGGCCTCCTGCAGATGTCTCTCGTATCCGCAAGTTAGAATCGTTTCAATGATCACCCCCAGGTCCTCTTTTTCAGGATCCCCCAGGGCTTCCAGCAGCTCCTGAAATTTCTTGAGCCCCGGACGGGCCCCCGCGGGAACCTTCTTCATCAGTTCCTCACCGGTGAAGGCCGCGAGCGGCGACGGCTTATCCGCCAGCCACTGCCACACCCGTTCCGCCGTCTGTTTGCCGATACGATGGTAAAGCCCCAGGGCCCTTTTCCAGGCCAACTCGTCATGCTGGTTTACCAGGAGGCGCAGATAAGCCGTTACGTCCTTGATATGGGCCTGCTCGAAGAAACGGATGCCGGAACGGATGGCAAAGGGAATGCCGCGACGGGTCATCTCCATCTGCAGTTCCATGGAATGATAGTGGGCCCGATACAGAACGGCAATCTCCGTCAGGGGGTAGCCTTCGGTATGAAGTTCGATGATGCGCTGAGCGATGAATCCGGCCTGCATTTGGGCGTTTCGCAGGGGCACCAGGGCCGGGAGGATGCCCCGGGGGCGGATGGCCCGCAAGGATTTCTGAAACTGTCGTTCGTTGTTCCGGATGCTGAGGTTGGCCATGTGGAGTATTTCCGGGGTGCTGCGATAGTTGGTTTCCAATTTGAAGATCTTACAGTCCGGATAGCGATCGGGAAACCGCATGATATTGGCGTAATTCGCCCCCCGAAAGGCATAGATGCTCTGGGCGTCATCGCCGACCACCATGATGTTCCGATGCTTCGACGCCAGCAGATCCGTTATGTTCGCCTGTAGAATGTTGGTGTCCTGATATTCATCCACCAGGACGTGGAGGAATCTCTCCGCGTATGTAGTCCGGATATCCTCATGAAAGGTAAGCAGATGCCGCCAGTTGATCAGGAGATCGTCGAAATCCATGAGTTGCAGGCGCTTCTTTTCCGCATTGTAGCGCTCCGCAACGGCGATGAAGGTCTCTATATGTTTGTGCAGATAGGGATAGCGTGCCGATATGACCTCCTCCAGGAGTGAGTCGGTATTGCGGGCATAGCTGATAATGTCCCGGATGACATCGGGACGGGGAAGCTTGACGGCCTCGGTTCGGACAAGCTCGGCAAGACAGGACTGGATCAACTGTCGCGCGTCGTCGGCATCGATGATGATGAATTTCTCTTCATAACCGAGACGGCGGGCATGAACCCGCAGCACCCGGTGACCCAGGTGGTGGAAGGTGCCGCCCCACAGACGGCTCACATCGGTGGCCATAAGAGTGGCCACTCGGCCCATCATGGCCCGGGCCGCCTTATTGGTGAAGGTGGCCAGCAGAATGCGGCCCGGCGAATGGCCGGTTTCCAGCAGACGGGCCACGCGATATGTCAGGGTACGGGTCTTGCCGCTTCCGGCGCCGGCGATGACCAGAAGGGGTCCCCCCGGCTCCATTACCACCTGTTGCTGCTCTTCGTTGAGCTCCTCGCCGTAGGCGATCATTTCCCGAGTTGTTTCTTGATAGCCGCCACGGTTTCGACGCTGCTTACGGAGGGGAATTCACGCAACAGCCCCTCAGCACGATAAAACTCGATAAGCGGAGCGGTTTTTTTCTCATAGGTTTCCAGACGGTACTGAATCGCCGCCTCCGTTTCATCGTCCCGCTGAATGGTCCGGCTGCCGCATTTCTTGCAGGTGCCGTCCGGGAGAGGGGGGTTGCTCTTGATGTTGTATATTTCCTGGCAGTCGGGGTTGGAGCAGGTCCGTCTGGTAGTCAAGCGATCAAGAATGATCTCCCGGGGAACCTCCAGACTGACGACGAAGTCGAGATTGATCCGAAGTTCCTGCAGGAGCGCCTTGAGGGCTTCGGCCTGAGGGATGGTGCGGGGAAAACCGTCGAGGATAAATCCCTGGCGGCAATCGTTCTGGGCCAAGCGCTCCCGCATGAGTTCCATGATCAATTCATCGGGAACGAGATCTCCGGCATCCATGTATTGTTTGGCTTTTTTACCGAGTTCGGTGGCTGCTTTAACCGCGCCGCGCAGAATATCGCCTGTGGAGATCTGCACGGAACCGTCATATTCCGTCAGTAGTTTTGCCACGGTTCCCTTTCCCGCACCCGGGGCGCCCAGAAGAATGATTTTCATAAATGAACCTCCTTGATTGAATTGCCGTGTCGGTGTGGGTATATAGGAGATATTGCCCCTGAGGTCAAGTAATTACCCCTTACCATCACAAAATATACCGGGAAGATCCATGCCGTTTTTGTCTGCCGCCTCCCTTTGGGCGCTGTTTCTCCTTGACAGTTCTCCCTTGCCCCTCTAATAGTTCGGGCATGACTCAGGCGGAGAAACATTTCGGTCCGGTATGGTTCATTCCCGGCGCCAACCGGGGACGCTATCCCTATTGTCATTCCCTGTACATTGCGGGAGCGGGCATTCTTATCGATCCGGCCTCCGATCGGGAAAGACTCCGGGAACTCCACGACCATGAAGGTGTTCGCGAGGTATGGCTCAGCCACTGGCACGAGGATCACATCACCTATCTCGATCTCTTTCCTGAGGCCGAGATTAAAATCTCCCCTCTCGATGAACCTCCCCTAAGGGATCTGGATACACTTCTCGATTGGTATAATCTCAGGGAACCGCACCGTGAATACTGGCGCCGGGTGCTGCTGGAAACCTTCAACTATCGGCCGCGGCGGGCCGACGCTCATCTTGCCGCCGGGGATTTGATCCCCCTACCGGGTACAACGGTGGAGATCATCGGCACCCCCGGTCATACCCCCGGGCATCTGAGCTTCTATTTTCGGGAGCAGGAGGCCCTTTTCCTGGGCGACTACGATCTCACCTCCTTCGGACCCTGGTATGGCGATCGCCACTCGAGCATCGAAGACACCATCGCATCCTTGAGACGCCTGCAGAACATTCCCGCCCGGATCTGGTTGACCGGTCATGACGCCGGCATTATTGCCGACTCCGTGATCGAGCGCTGGCAGCGTTATGAAAACATCATCTACCAGCGGGAAGAGCGGATATGGGCGTTCCTCTCCCAACCGCGGACTTTGGAGGAGATTGTCCAGGCCTGGACGATCTATGGAAAGCCCCGGGAACCGCTGGCCTTCTTCGAATTCGGCGAACGGGCGCTGGCCGGGAAACATCTTTCATGGCTGATGAAAAAGGGATCCGTAGTGGAGATTGACGGCCGCTTCGCGCGTTCATCCTGATCCCGGCGTAGCAATCCTTCCCACTAAAGCCCCAGCTTCCGGGCATAGGCGATTTGGTGGCGCCAGTTCACTCCGGGGTGGGTTTTCTCGAAGGGCGCGACGCCGATCTGTTTCAGTGACGCCTCATCCACTGCCAGCGGTCTATAACCGCCGACAAAACCGTAATCGGGGGCAATGACCGGATTGTGCCCGGGCCAGCAGTCGCACTCGGCGGTGATCCGTACGCAGGCATTGATGAACAGCGCTCTTCCGGCGATTCTTTGCCAGACGGCCGACGCCGTTTCCACCAATTTCTCTTGAAAGACCCGGTCATCCGAATCCCAACATATCCTCAAGGCCACCTCCGGGCACAGGCCGATACATTGGGCGCAACCGACACAAACATCCAGGTCGAACTCCGGATATGCCCCCTCCTGTTGCTTGGCCGCTCCCGTGGGACACACCTCCGTACAAAGGCCGCATTTGACGCACAACCCCTCGTCCAGATCGGGTTGCACATCGGCGTGCATCCGCTGCTTCTGCCCCCGGGAGGCGAAACCCATGGAAAGGTTCTTGATGGCGCCTCCGAATCCCGCGGCCATATGCCCCTTGAGATGGGAAAAGATGATGAAGGCGTCGGTGTTGTCGAAAACGTCGGCTACCTGCACGGAGGTAAAATGGCTTCCGGCGCAGGGGAGGTCCACTACCGAACGACCGTCGTCCCCGTCGGCCACGATCACCGGACAACCGATATACGACGTTTCATATCCGTTTTCCGCCGCGGTCTTCAGCGATTCCGCCGCCGTGCGCCGTCCCCCGGAATAAAGCACGCTGGTGTCGAAGATATAGGGTAAATTTCCTCTTTCCTGTTGCCGGCGAACTATTTCCCGGACAAAAACCGGAGGCAGAAAAGAACGGTTGCCCCTTTCGCCCCAGTGGACCTTGATGCCTACCCTGGCCTTTCCAGCGGTGACAAAAGGGACCTCTGCCAAGAGGCGGCACAAGGCTGCCAAATGATTATCGACGGTTTGCTCGTCCTCTGTGGGCGAAAGATATACATCCTTCATATAGGCCTCCCGATTTGCATAATTCCCCTTTTTTGTTTATAAGCGAAAGGTCATTTCCCTGCTACAAATTATTTGAGGGGTCATTTGGGGGTTGCATGTCCCTTAACAACGTTCATATAGTAGAATTCATTAAGACATTTCTCTCTGGATCCGCAAATTCCCTGAAAAATCCCCAGGAGGAGAAAGCCTGGGGGGAACCCTTGGTGGGCTTTTCCCGTGGCGACGATCCTCATTACGGACATTTCAAAGCGGATATCGGCTCCTTTTACTGGACGCCCGCCGAGATCATCTCCCTTGCTTTTCCGGGAGCGATCTGCCAACCCGGCGAGCTTTCCGTGATTAGCTGGGTCTTACCCCAAACCGCCGCTACCAAGCAGGACCAGCGAAAAATGAGAAGGTATGCCGCGGAACGTTGGGCACGAGCCCGCAATTTCGGTGAAGAGGCCAATTTCGAGCTTGCCCGGCGTCTCGTCGCGTTGCTTGGTCAACATGGTCATGAGGCCGTGGCGCCTTCCCTACATCCCGCCTGGAAATGGCAGACATCGCCGCGCTACGGTTTCGCGTCCAACTGGTCGGAGCGGCATGCCGCTTTCGCTTCCGGGTTGGGCACATTCGGGCTTTGCGACGGTCTCATCACGGAAAAAGGCAAGGCCATGCGCTGCGGCTCGGTTGTTGCCCGCATCGAGCTGGCGCCGACAGCGAGAAGATACGGGGATCGTCACGCCTATTGCCTACATTACGCCCGTGGTACTTGCCGAAAGTGCATAGCCCGCTGTCCCGCGGGCGCCATAGACGAAAACGGTCACAACAAGGAGTTATGCAGGGAATATCTGTTCTCCGTAAGCGCCGTCAATTCCCTACGCCGCTACGGCTTCAGTTCCTACGGATGCGGGCTATGTCAGACAGCCGTGCCCTGTGAATCCCGCATCCCGGTGGGTTGTCTATAGGAAGTCGATCTCCATGCCGCCGTCCCGGCGGAGTTCGATGAGGGCGCCGGTGCCCCTTATCCCCATGCTGCAATTGACCACTGTGGTTTTTCCCAAGCGTTCTATGCCCCGGCATTCATGAATGTGACCGCAGATCATCAAACGGGGCTGTCTGTCTTCCAACAGTTGCCGCAGGGCTTTGGAGCCGCCATGGAGGGAAGCGAAGCCGCTGTCCAGAATACCCCATGGCGGGATATGGGTAACGAACACCGTATCCTCCTTAAGAGACGGCACGGCCTCGATTCCATTTTTTGTGCTTCTTCTGGGGAGGAATCTCTCCAGGAGTGTGGCGCTCACCCCCCCTCCCCAGCCCACGAAGGGAACACCGGCCACTGTTTCCTCCCGGAGGTGGAGGGAGCGGATATTCCGATACCGGGCTGCCATTTCCGTCAGATCGTCGGCATCGACATTTCCGTGGACGGCCAGCACCGGTAGGGCCAGGCTTTCCAGGATCTCGAAGACGTGTTCGTCATTTCCCCAACCGGTGATGTCCCCGGCAAGGACCAGTACCTCAGGACAGGTTTCGCCGCAGACCCGGCACAAACGTCGGAGGCTCGCTTCCCGACCGTGAATATCAGCGGCAGCCAGGATCTTCATCAGGTATCTTCACTGCTGTTCACGAGCAGAAAACTCGACGATTTTCCCGTCACCGCCGTGGTTATCTTCGGCCGTCCCCCTGTCCATTCTCGAGGCGCCGTTGAACACGCCCCCCTCGGAGATAACCAGGATTTTGGTCGCGATGTCACCCTCCACCCTGCCGGTGGACCTAATTTCCACCTTTTCGGCACAGTTGAGCTGACCGTCGACACGTCCCCCTACAATGATAACCACCGCTTTGACGTTGCCTTGTATATGGCTGTGTTCGCCCAGGATAACCTTAGCCCCGACGACATCTCCACAGACCTCTCCGTCCACAAATATCGTTCCGGGGGACTCGAGATTCCCGGTGATCCGTGATTCCTCTCCCAGAACCACCTTCATGCGGTCTGTCTTTCTATGGAACATAAGCCACCTCCAGATTTTTGCGCGGATCGATGACTCTTCCGCCCTGCCAGATTTCATAATGGACATGATTGCCGGTGGCGTTACCGGTGGCGCCCACATAACCTATTATGTCACCGCGTTTGACGACTTGTCCCACCACTACGGCGTTGGCGCGATTATGGGCGTAACACGTCGATATGCCTTTGCCGTGCTCTATCACAACCGTATTGCCGCCGCCGCGGTTCCATCCCGAAAAACTTACTATTCCCACTGCCGTGGCCTTTACCGGGGTTCCGGAAGGAGCGGAGATGTCAATACCGCGATGAAGTTCAACGCGGCCGGTGATGGGATTCTGGCGGCTGCCGAAAAGGGAGGTGATGTTACCCTCGACCGGCAGCCCTCGGGGTGTCGCCACGTGGAGATCCTTCTGGAGCTGGAGAAATTCCTTGATACCTCTTACTGTTTCTACAGAAATCTGTATCTGTCTCTGAATCTGGTAGATATCCATCGTTCCCATATCGGCGGTGTCGATGTTTTCCAGGATCTTCTCTTTCGTGCCGTAGGACATGAGAGCCTTCAATTCGGCCTCCATCTCCTTCACAGACTTCAAGGCGGCATTGAATTCCGCGACCTTGCCGCGGTAATCACGGAGTTGATTTTCCATCCCCTGGTAACGGAACATATCGATGGTGAAGGTTCCGGCATAGATAAGGCCGATTATGGATAGGACGGCAATGAGAGGAATAATGAACATGGGGATATTGATATTGAAGGAGTGACGTGAGTGATGGTGAGGTATGAGCATGACGGTCACCGGAGCGATCACTCTTTTGGCGATATGGCGGAACCTTTCTTTACTCAGCATATCTTCTCCTTATCCAGCTTCCGGAAAGATCATGAAGCCAAAGTTGGTGTGCCATAGCTATTTACACGCAGGTAAATCGCTCCGTCCGACGATTGATTTTGTTTGGCCTAAGATAGAGGATGAATACGCGATTGTTGACGGCATCACGGATCATGTAGCAAAGGCAGCGGAGACGATCAACCTGTTCTGCAGTGCGTTAACATATAAACGTAACCGATGGTCAATTGCAAGCATAATATAAATTGATCAATTATTACATATATTAACGAAAATATGAGACGACATTGACGTTACTTAGTATATGGTTGAGTATATGGTTGGACCGGTTTCATTTCTCTTTTAACCGTCCTCCGCAGGAGAGAAACAAAATCCGGTGTTTTTTATCATACGGGTGTGCTAAGAGCTGGTTTCGTGAATCAGGTGACACCTCTGCCTGTCCCAAATCTTTCAAGGAGGCATGATAAATGGAAGCAGCGAACGGAAAGACGCAGGAAAAAATACGCATCAACCAAAACAGCCTGTATCGGGAAGAAGTCTTCACGGACATGACGATCGGTTCCCTGCATCAGATGACACCCATCAAGATAAACGGCGAAATCGACAAGCAACGGAAGATCATGTTTATCGGCCAGACGCAATTGATTACCAAGCAGGGTCCCTTGCCCATCCGCTTTCCTATCGATGCCAGAAATCTCCAGCAGGCGGTGGATAAATTTCCGGAATCCATGGAATTATTTGTCAACCGCATGATTGCCGAGGCCAAGGAAATTCAGCGGCAGGAGGAATCACGGATAATACTCCCCGGAGCATCATCTCCCGGAGGGATCAAGTTGCCTTAAAATCTACCCTGTGACGACGATAGCTGAGTTTCTCTTCACAAGATTTCCCAAGTTTTGATTTGACAGGCAAACATTAATTTTTCTATACTCCCTTACAAGATATTATCTCTTTATCAACAAGAAATCGCGGCAATGGACAAAATAACTATTCATCGTTACAAGGAGACGGGAACATGAAAAAGTGGCGACATACGGCATGGATATTTCTGTTAATTTTCCTGCCGACGGCAGGTTGGTCCGCAGATGAACCTACGGGCGTCAAGCCGGACACCGCCGCCCTGTACCGAACAGCTCGGGAGCAGGTCGATAAGATCGGCGCGACCCAGGCGGCAAAGTATGCCCCCGAGACGGTTTCACAGGCGCAAAAATCTCTTTCCGAGGCCCAGGCAGCGCTGGAAAACGGCAACGACGAGGCGACACGCAGCAGCGCCGAGCGGGCCGCCATGCAGGTAAAGCTCGCCTCGGCCCTCACCGAGGAACGAATTTCCGCAGAAAAACTCTCGGCGGTCAAGAAGGAACTTGCCGATCTCGATCAGCGACTGCAAAAAATTCTTGCCGGGAAAGGAGAGTAGCCATGAGAATACGAATCGTAACGATTCTTTTTCTTGCCGTGGTCAATATTCCACTGCTGATCGCTTCCTCCGCATTATCCAAGGAAGCGGCCCTGCCCGATTATCTCGAGCAAGCCAACGCGCAGGTAACCAATGCGGCGATTGTAGGCACCAACCTGGACGAATTGGCCGACGATATCCTCATCGCCCGCAACACCATTCGCAACGCTTTGAACGAATACGAAAACAATTTAGGCGCCTTCTCGGGGAAACTGGATAAAAAGGCGGAACCGAAGGTGCGCCACCTGGCCGAAATGGCAAGCCTGCAGGCGGCGTTGATAACATCCAAAGCCAATGCCATAAACAACAATCGCGAACGTCTTCGTCTCGAAGGACTTGTTTTGGAAACCAAAGCCAAAATCAAGATCTTCGATGACCTGACAGAAAAAGTGAAATCCTTGCAGAAGCTGAACCAGGACCAGGCAAGCCAAATATCCGGCCTGAATGCCAAACTGGCGTCCCTGAACGCCGAACTCGCCGCTAAAGGCTCCGTCATCTCCAGTTCCGACCAGAAGACCGCCGATCTTTTGAAGGCCCTGGAAGAACAGAAACTCGCCACCGCATCAGCGGAGCGCCGGGTTGCCGCCCTCTCCCAGGAAAATGAGACCTTGAAAAATCAATTGCAGCAATTGCGATCCACCTCGGACCAATTGGCCGCCGAGCGCCGGATCAAGTCCTTCGAGGCCGAAATAGGGAAAATGGGAGGCCTGTTTAAAGCCTCACCCGGGGTATTGTCGGTTACCTTTCCCCGTTCCCAGATGCTGAAAGTGACCGGCCGGAGCACCACCATCACCGCCGCTGGCGAAGCCACCATAACCAAGATCGCCGACTTGCTGAAAACATATCCGGAATATCGTCTCAAGATACGCGTCCACGGTTTCGGCCCGCCGACCCGCAACGAGGATGCCACCGCCACCGATCAAATGGCGCGCTTTGTGCGCGAGGCCTTGCTGAACAAGGGGAAGTTCGAACCGGCTACCGTGGAGGCCCTGGGCATAGGCGCCGCCGAGCCTATCTATCCCAAAAAGAATGTCGAGGGAAATAGGCGGATCGAGTTCGTTTTCTTGAAGCATTAGATTAGACCTTCGGGGCGCTTCTTGATGGGGTGAATATGTCCGCAGCCGTGTCGGTAAGGACTACCCTTGCCGAGGCGGCGGTACAAAACTGCTCTCTGGACGGAGCGGATCTCTCCGGGGCTAACCTGTCCGGCATGGCCGCTGAAGGAGTAGATTTCACCGGTATCAGAACGGTGGGGGGCTTCTTTTATCCGGGCCTCTTTCCAGGGATGCAAACTCTCGGGCCTTGATCTCACCGAGGCCGCTATGATGAGATTCGATCAGGCCGCCCTTCAGGAAAAGGCCTCGCAAATCAACTTGATCTCCGGGGACGAACCAGGGTTCAACGGTGGGATCTCTCTGGGATCCTTCATTCAGGTAGCCCAGTTCATACAGACCAGCGCCAAGGTGATGACAGAGGGGAAACCGACGGTGTTCATGGGTAACAACACGATCCAGGACAACAACGCCGTGGGCTCCCACCTCCAGCCTTCCCAGAACAAGGTGATGATCAACGGCTGACGGATCGAAGGGATTAAATTCATAGGAGAACAACCCCTTGTTTTCTTGTGGTGCCTGGAGAGGGAATCGAACCCTCACAGCCTCAAGGACCGAGGGATTTTAAGTCCCTTGCGTCTACCAGTTCCGCCATCCAGGCTGCATAACGTCTCATGAATATTATTTCCTTCCGGCGATGTCAAGAATTTCATCTTTATCCTGCTGGACATTTCTTTCCGGATGTGCAAAATCAAGGCAAATTTAGCCATACACCCACATCGGGAGGTCGGAGATGCAAACCGCGGACATAATAATTACCGGGGGTCGGATCGTCACCATGAACGACAACGGCGAGGTCATCCCCAACGGCGCGTTGGCCATCGCCGGGGACCGCATCCTCGCTGTCGGGCCCACCGAGGACTTGCAACGCCATTTCCACGGTCTCCGGACGATCTCCGCAGCCAAACATATCGTCATGCCCGGACTGATCAACAGCCACAGTCATGTAGCGATGACCTGTTTTCGGGGTTTTGCCGACGACATGGAACTCCAGACCTGGTGGAACGAATATATGTTCCCTGCGGAAAGCCGCAACCTCTCTCCGGAGCTGGCCTATTGGGGAACCGTCCTGGCCTGCGCCGAAATGATCAAGTCCGGCACCACCACCTTCTGCGACATGTATTTCTTTGAAGACGAGACGGCCCAGGCGGCAAAGGAGGCCGGGATGCGCTGTCTGGTCGGAGAGGTACTCTTCGATTTCCCCTCGCCCAACGCCAAAAACCCGGCGGAAGGAATCGACTATACCCGCAAACTGATCGAAAAATGGGACGGAGATTCACTGGTGAGCATTGTGGTGGAACCCCACGCCCTTTATACCTGCTCCGATCCGCTTTTGAAAGATGCCGCCGCCCTGGCCGGGGAATACGACGTGCCCATCGCCACCCACTTCCTGGAAAATCTCTCGGAACTTAAACAACTTACGGACAAATTCGGCAAGAAGGCCGTGTATCATCTCCGGGACATAGGTTATCTGCAGGAAAAACTGATCCTTTTTCATGCCGTCTGTCTCGATGACGAGGACATTACGATCCTTGCCGATCATGGCTGCAAAATCGTCCATAATCCGGAAAGCAACATGAAACTCGCCTCCGGGGTAGCCCCGGTGGCCAAGATGCTCCGCCGGGGGATAGATGTCGCCCTGGGTACCGACGGTTGTGCCAGCAACAACAACCTGGATATGTTTCAGGAAATGGATTCGGCGGCCAAACTGGCCAAGGTCACCGCCTTGGATCCGACCCTCCTGCCCGCCCCGGAGGTGGTGCGCATGGCAACCCGCAACGGAGCACTGGCCCTGGGGATGGAGAACACGGGCGTCCTGGCCCCGGGAAAAAAGGCCGACGTCATCCTCATCAACACCCGTAAACCGCATTTGACCCCTCTCTACAACGAATATTCCCATCTGGTTTACGCCGTCGGCGGGGCGGATGTAGAGACGGTGATCATCGACGGGAAAATGGTCATGGAGAACCGCAGGCTCCTCAACATCGACGAAGAGGAGGCCATGTCCAGAGTCAATGAACTGGCCGTGAAAATCGGCGGCGGCATGAAAAGGTCCTGAGGCGGAATTGTGAAGAGTTGCGGCGCTCCCTTAGACATCCTGATCAAAGGCGGGAAACTGCTCACTTTATCCCCGGAAAAGGAGATTTGGGATAATCCCCTGATCGGCATTCGGGACGGCAGGGTCATCTTCATCGAAGAGGCCCATGCCCCCCTGGCCAGTCTATACAACCCGGCGGAAACCATTGACGCCACCGGATGTCTTGTCCTTCCGGGACTGGTCAACACCCATACCCATGTGCCCATGGTGTGCTTCCGCGGCCTCGCCGACGATCTGCCCCTCATGGAATGGCTCGAAGACCATATTTTCCCCGTGGAAAGAAAATACATCCGCCGGGAAACGGTACGGGCGGGGGCGTTGCTCGGTATTGCCGAAATGATCCTTTCTGGGACCACCACCTTTTGCGACGGTTATTTCTATGAAAGCACCATTGCCGGCGCCGCCCGGGAAGCGGGCATTCGCTGTGTGGCCGGGATGGGGATCTTCGATGCGGACATCGGGAAGGTCACTCCGGAGGAGATTGCCGGTCATGTCCGGGCCGCCGAGAAGTTTCTCGGCAAATGGGCCGATGGGGGTTCGATGTTGATCCCGGCGCTTTTCTGCCATGCCCCCTATACCTGCTCCCCGGAGACAATCCGGTCGGTAAAGGAAACGGCCCGACGTCATGGGGCCCCCTTCCTCATCCATGTGGCGGAAACGGCAACAGAAAAAGACATCATCATGAAGCTATACGGCAACGGACCGGTGGCCCATCTGGCCTCTCTCGGGGTGCTCGACGAACGCACCGTCGCCATCCACTGTAACTGGCTCGACAATGAGGATATCCATTGTCTGGCGTCAAAGGGAGTCAAGGTTTCCCATAATCCCCAAAGCAACATGAAACTGGCCACCGGAATCGGCCCCATCCCCGCCCTACTGGCCGCCGGGGTGGATGTCGGCCTGGGAACCGACGGCTGCGCGAGCAACAACGATCACGACATGTTCGGGGAGATGGATACGGCCGCAAAACTGCACAAGGTTTTCCATCTCGACCCCTCCCTCCTGGATGCCAGAAAAGTACTGCAAATGGCCACCAGAGACGGGGCGAAGGTCTTGGGGCTCGACGACATCATCGGTTCCATCGCGGTGGGCAAGGCGGCGGACATCATCGTCGTCGAGACGGCAAAGCCCCATCTTACCCCCATGTACAACCCCTATTCCCACCTCGTTTACGCTGCCTCCGGGGCCGATGTGCGTACCAGCATCATCAACGGGCGGCTCGTAATGAAAGACCGCCGCCTGTTGACCATCGATCAGGAAGCGGCCATGGACGCCGTGGAGGCGATCGCGGCGGAAATACTTCAAGACACCCCAACCCTGGCAAGGAGAAAGAAATGAAAAGATTGTTTCTGGCGGCCATGACAGTGCTTTCGGTGTACCTCTTCAGTGCCGGGACGTTATGCTCCGCCCCAGTGGAGGCAACCTTCTATCCACAAGCCGCCCAGGTGCGGGAGGTCAAGAAGGTTTCCCTGAAGAAAGTCGACGCCCTCACCCAGCAGGCGATACTCATCATCCCCGGTCAGGCCGATCCCGATACCCTGACGACGAAGATTACCTCCCCCACCTCACTGACCGTTGTGGATCAGCGCTGGCGTCAGATTGTCCGACAGGATGAGGACACGGTCCAGCCGTTGAAGAAAAAACTGACCGAACTGAAAAAAGAACAGCAACGCCTCCAGGGGGATATCAAGGCGGTGGAGACCCAGATCCAGTTTTGGCAGCTACAGACCAAGGCCAAGGTGAAGACGGTGAACGATGCGGGCAATTTTTCCACCGCCATCGGCAGAAACATCAAAAAGATGGTGCAGGAAAAGTTGGCCCTGGAAACGCCGCTGGAGGAGGTGACCAAGAAGATCAAGGAATTGCAGGAGGCACTGAATGCCATCGCAGGAAAAAAGGAAACTTCCTGGGAGGTAACGATTTATCTGGCCGGTCCCCCTGCCGCCGAAGCCACCCTGACTTACAGCTACACCCTGACCGGTTGCGGCTGGTCGTCATTGTACCGTCTCGAGGCCCAGCCGCTCAGCAAACGCATCCGTTTCACCTGGGATGCGGAAATCTGGCAAAGTTCCGGACAGGACTGGCGTAACGTCAACATTCGCCTGGCCACGCTCCAACCCAGGACACAGATCGCCCCTCCGGATATTCCTCCCTGGATCATCAAGCCGCGGGAAAGATTTTTATACCGGGAACAGAAAAGCGCCCGTGCCACACCCATGATGCGGGAAGCGGCCGGTGCATCCGATGACGAGGCGAGTGGCGTTGCCGTGCCCGTATTGAATCGTGAGAGCACCTTCCACGTTTGGGAGGTCGGCAAGCGCTCCCTCGGCGCCGGTCAACGACTTCGCACGGCGGTCCGCGAAGAGGTGTGGCCGGTGGAGTTCATTTACCTGGCCAGGCCGTCGCAGGGCGAACAGGCCTTTGTGAGGGGAAATGTCCAATTTCAAGAAGACAAGGAGATCCCGGAAGGAACGGCCTCTTTCCTCATCGACGGCGCCCTGGTGGGCAAACGCCCCTTTTCCTTCAGCGGCCGGGAAGCCACCGTCTATTTCGGGATCGATCCCCTAATCAGGGCCGCCTCGCTTCTTACCGCCAAGGCCTCGGGGGAAAAGACCCTCTTTGCCGACAAGCAGACACACCGTTGGGAATGGCGCATCGATATCAGCAACGGCCGTAATCATCCCGTCCAGATACGTCTTGAGGAACCACTTCCCCAGGCTCGGGACGAACGGATTCAA
>JAGPFL010000024.1 GCA_018056545.1 Syntrophobacterales bacterium
GTCATGATCACCGAAAATCTCTATGACCGGGCCTATGTGGAAAACCGCACCGAGGGATTCGAAGCCCTCAAAAATACGGTGGCGAAATACACCCCGGAATACGTGGAGGAGATCTCCGGCATTCCGGCGGCGGATCTCCGCGCCGCCGCCCGGATGTACGGGCGGGCCAACCGGGCCTCCATCCTCTATGCCATGGGCCTGACCCAGCACACCACCGGCACGGACAACGTGAAGACCGTGGCCAACCTGGCCATGCTGGGCGGCAATGTGGGCATCGAGGGCGGCGGGGTCAACCCCCTCCGGGGGCAGAACAACGTCCAGGGCGCCTGCGACATGGGGGCCCTGCCCAACGTCTATCCCGCCTATCAGCAGGTCGCCAGTGACGAAGCCCGGGTGAAATTCGAGAAGGCCTGGGGTGCGAAGCTCTCGGCCCGGGTGGGACTGACCATCATGGAGATGATGGAAGGGGCCCATCAGGGCAAGATCAAGGGGATGTACATCATGGGGGAAAATCCCATGATCTCCGATCCCGATCTCTCCCATGTGGAGGCTTCTCTGAAGAAACTCGACTTCCTCGTGGTCCAGGATATCTTCCTGACGGAGACGGCCCGGCTGGCCGACGTGGTTCTGCCCTCCGCCTGTTCGGTGGAAAAGGACGGGACCTTCACCAACACGGAAAGAAGGGTCCAAAGGATCCGCAAGGCCCTGCCCCCCCCGGGGGAGGCCAAGAGCGACTGGGAAATTATCGCCGCCCTTTCCAATGCCATGGGCTATCCCATGAATTATACAACCGCTCAGGAAATCATGGAGGAAATAGTCAAGGTTACGCCCAGTTACGGCGGCATCACCTACAAGCGTCTGGAGAAAAACGGCCTTCAGTGGCCCTGTCCGACGCTGGATCACAAGGGCACCAAGTTCCTTCACAAAGATCGCTTCTCCCGGGGGCTCGGACTTTTCCATGCCATCGACTACATACCCCCGGCGGAACTGCCCGATGCGGAATATCCTTTCCTCCTTTCCACGGGCCGGGTCCTCTATCACTATCATACGGGGACGATGACCCGCCTTTCCCAGGGGGCCATGCAGCGTTGTCCGGAAAGCCTAGTGGAAATAAATCCCGCCGACGGGGAAAAGATGGGCATCGCCGACGGACAGATGGTAAAGGTCACCTCCCGGCGGGGTACCGTCCAGGCCAGGGCGAAACTTACCGAACGCTCGGCGCCCGGTTCGATATTCATGAACTTCCACTTCGCCGAAGCGGCGGTGAATCTCCTGACGAACCCGGCCCTGGATCCCATCGGGAAGATCCCCGAGTACAAGGTCTGCGCCGTGAAGGTGGAGGCGGCATAGGGGCGTTCAGGGATAGCGCCGGGGCGGAGGGTCGAGTCGGCTCCCTGCGACAGCGGCGGTAAAGAATGACGGCAAGGCCGGGAACCGCAAGGAACCCGGCCTTTTTTTGCCCTTTTTTGACATAGCCGTGTCTTTCTGCTATTAGGCACCCCGGACAAACGCATAGCACCACAAGGAGCAAAAAATGGCCGAAATCAAGAGCACCCTCGATCTCATCATGGAAAGGACCAAGAACCTCACCCTGACGGAGGAAGAAAAGAAGGCCTTGGAGGCCAAGGAAAGGAAAGCGAGAATCAAAGGCTGGTGTCGGCGCTATCTCGACGGCACCTTGAGTATCGCCGATTTGCAGGAAAATATGGCCCGGGAAGAAGCGACGGCAGAAGCGGCGGCGATGCTTCGGGAAGAATGCCTCAGCCACATAAACCCTGAAAAAGACAACCGCCCGCTCTTCCTCCTCCTCCGGGAGGTGCTGTCCATCCCCACCACAGATCTGGAACGTCTGGAAAGGGATTATCACGAGGAACTCGACCGACACCGTGCCGCCGCCGGTCAAGAGGCCATTGCTATCCTCGCCTCCCGGGGGATCAGCGGTAGCGCCGTTCTTCCCAATCCGAAGCTGAGCCCCCACTGGCAAGAACGCGTCGAGGCCGCCCGGCAGATTTTTCAACAAAGGCTCTATCTGGTCAAATAAGGGAACCAGTAATCCCGGATCCCCTGGAAATTGGCCCGAACCTCCTTGCTGCCGAGCACCGGCTCGCCATGACCGGGAAGGAGAAATTCCACGTCCAGGGCGGAGATCCTTTCAATACTCTCTTTGAGCATCTCCCCATCCCCTCCGGGGAGATCCGTCCGGCCAATTCCCTGACGGAAGACGACGTCGCCGGTAAACAAAGCTTTTCTCGCCGGCCAGTAAAGGCACACGGAGGCTGGGGTATGCCCCGGCGTGGCGATAACCTGGAAGGATTCCTTCCCCACGACCAATTCCCCTTCGTTTAGAAAGAAATCCGGTTCGGGGATTTTATAGTAGTGACCGGCCAGCCGGCAGAGGTGATCGTACTCATCCCTGTTCATGGCAAAAAGCGTGGGCGGGACAAATATTCTCGCCCCTTCGAGGTGATCCGGATGGCCGTGCGTGGCCACCACCAGGTCGATGTCCGGAAGGGAGATCCCCGATCGGTACAACCCCTCCTCCACATGGCGGAAGAGATGCTCATGTCCCGGATCGATCAGGATCCGCTTGTCGCTGTAGATAAGATAGCAGTTGCAGTTGTTTTCCGAATAATGACTCCAAAGGAAGGCATGGCAACCGTCGAATATCTTCATGCTTGGCATCCCCTGTTTTGCTATATTTTCACCGCCCCCAATATTAAGGCGTTTGGTCACATCTTCTAAGAACCGGGTATTTTCAACCGCTGATCCACATAAAGGGGCGATAGGCGCTTGCCCTGATTGAGTTCCTTGAGGGCGCTCACCGTCGTATTGTTTTTCCGGGCGATGGCATCCAGACTGTCTCCCTTTTTCACAATATAGATCATCGTCCGGGGTTTTGCCTTTACGGTCTTTCGAGGGCTCTTTTTTTCGCCGTCACCTCTGGTGGTCTTTTTATCGTTGTCCCCTCCGGCAGCAGCCCGGCGGATAACGATAACCTGCCCGGGATAGATATGATCCCGTAACTTCATCCGGTTGAGCTCCAACAGGGAAGCTACGGTCGTATCCTGCCGGGCGGCGATTTTTTCCAGGGTGTCTCCTTCCTTCACCCGGTATTTGAGCGGCGTTGCCGATACCGGTTGATCTTCCTGATTCCGGTCCGGAGGCGTCTCCTTGTCCCCGGTGGTATCCGTTGGCACAGGTATCTTTATCTTCTTCCCCACATAGAGGGTGTCCTTCTCCTTCATCCCGTTGAGCTTGAGCAGCACCGGGTAGTTTGTCCCATGCTTGCCGGCGATGCTGCCGAGGCTGTCGCCCTTTCTGACCGTATAGGTGGCGGTTTTCATTACCGGTTTGTCGTTCTCCTCTGCCGTTGCTTCTTCCTTAGCCTTTCCATCCCTTCTGTGGTCTGCCGTCTTCACCGGAATGATGATCTTCCGGTTTACATACAGGGGGTCTCGGGGCTTCATATCATTGGCCTTCAGGATTTGGGCCGGTGATACACGGTATTTTTTCGCGATCCGGTCAACGCTTTCGCCTCTTTTCACCATGTGGAAAACGGTGGATGATGTTTTCGCGAGTTTCTTTTCTTCCTCTTTCCCCGCCACAGTCTTTCTTTCCGCCGAGGGCGCTGCCTCCTTTTTCACGAGCGTGGGCGGCGACTTGGTCGGCGTGGTGGCGGTGGACAGAAATTCCACTGCGGAGTCGGCGATGATCTCCGCCAGCTCATTCTGAAATTTGCGGTTCCGCAGTTTTTTTTCCTCGACGGGATGGGAGATATAGGCCGTCTCGATCAAAATGGAGGGCACCTCCGGAAGCTTGAGGACCATGAAAGGGGCTTCCTGAACGGTGTTGAACTTGATTCGGTTCAGCGAAACGATGTTCTTCAACAGAAGATTGCCGAAGGTTTTCGAATAATTCATGGTGTTGGTCTGAAACATGTTCAGGATGATGGGCTCCGATTCTTCCTTTCCCCCCTCGCCGTTCACCGTGCCGCCGACGATATCCGCCAAGTTCTCATTACGTGCCAATATCCTTGCCGCCTCGCTGCTGGCCCCGCGGAGGGACAGGACGTAAACGGAACTGCCGGAGACACGGCGGCTCCGTGCCGCGTCGGCATGGATGCTGAGGAAGAGATCGGCGCCGTATTCCCTGGCAATCTGCAAACGTTTCTTGAAGGAAACATAATAATCGCCCTCTCTGGTAAGGAAGGCGTGATATCCCTCCCGGGCGTTGAGTTTGTCCCGCACTTTCCTGCCGATTTCCAGCACCACCTTTTTCTCCTGGGTGCCTTGGCGACCCACCGCGCCCGGATCTTCCCCGCCGTGCCCGGGATCGATGACGACGATCTTGTCCTTAGTGGATTCCTTCACCCGTTCCCGGTCTTCCTGATCCTGCTTCTCTACCTCCGGAAGAATGATGTCGACGACGATCCGGTCCGGCTTGCCCTCGAATTTCTTCACTCGGAAAACCCTGGTTTCCGTATGATCCGTCAGATACAACTCGATGAGCACCTGCCCGTCGCCCGGGGACGAAGCGACAATGCGGTCGATGCCGGGTTTCTTGATGACGATGGTCTGCGGTCCGGTCTTGACGTAACTCGCGTCGGCTATCTCGATGCTCAGGCGCTTCTCCTCTTTCACCACCCGGTATTGAGCTTCCTCGCTGGTATCGATGACGATGCGGGCATGATCCGGCGCCACCCAGTGGCGGATCTTCAGAATATTCGTCGCGGCCCATCCCGGCGTATACCACAAGACCAGAACAAGAATTATCAGGCCAAACCGCGATTGCCTCCTCAGATTTTCCTTTGTGGTAAACATGTTCTGCAACTAACAAATTTCCCCGGCTACTGCAAGCACAGCGTATGGGCGAAAAACGATTCCCTTTCCTCCTCTTGGCTTCCTGTTGTTTTTTTTCGCTAAATATTGTTGACAAGCCCTTGCGTAAATGCGATTTCCAGCCCACATCAACATACACGGGAATCGAGGATCAACGATGTCGGAAAACCGTTTTAAAGAGGCTTTATTGGACCCCGCCGCCTTCCCCGTAACCTGGGAGTTGGTGCCGGGCAGAGGGGCGAGAGAAGCGGCCCAGGATAAGGTCATGACCCTCGCCGGGCAGGCGGCCGCCGGGGGAATTATCCACGCCCTTACCCTTACCGACAACCCGGGGGGAACCCCGGCCATGTCGGCCGACTTCATGGGCAGCGAAATCGTCCATCTCGGCATCGAGCCCCTCGTTCACTTCACCTGCAAAGACAAGAACCGCAATGCCATCGAAAGTCAGCTTTACGCCCTGGATCGGGCGGGCGTCCGGAATCTCCTGGTGATGAGCGGCGATTACCCCGTAGCGGGTCATCAGGGAAGGCCCGCGCCGGTCTTCGATCTGGACCCGGTACATGTCCTGCAATTGATAGCGGAAATGAACCGCGGGCTCGAGTATCCGGGCGGCAAAGGCGTCATCTGGCACCAGCCCAGCGATTTCTTTGCCGGCGCGGTCGTTTCTCCTTTCAAGGCAACCAAAGCGGAACAGTCGGCCCAATATTGTAAACTCAAGAAGAAGATCGCCGCCGGCGCCCAATTCATCGTCACCCAACTGGGCTACGACGCCCGAAAATTTCATGAAGTCCTGCTCTTCATAAAGCAAAACGGCTTCAATATCCCCCTGGTGGGGAACATTTACCTCCTGCCCTTCGGCGCAGCCAAGATGATGAATCGCAACGAACTACCCGGTTCCGTCGTTACGGACAAGCTCCTCGGGGATATCGACCGGGAACGCAGCGATCCGGACAAAGGCGTACAGGCAAGGATCCGGCGCGCCGCCCGGCTGTACGCCATCCTGAAGGGTATGGGGTACAGCGGGGTTCATATCGGCGGTCACAACATAAGCTATGAACAGGTGACGGAGGTCATCCGGCAGGGAGAGGCACTCGCCCCGGAATGGACAAGTCTTATCAAGCACTTCGATTATCCTATTGACGGCGGTTTTTATTACTATGAGCGTGATCCGGAAACGGGCCTCAACCGGGAGACACCATCCAGGGAGAAGGAAGCTCCCCTGGAGGGCGATGGCGAATGTAGTTACGGCTTTGCCCGTTTTATCCATGAACTGATGCTGGAGCCGGGGAAAAATCTATACGGCCTCATGAAGGAATTCTGCAAAAAGCTGCAGGGAACCAAGGGGGAAGAACTTTTTTACAAACTGGAGCGGTTGACCAAGGTCGCCCTTTTCGACTGCCGGGACTGCGGGGATTGCGCCCTCATCGATGTGGCCTACCTCTGCCCCATGTCGCAATGTCCGAAAAATCAGCGCAACGGCGCCTGCGGCGGCAGTTTCCGGGGGTGGTGCGAGGTTTATCCCGAAAAGCGACGCTGCATCTATGTCCGGGCTTACAACCGCCTGAGGAAACACGGCCGGGAAGGACAACTGGAGCGGCACATCGTCCCGCCGTGTAACTGGGATCTTTATCAGACCTCTTCCTGGATCAATTATTATCTCGGCAAAGATCACACCTCTAAAAAGAGGAATTTAATCGTTGAACATTGTGACGGAATATAGTAGAAGACTCCGCCACGGGCGATTAGCTCAGGTGGATAGAGCGTTGGTCTCCGGAACCAAAGGCCCCGCGTTCGAGTCGCGGATCGCCCACCAGATGAAGAACAAGGGGTTGCGTCATATCGCAGCCCCTTTTTCTTGTCCGGACACCCCATCTGCTAACGGCACTAACGAAAGCGATCATTTGCGAAGGAGGCCCGGATGAATGAGCATGCCGCTGGAAGCAACTGAAAAGACGGGTTTGAAATCAGAACTGGGGATCGTTTCGGCAATCTCCATTGTCGTCGGGGTCGTGCTGGGGGCGGGCGCCTTCATGAAGCCTCCCGCAGTCCTGGGAGCGGCCGGGAAGGTCCAGATGGCGGCCACTGCCTGTAAACTGGTGCCGATCGCCCTGCTCACCATTTTTGGTCTGTGGATGGGCAACGGCAAGGTGCTGTCGGCCCCCAGCGGGGTGAGCGCGGCGACGACGTCGTTTTCGGTGGCGGTACTGGCGACGTTGTTTACCTATGACGGCTGGGCGCAGGTGGCTTCCCTGGGCGGGTGATCAAGAATCCCGCCAAAATCCTGCCCCGGTTCATCATCGGAGGTATCAGTGCTCTGGTGATCGTCTATGTAAGCATCAATATCGCCTTGTTGAAAGTCATCCCGGCGGATCAGATGGTGGCGCTCGGTCATGACGCTTCGGCGATCGCCGCGCAGAAATTGTTCGTACTGATGGGCGGCAATCGGGAACTCGAGGACAAGCTCGACAAAGCGGTGGAGAGCGTGAAAAAGAGCGGAGAAATAGACGCCCTGTACCGTAAATGGTTTACGGGCCACCGGGAGCCGGATTGAAATTCCGCCGGCGGCAAGGGGTATGGAAACAATCGGATGTTAAGGGAGACATGAGCGACAAAGACACCTTCAAGGAATACGCCCGCAAGCATCTGATCGTGGGCGACGGCGCCATGGCTACATGGCTGCACCAACAGGGCGTTCCCATCGGCTGGTGTTGCGAGGAGTTGAATCTTTCACGACCGGAACTCATCAGGGAAGCCCATCGGCAATATTACGAGGCCGGCGCCCGCCTGATCGAAACCAACACCTTCGGCGCCAACCGTGACGCCCTGTCTCACCACGATCTGGAGGACAGCGTTTACCGCATCAACTGGAAAGCGGCTTCACTGGCCCGGGAGGCGGTAGGATCTGATGCATGGGTGGCGGGAAGCATGACCGGCATCAGCGCCCGGCGGGTGCGGCATGAAACCCTGCCGGGGCACCGGGAGATCTTTGTCGAGCAGGCGGAGGCCCTGCTGGCCGGGGGGGTGGACGGCCTGATTCTGGAAACCTTTCTCGACCTGGCGGAGCTGCTCCTGGCCCTGCAGGCGGTGCGTTCCCTGACCGCTTTGCCGATCATCGCCCAACTGGCCTGCATGGAGGTAGGAAAGACCAGGGACGGCTTCCCCGTCACGGAAGCCTTCCGCCTCCTGGCCGATGCCGGCGCCGATATTCTGGGCCTTAATTGCCGGCTGGGTCCCGCTGAGCTGCTGCGGACCATGGAACAGACCATTGTTCCCGAAGGCGCAATTCTATCCGTCTTTCCCAACGCCGGCCGCCTCGGCCTTATGGAAGGGGAATTAGGCTACACTTCCTCGCCCGCCTACTTCGCCGCGCGCGCCCGGCAGTTCCATGCCCAGGGCGTCCGGATCATCGGCGGCTGTTGCGGCACCACCCCGGCGCACATTCGGGCCGTGGCCGACGCCCTGAAGGATCTGCCGCCCCTGGCCCGCATCAATCCGGAACCGCTGCCGGAACCGGAAAAGCTGCCGACGCCTCACCCCACCGTTTCCGTAAGCGGCGCAGACGAGACTGTCGTGGACAAGGTCAGGCAACGTCCCACGGTGCTCGTGGAATTCGATCCGCCGAAGGATTTGGATATCGAGCGCTACCTGATCGGCGCGGCGTCACTGCAGGATGCGGGGGCGGATTTCATCACCATGGCGGACAACTCCCTGGCCCAGACGCGGATGAGCAATCTCGCCCTGGGGGCCATCGTCAAGATACGCCTGGGTATTGACCCTCTGGTACATGTCGCCTGCCGGGACCGTAATCTCATCGGTCAGCAGTCCCACCTTATGGGCCTGCATGCCCTGGGTATTCATCAGATCCTCGTCGTAACCGGCGACCCGGCACGTTACGGCGATCTTCCCGGCGCCAGTTCCGTTTTCGACGTTTCTTCCTTCGATCTGATCCGCATGGTCAAGCAACTCAACGCCGGCATCTCTTTTTCCGGTCAACCCCTCCGGGAGCGGGGGCGTTTTGTGGTCGGCGCCGCCTTCAATCCCCATGTCGCCAATCTCACCAGTGCCTGCAGACGTCTGGAGAAAAAGATTGAAGCGGGAGCGGATTTCATTCTGACCCAACCGGTTTACGACCGGGAAACCATCGAGATGATCGCCGAGAGGACTAAGCATCTATCCGTACCCATATTCATCGGCATCATGCCCATAACCAGCGCCCGCAACGCCGAATTTCTACACAACGAAGTACCGGGGATCCGCCTCTCCGACGCGGTGCGGAAGCGGATGGGCAAGTATCCCGCCGCCGGACCCGACGCCCGCCGGGAAGGTATGGACATAGCGCGGGAACTCCTGGATATCGCCTGTGAACACTTCCGAGGATTGTATCTCATGACGCCGTTTTTGTACTATGAGATGACCGCGGCGCTGACCCGTTATGTCAAAGGCAACGCCGTCGATGGAATTTAACCGTCATTCCTCAAAAGCTCTGCGGCGGCTTCCATGGCGGCCGGTTCTTTCAATCCGGCGAGGAGCTGGGGCGATTCCTGAAAGTTTTCCAGGGCATTGAAGAAGCGATCCAGAACATCACCACCATACGTTGGGATCAGGAACAGGTGGGTGTGAGGAATCCGCCGGCCCCGAGCATAAAGGAAGACGAAATCCGGATGTAATCTTGCCATCATTCTGTTCGCCATCTTTTTCGCCAACCGGAACAGACTGGCGTTCTCCTCATCCGAAAGTTCGTGCCACCAAGGAACATGCCGCTTGGAAATAACCAGGCAGTGACCCTTCGTATAAGGATGGATGTCCAAAATGCACATGGACAGCTCATCCTGCTCGACGATATAGGCCGGCGCCCTTCCGGCCACAATCTCGCAGAACACGCATTTCTTCTCGCTTGTTTCCGACATGATCAGCTCCTCATGGATATTAGTCTTCCTCGCACATTTATATGGCTTTTTCCGTCCCGGCAATGGAATTCTGACCCTGATAAAGGCCCTGCCCGACGGAAGAGATCGAAAGCGACCGCTATGTTGACGGATTTGCTGAGACGTCAACATTCCCGGGAACGATAACGGTTTTCTTCATCGCCAATTACCGAGATGGGCCAGGGACTCCACGGCATAGAAGGTGTTTTCCAGATTGGCGATTCCGCCGTAAGTGGTGCGGGAGAAGCCGCCGGTCATGTTCTGGGATCCCATGACAATATCCCGGCAGGTCTTCGAATAAAGGGGGCGACCGCCGATGAACAGCCTGGCCTGAAGCCCCCAGAATATGTGTTCTATGTATCCCGGCATCGTGCGGGGAACGTTCACATAACCGAACAGGGCATTCTCGCAACGTGTAATGAAACCGTTTGTACCCCGATCCTCGGGAACAACTTCCAGCCACCGGAGGATGGCCAGCGCCTGGGCCGTCTCGATGAGGGTTCCGTACTCCCTGCCGTAACCGCCGTCCGCGGTCTGGAGGTTCAAGACAAACGCGGCGATCTCCTCTCGCACGGGGCCGGCAAGGGTGATCCCCCGTGAACGGCATAGATCGACGAGGAGATACATGTGCTTGAAGATTGAAGCCTCGCCGGCGGGAATGAGGCCCACGTCATAGACATGGAGTTGCGCTCTCAGGTAGGGAGCGGGATCGTAAAGCGGTTCGCAGTTAAGCAATTGAAATGATTTCAATATGAAATGGGCAATCTGGAAATTTTCAAAACCACCGTCGGAACGCTGAAACGATTGGAGAAAGCTGGCCGTTTCCCCATCCTGATCCACCTGCCCGAGACGGTGGAGAATCGCCAGCGCCCAATAGGTGTCCGAGCTGTTCGGCTCCTCCAAGCGATAGAAACAATAGCCGCCGTTCCGACAGCGTCGGCACCGGACATAACGCTGCACTCGCTCCTGCCAGTTTAACTCCATAAAGGGGATATAGAAATCCGTTCAGGTGACACAAAAAAACTCCCGCCGGTTGATCCGGTAGGAGTTATCAGCCTTAAGAGGCGCTTCAATGGTGAACCCCATCACCATTAATAGCTTTTTATCATTACTTTCTCCCCGTGTCAAGCGTGTTTGCACAAAATATGGACAAACTTATGCGGAACTTTCACTCAACCCCTCAAGGCTTCCTAAGGCAGAGTGACTTTGTCTTACACACAAACAGTTGATTTTTAAACGATTGATAAAAACAGGAAACCCGCTTTTTTCACCGACTCCGGATAGAACAATTTATCCTTCTTCCTAAGGCGCGTGGCTTGACAGGAAAGATGATTTTGTAGTATCCGTCAACTGCTGCTGACAATATGTGCAAGACGGGTGATGGAGTTCACCTGACAACCGCCGCCACGGCTGATAACTCCTGCCAAGCAAGACCATCCTGGCGGGGTCGGCGGCGCGGCGACAGGAAGCCGACAAGGCTCCTCCAGGAGGCGAACCTGGAGGAGTTATTTATGGAAACGATGACCAAGAACGTAGTTTCGATCCAGACGGCTTCCGCCCAGATCCTGGAGGTCGTCCAGGAGGTCTGCGAAACCCTGCAGATCGTCTCCCTCAAACGCGCCACCGAGGTCTGCCGTTCCCTGGTTCGACAGCAGCCCTTAATCGATGTAGCCATTCTCGGCCAGTTCAAGGCCGGCAAGAGTTCCTTTCTCAACAGCCTCATCGGCCGGCGCCTTTTGCCCGTGGGGGTCATCCCCGTCACCACCGTCATCACCCGCATCCAATACGGGGAGAAAGAACGAGCCGTGGTGTCTCATTTCGACGGTTCCCGGACGGAAATCGCCCTGGAAGAGCTCGTCGAATATACGTCGGAGGCGAAAAACCCCGGGAACCAGAAGGACGTCGCCGTCGTCGATATCGAGCTGCCGTCCCTGGAGGATTATGCCGGCCTCCGGCTTGTCGACACCCCGGGCTTGGGCAGCGTCTTCAAATACCACATGGAAACCTCGGAGAACTGGCTTCCCGAGGTCGGGGCGGCCCTGCTGGCCATCAGTGCCGACCGCCCCCTCTCCGAGCATGACCTGGCCCTCCTCAGGGACCTTCTCCAATACACCCCCCGGATCGTTCTGCTCCTCACCAAGGCGGATCTCCTCCAACCGGATCAGCAGCGGGAGGTGGTCCAATTTTTCAAGGACACCCTGCTGCGGGAGCTGAAACAGGAATTTCCCATCTTTCTCTACTCGGACCGGCACGACATGGAGAAGTTCAGGCACCGACTGGAGATGGAGCTGCTCTACAAGCTCTCGGCGAACCGGGATGCGGAATTCGGGCGGATACTCCAGTACAAGGCGGAGTCGCTGGCGAAAAGTTGCCGGAGCTACCTGGAAATCGCCCTGAAAACCTCCCAGCAGGCCGATACGGACCGGGAGGCCCTGAAGGCGCAGATCCTGGGCGAAAAGGGCAATTACACCCAGATCCACGAGGACCTGATCGTCATGACCAGGGCCCAGTCCATTCATACCCGGACCAATATAGAGAAGTATCTCGACCGCTTCAAGCGGCCTCTCCACGACCGGCTCACCGCCGCGCTCCGGGAAGAGATGCCCCAATGGCAAGGCAATCTCTGGAAGCTGACCCGCCGTTATGAAGAGTGGCTCCGGGAAAACCTCGTCGTGGAGCTGGACGAGATTTCCGCCCGGGAGCACAAACACTTCTTCGGCACCCTGATGAAGGCCCACGCGAGCCTGGACCGCTACCTCGAATCCTTCCGGGCCCTCCTGGGGGCCAATATCGAGAAGGTCCTGGGAATAAAGATGGCCCCGGCGGAGTGGAAGCTGGAGGTGACGCCCCCGGCCCGGCCGGATATCAGCATCGGCCAGGTGTTCATGTTCCATTTCGATCTGCTGTGGTTCCTCATTCCCATGGCCATCTTCCGGCCTTATTTCGAGCGGCACTTCGTCCACCAGCTTGCCCAGCAGGTCTATATAAACACCTCCCGCCTGGCCGCCCAGTGGGAAGAGCGGATCAACCGGGCCATCGAAGACATGCGGAAGCAGGCGGCCAGATACATCCAGGAGGAAATGACCACGATGGACGTCCTCCTTTCCCAGAATCCGGGAAGGACGGCGGACATAAGACGCCTGACCACCACCCTGGAGGCTGCGGTCCTCCGTCTGGAAAGCTGAGGAAGGCTTGCCCCGTCGGAAACGTTTCCCTGAGGTTCAGCGATTATCAATTGCTCCGACCCATGATTCGAGGAAAACTATGGAAAGATCAAGTAGCATCGCTGCCGCCCTGCGGATGCGGCATTATCCGGTGGCCCTGTCTTGGCGGGACAGCAGGCCCGAAGGGGCGCGGCAGTTCCAGGAGGGCAGATAGGGATGCCTGATGTGGCTTCTCGCCCATGTGACCGGTTCTTTCCTGGAGCGTCATACCTGGCGGGAGCTCACGGAAGGGTGATAAATACTCCCTCGCTCCGGGGAACCCGCTCGTGGTATCGCTGCCGCGCCGTCGGCACCACGATTTCCGGAAATCGAGGAGGAGGCGTGGAAGGATTCAGGTAGCGGTTGCGGACTCTTCGATCTTCCTGGCAAGCATCTTTTTGTGGCCTTCGGTCTGCGCCATGATCTGTTTCACCAGGTCGTTGTACGTCAAGTCGTTTGTCTTCAGTATTTCCGCGTACTTGGATTCCAGCAGGGACTGCTCCACATCACGGAGGATGAAAAGGGTCTGACGCCTGGTTAATTCCCCTTTCCTTAGCCTGCCGATATTGGTCTTCACCCCGGCGATGGCCGTATTGATGGCGACGGTGGTGATCGGGCGGCCGATGGCAAAAGCCTGGGGCTTCTCCTTGAGGATTTGGATCATCTTCCCGATGTTCTGGGCATGTTCCACCTCGGCCCGGGCGATGGCCGACCAAAGTTCCTCCTCCTGGCGCCATATCTCGCCGCACGCCTTGTAAAATTCGGAGATTTCCAACTCGAGCTGGGCCATCATCTCCATCGTCTTTACGACCTTGTCGGTGTCCATCTGATTCATGGGCTTCGTCTCCGCTGCCAATGCCGGGCATCTTCGTGCTTCTTCGCTTAAAGATTCCCGCAGGCGATGTCAAGCAAATTTTATCCCTCCCCAATCCACATGGCCGGCCCTTCGCAAAGGGCTTTGCCGCCCGCCGACCATTTTCCTCCAGGGACTGCGGGCTCTCAAGGCCTTGACATCGGAAGGCATTGGCCATATAAAACATCCGTTCGTGGAAGATCTCCGCCGGGAAAAACCTGAAAGCATGGCGAAACGGGACAAATACACCTTCAGTTTCTGGGAGAAGATGCTCCTCCGCCTGGGCCCGCCGGTGGCGGCCCGCTCGATCATTGCCTGGAACAGCACCTGCCGGGTGGTGATGCGGGAGCACGAGGAGCGGGAACTGGCCGCCCTGAACGAGAACGGGGGCTGCATCTACGCGACGTGGCATCAGCGGATGTTCTGGTTCTTCTACGACTTCGGTTCCCGTCATGTAACCATGATGATCAGTCGCAGCAAGGACGGGGAATACGCCAACGCCGTGGCCCTGCGCCTCGGTTTCTATTCCGTCCGGGGCAGCAACTCCCTCCAGGGACGGGAGGCCATGTATTATCTCGTCGAATTACTGAAAAAGCGGGAAGGCCACAAGGCGGGGATGATGGCGGACGGTCCGAACGGACCACCCCGACAGCTCAAGATGGGCTCCATAAAGATCGCCAGGGAAACGGGCCTGCCCCTGATCCCCATGATGTACGGCGCCAAACGGCGCATCGTCTTTCAGTCCTGGGACCGCTACTTCCTGCCCGTCCCCTTCACCGATGTCGTGGTGCTCCACGGGGAACCGGTTTTCGTGCCCCCCGACGCCGATGAGGCGGAATGCGAGCGCCTCCGCCGGATGGTAACCGACCGTATGAACGCCATGGCCGACCGGTGCGACACCTGGTGGGGCGGAACGCCGGTGGGCAAGCCGGGCTTCGATCTGCCCTGAGACCTGAGGACTTTCCGGACAAGCGGAAGCACGGGAACGTATCTTCCGCAGAAACGCCAGCAAACGGACAAGGGTGAAAGAGAAAATGGATGAAGCGAACGAACAACTCGAAGCCGCTTACGAAGAGATTGTCGACGTCCTGGCCACCAGGTTGAAAATCGTGTCGGATGTATGCAACCGTCAGCGAAGGGAAGCGGCGTCGCTGAAAGAAAGGATGGCAAATGTCCGGGAGGCAATGGATGAATTGCGGCAGTTGGTATTTACCATGGACCTGGAAGCCGATGAGCGCGACCTGATTGAAAACATCATGGCGAGAATCTCGCTGGCCGCGCAAATATAATTCAGAAAGGGGAGGGAAACATGGATTTTGCAGACACCATGAAAAAAAGGCGGGCCGTCAACTTCTTTGACCCGGACAAACCCGTATCCGATGAAGAATTGAAGGGGATCATCGAAACCGCCGCCCTGGCCCCTTCCGGACTCAATTTACAGCCCTGGCAGGTTATCGTCGTGCGCTCCCGGGAAGCAAAAGAAAAGCTCATGGCCGCCGCTTCCCGGCAAACGAAGATCGTGGAAGCGCCCGTGACCCTGATCATCCTCGCCGACATGAACGGGTGGCGGGCGGGTCATCCCACGACAGAGAAAACCTGGGAGAATCTTCTCGCACTGGGGTATATGAAGCCGGAACAGAGAGGTTGGTTCGAGAAAGGGGCCTTGAAACTCTACGGCACCCCTGAAAAATCGCTTGCCTTTGCGGTCAAGAATGCCTCTTTTTTCAGTATGGCGCTGATGCTGGCGGCAAAGGACGCCGGCCTGGATTCCCATCCCATGGACGGTTTCGATCCGGAAGCGGTGCGCAGGGCGTTCGACATTCCCGAGAACTTCTTTATCCCCCTGCTGATCGCCATCGGACATCTCAACGAAAACTCCGGCCTGATGCCTCCGAAATGGCGGAAGTCGTACGATGAGATAGTTTATGCCGTATTTTGAGGTCTATCAGGACATCAACTCGAAGGCGTCACGGATGAGTTCCACCGTCGGACCGGCAGGGAGGAGCGTCACCGCCGCCACGTCGAACCGCGCCGGAAGGTGATGCAATCCGTACCGGTTAAGATAACAGGCGGCGAGCCGGGAGAGTTTCTGCCGTTTGGCGAAATCCACGCTTTCCTCGGGGGCGCCGAACCGCGCGGATCGGAGGCTCCGCACCTCCACGAACACCAACGTGTCCCCCTCCCGGGCCACGATATCCAGTTCACCCAGGGAACAACGCCAGTTCCGGGACAGGATCTCATAGCCCTCCTGGGTAAGATAACGGGCGGCGACATCTTCCCCCAGCTTTCCCGTGGCGATTCTTGCCCTGGTCATTTCAGGCCCAGTTCGTAATTTTCTTGACGCGTTTCCCGGAAATGGAAGGTGCGGCGATGGATCTTGCAGAGGCCGTGCTCCCTAATGGCCTGCCGATGTTCCTCGGTACCGTAACCCTTGTTTTTGAGGAAATTGTAGTAGGGAAACTGACGGTGATACATCTCCATGATGTGATCCCTGCTGACCTTGGCGACGATGGAGGCCGCCGCGATGGAGATGCTCCGGCTGTCCCCCTTGACGATGGTCTCCTGGGGGATGTTCACCGGTACACGCCGGTTGCCGTCCACCAGTAGATAGTCGGGAAGGATGCCCAGATCGGCGATCGCCTCGGTCATGGCCCGGAGGGTGGCCCGGAGGATGTTGATCTCGTCTATTATCCCCGCATCCATGACCCCCACACCCACGGCCACGGCCTCGGCACGGATCACCTCCAGGAGTTTTTCCCGTTTCCGGGGGGTGAGCTTCTTGGAATCGGTGATTTCCGGATGGCGGTAATTTTCCGGAAGAACGACGGCGGCGGCAACGACGGGACCGGCCAGCGGACCGCGCCCCGCCTCGTCAATGCCGGCAATGTAGCGGTGACCCTGCCGGCACGCCCGTTCTTCGAAAAAATTCATTCCACAGACAGAATGTTCAGGACTTTCCTTCTTCCTTGATCCGGGCCTTCTTCCCTTTCAGGCCCCGCAGATAATAGAGCCGGGAACGCCGCACCCGGCCCCGGGTGACCACCTCGATCCGGTCGATAACCGGGGAGTGGAGCGGAAAGGTCCGCTCGACGCCGATGCCGTAAGAAATCTTCCGGACGGTGAACGTGCTGCGGCTGCTCCCACGTTTCTTTTTGATCACCACCCCTTCGAAGGCCTGAATCCGGGATTTCTGGCCTTCGATAATCCGCACGAACACCTTGACGCTGTCCCCCGACTTGAAATCGGGCAGATCCGCCCGGATCTGTTCCTTTTCGATAACCTCCATGACATTCATAACCCAAACACCTCTTGTGATTATTTACAAGTACAAAAACCTTTTTTCTCAATCTCCCCGGTCGCCGAAGAGTCTGTCCAGCACCACGGCCACCGCCGTGCGCACGGAAAGATGATTGTAATCGCCGACCCCGCCGCGCACCGGCGCCAGGCAACTGTCGGTCCGGGAAATCACCTCCGCCGCCAGACCCCATCCCGTTCCGAATATCAGTAGGCAGGGCCGTTGGTCCCCCGCCAAGGTCTTCCGCAGCTCGCCGCAGGAAACCAGTTTTTTGTTCAGGGCGGCCCCGGTCGCTACCAGGCGGGGGGCGCTGCCGGTGCGTTCCTCGATGTCCCGGAGGACGTCGTCCAGGCTTTCCCCCATTCTCACCAGGGCAAAAGCCTCCTTGCGGGAGGGGTTATAGGCGGCGCCATAGCCGTGCCGCCAATGGTCGATTATCTTCCCCACGAGGTCCCGCTGCGCCGCCACCGGCGTCACGATATAATAGCCCTTGATCCCGTATGTCCGCGCCGCCCGGGCAATGTCATGGACGTCCATGTTGGCCACGGCGGTGGTCACCACCTGTCCCTGCCTGTTCAACACCGGGTGATGCAAAAGAGCGAGATAACAATCCGGCTTCCACGCCACGACCATATCCTGGAAAATCCGCTGCCAACCATCCGGAAGGATTAACGAGCTCCGAACGCAGACCCGTCTGCGGCGGTGGGCTAACCCTCCTTCTTTCGGTCCTTCTTCTCTCCGGCCTGAATCTCCGACAGCAACAACCGGTCGGCTGCGGAAAGTTCCGCCCCCGCCAGCAACTCGGGGCGTCGCCGCCAGGTCCTCAGGAGCGATTGCCGGCGCCGCCAGTTTTCAATGTCCCGGTGATTTCCGTTCACCAAGACTTCGGGAACGGTCCAACCCCTGTATTCCTGGGGCCGCGTATACTGGGGATGTTCGAGCAGCCCGAAGGAGAAGGTATCCGCCCGGGCGGATTCGCTGTTGCCGAGGACGCCGGGGACCAGACGGGCCACAGCGTCCACCACCGCTATGGCCGCCGGCTCGCCGCCGGTAAGGATGAAGTCTCCCAGGGAAAGCTCGTCGTCCACCAGATATTCCCGCACCCGTTCATCCACCCCTTCGTAATGCCCGCAGATCAGCACCAGCCGGCGGCAGGAAGCCAGTTCCACGGCCGTTTTCTGACGGAAAGGCCTTCCTTGGGGGGTCAGGAGGATCACCGTCCCCTCCCCCGGTTTCAACGCCAGCGCCGTCAGGGCCCGATCGATGGGTTCCACCTTCATGACCATGCCGCCACCCCCACCGTACGGAGCGTCATCCGTCACTCGATGTTTCCCCGGAGCATACGCCCGAATGTCGTGGACATGAATCTCGATGAGCCCTTTTGCGCATGCCTTGCCGATGATGCTGCCGGCAAAGGGCGAGGAGAACATCTCGGGAAAGAGGGAAAGGATGTCAAAACGCATTTGTCTTCAGAGACCTTCGAGAAGCCTTACCGTCATGATTCCCGCCGCCCTGTCCACCTTTCTGATCACGTCGCCGATGGCCGGCAGCAACCGTTCTTCCTTCCCGTTGTCGCATACGTATACATCATTGCTCCCCGTGGAAAAGATCTCCCTTATCCTGCCTAAGGAGCACCCCTCCTCGGTGACCACCTCCATGCCCACGAGTTCATGCCAGTAATACTCCCCTTCGGGCAGGGCCGCCAGCTTGTCCGCTGCCGCCAATACCCGGCAGCCCACCAGGCCTTCGGCTTCCCGGGGATTGTTCACCCCTTCCATTTCCAGGAAGAAGCATCTGTTTCCCAGGCGCTGACGCCGTAGCGGATATCGCCGCAGCCCCGGCTCTTTCCCCTGGAGATGGACGGCCTCCAGATTCGGCAGCAGGTTTTGAGGTTCCGTAAGATAGGAACGTACCCTGACGCCGCCGCGGCAGCCGTGGATCTTTACTATTTCGCCGATTTCAAAGAGCTTCTCCACCCTACTCGATAATTTCCAGCACGGTCCGTTTCTTGATCTTGGTGGAGGCGGCGCTCAAGACGGTTCTCATGGCCTTCGCCGTTCTTCCCTGTTTGCCGATAACCTTGCCCAGGTCTTCCTTTGCTACCCTCAGTTCGATGACAGATGTCTGTTCGCCGACCACCTCCGAAACCTCAACCTGATCCGGATGATCCACCAACGCCTGCGCCATGTATTTGATCAACTCTTTCATCTTTTTCACCTCCACTGGATTAGTCCGCTTAACCTTTTCAAGATTCCGGCTGAAACAGGCCCAAAGCCACTTCTATCCCTTCTTACGCAGCAACTGGGATACGGTCAGGGTCGGCTTGGCACCTTTGGACAACCAATCCTGGATCCTTTCTTTTTTGAGATTTACGCCCTCCAGATCCTTCGCCGGATCGTAATAACCCAAAACTTCCAGGAAACGGCCATCCCGCGGCGATTCCGAATCCGCCGCCACAATCCTGTAAAACGGTTTTTTGTGTCCACCCATGCGGGTCAATCTAATTTTTACCGCCATCCTTTTTACCGATCACCTCCTGTTTGTTGTTCTCATAGATTTTATCAGTCGAAAGACCAAGATGTATAACACAAATTTTTCTTAGTTAAAAGGGAAAATTTCCCCGGCGCATGGCCTTCATTCCCTCCTTGGAGGTCATCTTTTTCATAATCTTGCGCATCTCCCCGTAATTCTTCAGGAGTCGGTTGACATCCTGTACGGTCGTTCCGCTCCCCAAGGCGATGCGCTTGCGACGCTGGCCGTCGATGATGAGATAGTTCAGCCTCTCCTTTTTCGTCATGGAATCGATGATCGCCGTGACCCTCACCAACTCCTTTTCATCGGGATTGATCTGCTTGAGGGCCTTTATCTTGTTGAAACCGGGGATCATGGAAAAGAGATCCTTCAGGGGACCCATTTTCCGGATCTGCTGCAGTTGGTTTCGGAAATCCTCCAGGGTGAACTCGTTCTTCCTGATCTTCCGCTCCAGTTCCCGGGCCTGCCGTTCGTCGACGGTGGACTGTGCCTTCTCCACCAGGGACAGGATGTCGCCCATCCCGAGAATCCGTGTGGCCATACGCTCCGGGTGGAAAACCTCCAGGGCGTCCACCTTCTCGCCGACGCCCACGAACTTTATAGGTTTCCCCATGACGGCCTTCAGGGACAGCGCGGCGCCCCCCCGGGCATCACCGTCCATCTTCGTCATGATAACGCCGTCGATCCCCAACCGGTCGTTGAACGTGGCGGCCACATTCACCGCCTCCTGACCCGTCATGGCGTCGGCCACGAAGAGGATCTCCGCGGGCTGCACGGCGCTCCTGATCCGGATCAGCTCCTCCATCATCTCTACGTCGATGTGGAGCCGCCCCGCCGTGTCGATGATGAGCACCTCGTACCCCCGGCTTTTTGCCTCCGCCACAGCCTGGAGACAGATGGCGATGGGATCCTGCAAACCTTCGGCGGCAAACACCGGCAGACCGGCATCGGCGCCGAGGATCCGCAACTGCTCCCGGGCGGCGGGCCGATAGACGTCCACCGACACCAGTAACGTCCTTTTCCCCTGCTTGACGATGTATTTGGCCATCTTGACCGCCGTGGTCGTCTTGCCGCTCCCCTGGAGCCCCACGAGCATGATCGGCGCCGGAAAACGGTTTCCGAAACGAAGCTGGCTGCTGGCCCCCCCCATGAGTTCCACCAGGCGGTCATGAACGATCTTCACCACCTGCTGCCCCGGGCTGATGCTTTCGATCACCTCCTGGCCCAAGGCCCTTTGCCTTACCTCCTCGATAAAACCCTTCACGACCTTGAAATTGACGTCCGCCTCGAGGAGGGCCATGCGGATTTCCTTCAGGGCGCCCTGGATGTTTTCCTCGTCCAGACGCCCCCGCCCCTTCAATTTTTTGAATACCTGGTCCAGTTTTTCCGTCAGATTCTCAAACATATCTCAACCTGCCAATATGACTTATCACTGCTGTCTGATCACGCAGTTCAGGCCGCTTACTTTGGCCGACATGGCGGCAGCCGCCTTCTCGGCGTCTTGTCTGGTTTGATAGCCGTTCACCATCACCCGGTACCATTTTCCCTTACCGGGGATATCGGTTTCCATGACCTCCGCAGTATACCCCAAACCCCGGAGTTTCTTTTGCAGTTGTCTCGCCTTGTCGCTATCGTGATAGGAAACCACCTGCACCGAGAAGTCCCCCGGCGGTTTCTTTTTTTCCTCCGCCGCCGGCGCCGCCTTGGCCGGAGCCGGCGGCGGGGAAGCGACCGCCGGGGCCTTTGCGGTTTTCGTATCCTTGTCCGCCGGGGCGCTAACCGGCGGCGGAGCCGCCGGCACCGGGGGGGAGGCGACGGGCGGCACCGGCGTTGTCGCCGGTCCTCTTTCCGCCTGTTTCACCGGTGTTCCCGGGGCCATGATCACGGCGGGCGGCGCCGGGGCTTCCCGGTCCTCCTCTTTGAGCAGAGCGCCGGAATCCCCACCCTTCTTCGTCAAGATGTCGAAAAAAACCAGGTTCGCGG
>JAGPFL010000108.1 GCA_018056545.1 Syntrophobacterales bacterium
TCCCAGCACAATCTCAAGCATATCAATGTAGATATCCCCCGGGATAACCTGGTGGTCATCACCGGGGTGAGCGGTTCCGGCAAGTCCTCCCTGGCCTTCGACACGATTTACGCCGAAGGCCAGCGGCGCTATGTGGAATCGCTTTCCGCTTACGCCCGGCAGTTCATCGGTCAGATGGACAAGCCGGAGGTCGAATCCATCGAAGGACTGTCGCCGGCCATCGCCATCGAGCAACGCACGGCCAGTCAGAATCCCCGCTCCACCGTCGGCACGGTTACGGAAATATACGATTATCTCCGCCTCCTCTTCGCCCGAATCGGCATTCCCCACTGTTACCAGTGCGGCCGGGAAATCCGTTCCCAGACCATCGACATGATGGTGGACGCCATCCTCGCCTTCCCCGAGAAAACCAAATTCAACATCCTGGCACCGGTTATCCGGGGTAAGAAGGGGGAATTTCACAAGGAAATGCGGAAACTCCTCAAGGACGGCTTCATCCGCGTCCGAGTGGACGGGGAGGCGAGGGAATTGGGGGAGGAAATCGTTCTGGACAAACAAAAACGACATGATGTCGATGTGGTTGTAGATCGCCTCGTCCTTAGGGAGGGGATCCGCAAGCGGCTCCGTGATTCCCTGGAAACGGCCTCCCGGCTTGCCGACGGCCTGGTTTGCATCCAGATTGCCGGTGGGGAAGAGCTGCTCTTCAGTGAGAAGTATGCCTGTCCCGATTGCGGCATCAGCGTTACGGAACTGGCTCCACGCATGTTCTCCTTCAACAGTCCCTACGGGGCCTGCAGCGAGTGCGATGGTTTGGGCAGCAAGATGTTCTTCGATGAGCATCTCGTCGTCCCCGACGCCGGCCTTTCCCTGCGGGAGGGGGCCATTGCCCCCTGGGCGGGCCGCAATTCCCTGAGCTATCACCAAATGCTCGACGCTTTGTCCGGGCATTACGACTTCGATCTCAACACCCCCTTCGCGGAGTTGCCCGCGGCGGTCCAGCGGGCCCTGCTGTACGGTTCGGGAAAAGAGAAGATCCGCTTCTATACCGACCGACGGGGCCGACGCTATTTCTACACAAAATCTTTCGAAGGCGTTCTGAACGAACTGAACCGCCGCTATCTGGAAACCCAATCCAACGCCGTCCGCCTGGATTTGTCCCGCTACATCAACCTGCGGGAGTGCCCCGCCTGTCAGGGGGCGCGACTGAAGCGGGAGAGCCTGGCCGTGACGGTGGGAGGGAGAAACATCGATGATCTTTGCCGGATGTCCATTCGTGAACTCGGCGATTTTTTTGCCGCCCTGCCCCTAACGGAAAAAGAGACGCGTATTGCCGAGCGGATCCTGAAGGAAATCCGGGAGCGCCTCCATTTCCTCCTCGATGTGGGGATGGATTATCTGAGCCTGGATCGTTCTTCGGGAACCCTTTCGGGGGGGGAGGGCCAGCGGATCCGTCTGGCCACCCAGATCGGGTCCGGACTCGTGGGAGTCCTTTACGTTCTCGATGAACCGACGGTGGGCCTGCACCAGCGGGATAACATGCGTCTCATCGCCACCCTGAAAAAACTCCGGGATCTGGGCAATACCGTCTTGGTGGTGGAGCACGACGCCGAGATGATGATGGCGGCCAACCAGATCATAGACATGGGACCGGGGGCGGGTCTGGACGGCGGGGAGGTGGTCTTCCAGGGGACTCCGGAGGAGATCTGCCGGGACGAACGATCCCTCACCGGTCAGTATCTCTCCGGGCGCAAGGCCATTCCCGTGCCGGTTCGCAGAAAATCCCCGGACGACCGCCGGATCGTCATCGAGGGGGCCCATGAACATAATCTGAAAGACGTGGATCTCCGTGTCCCCGTGGGGCTTTTTACGGCAGTCACGGGGGTGTCCGGATCCGGCAAGAGCACCCTGATTATCGAAACCCTGTACCGGGCCATGGCCCGCCGGATCAACCGGCAACGGGGAGGAATGGGCAAGATCCGCCGGATCGTGGATCTGGGGGGGATCGAACGGGTCATTCTCATGAACCAACAACCGATCGGCCGGACTCCTCGTTCCAATCCCGTGACCTACACCGGGGTGTTCGTCCATATCCGCGATCTCTTTACGGGATTGCCGGAAGCGCGGATCCGGGGATACAAGCCGGGACGTTTCAGCTTCAATGTCAAAGGTGGCCGCTGCGAGGCTTGCGAGGGTAACGGCCTGATCAAGATCGAGATGCATTTCCTGCCCGACGTTTATGTAACCTGCGATGTATGCCGGGGCAAGCGTTTCAACCAGGACACCCTGGATATCTATTACAAGGAGAAGAACATCGCCGATGTCCTGGACATGACCGTCCAGCAGGCCCTGGGTTTCTTCGAGAACATCCCGGCCATCAGACAGAAGCTGCAACTGCTGGCGGATGTGGGACTGGGTTACATCCGTTTGGGACAGTCCGCCACGACCCTGTCCGGGGGCGAGGCGCAGCGGATCAAGCTTTCCCGGGAACTGGGCAAGCGGGCGAACAGCAACACCCTGTACATTCTCGACGAGCCGACCATCGGCCTTCACTTCGAGGATGTGGAAAAACTGTTGACCGTGCTCAAACGTCTCGTCGACATGGGCAACACCGTCGTGGTCATCGAGCACAATCTCGACGTCATCAAGTCCGCCGACCATATCATCGATCTGGGTCCCGAGGGCGGCCCCGGCGGCGGACGGATCGTGGCGGAGGGAACCCCGGAGGAGGTTGCGGCCAACAAGGAGTCCCTGACGGGGCAATTCCTGAAGAAAATGCTCACCCCTATGTTCCCGCCGAACAACTCCAGAGTGCTTGTTAATTAAACTGCTTGAAGAGCAGGATAATAATATGGTATTAATTCGACAGCGTACGGGAAACGTTTAGCAGAAGCAGCAGCGTCAATGGTGTCGACTGGGAAGGCATTGCACCCGTAATTGTTGATGTTCAATAAGGAAAGGGGAAGAGGAAATATGAAAAGGATACTTGTCATTACGCTGGGGATCATCATGTTTGCGACCGGGGTGGCGATGGCTGACTCGAAGCCGATTCAACTCAGCCTTACCCCGGGTATCGCCATTTTTGACAAGAGTACAACGATTGAAGGTTTCAGCCTCGGTATATGGAGCGAAAATCCTCAAAAAGCGTTCGCCCTGGGATTTGCCAATGGATCTACCGGTAACAGCGCCGGTTTCAGCTTGGGTTTTCTCTTCAACTATGCGGAAAGTTATAAAGGCGTGCAGTGGGCGGTGGTCAATTACACGCAGAAAGACTTCGCCGGCTGGCAATCCGGTTTCATCAACTACACGGACGATTCTTTCAAAGGCCTACAGACCGGCTTCTTGAACTATGCCGGACAGCTTACCGGACTTCAGCTCGGCTTTTTCAATTATGCCGCCAAGGCGTCTTCCGGGGTGCAGCTCGGCGTTATAAACATCATCTCCCAGAATAAATGGTTCACCAATTTTCCCGGCGAATTGGCGCCAGGGATGATAATCTTCAACTGGCGTTTTTAAAGCGGAACGATCCGCAAGGACACAGAAAAACCAGCTAAACCATCGAAATACGTCGGTATGAACCGTGCCGCCATGTCCCGCGCGGAGATGGAGACGACCCTTCAACTTCGGCCATGGCCTATAATTCGATAAATTGAGTCGATGTACTCAAATTATCGCGATATTTTAGAGCCATGAAAACAAAAAGTTTTAACGCCGCAGTATTGAAACCTATGCCTTCGATGAAAATCTCCCGGGCAGACACATGGTCTTGCTGGCGGGACCCAGACAGGTCGGCAAATCAATGCTTGCTCAAAACTGGTTGCAAAACAAAGGATGTTCTTGGAATGCACCCCCGTCGTAGGACAAAATAAGTTAGAGTAATCGGCAGGACCGAACATCCCGGAGAACGGGAGGAAGGATCTTGCCATGAAGCACCGAAGAAAGTTCAGAGTCGGACTTAAACGCCAGGTTGTCGAAGAACTGCTCAGGGGGATGAGTACTCCGGCCCAACTCATCCGCCGCCATGAGATCTCCTCTGGTCTTCTCTACCACTGGAAAGAACAATATGCCCGGGGGCGCTTTAATAACGAGCCCAGCAAGGAAGCCGCCCTTGAAGACCGCGTCCGACAGTTGGAGCAGCTCATCGGCAGGCTTACCCTGGAGAACGAGTTTTTAAAAAAAGCCGTTCAGAAGGGCCTCTTGTCAGCGCCGAAGAAAAGCGCCGGTTCATTGCTCAACATCGTCACCTCCTCGAAAGCACCGAGAGGGGGTGCCAACTCATGAAGTTGCCCCGCAGCACATACTATCACAAGCCAAAGATCGAGACCGATGATCCGGAACTCATTGCCGAGATCGAGGCGATCATCGAAGAATTTTCCGGCTATGGATATCGCCGGGTAACCCGGGAACTGCATCGCCGGGGAAAGTCAGTCAACCACAAAAAGGTTCACCGTATCATGCGTGAGCGCGGACTGCTCAAGAAACCCAAGCGCCGCTGGATCCGGACCAACGACAGCAACCACGGCCATCGGGTCTATCCCAATCTCATGCAAAACCTTGCCGTCACGGGTCCCAATCAGGCCTGGGTGGCGGACATCACCTATATCGGCATCCGCAATGCCTTCGTGTATCTGGCGGTCATCCTGGACCTCTTTGCCCGTAGGGCCGTGGGCTATGCCATCTCCGGCAACACCGATACGGTTCTGTGCCTGGAGGCCCTCCAGATGGCCATCGCTGATCGCCGTCCATCCGAGGGGATCATCCATCACTCCGATCGGGGTGTCCAGTATGCCTCTCATGACTACGTGGACGTGCTCCTCCAACACGGCTTTCGGA
>JAGPFL010000025.1 GCA_018056545.1 Syntrophobacterales bacterium
CAATTTATTTTCTGGACGCGGCGCGATGCCTCCAGGGAGCCGGCGGCGCCATGATGATCACCAGCGGCATGGCCGGCATTCCCCATTACCTTCCCCAACACATCGCCGGGTGGGCCTTCGGGATCTGTTCCCTGGCTAATTCCCTGGGGATCATGGTCGGTGCCCCCGTCGGCGGCTTCATCACCGGTTTTTTCACCTGGCAATGGATCTTTATGCTCAACATTCCCATTGGAATTTTGGCCGTTATGTTGGGCAGGAAATACCTGCCGCCGGATCCGCCCGTGACGGCCTCTCCGGCGGTTCTCCGTTTCGACGTCGGCGGTTCGATACTCAGTTTCATCGGTCTTTCCACCCTGGTCTTCGCCTTGAGTAGGGGAAACGATATGGGCTGGACCTCGATCATTATTTTGGCTTCCCTGGCAACTGGAGGAACCGCACTGTTGGGATTCTACCTCCTGGAAAGACGGACCGGGGATCCCATCCTTAATCTGGCCCTTTTTCGCAACCGGGAATTCTCCTTCGCCATCGCCACTACCATGCTGGCTCTGATGCTCCTTTCGGGGGGGAACTTTCTCGTTCCTTTCTACCTGGAACTTATCAAGGGATTATCCCCGGAACACGTCGGGGCGGTGGTAATGATCTATTCAGTCGTCTATATGCCCATCGGACCTTACGCCGGCAAGCTTTCCGATCGCGTCAGCCCACGACGCCTCTGCACCGGGGCCATGGCCCTCGCCCTCGTCGCCTGCCTTTTGTTCGCCCTGACTCTGCCGCTGGCGGGAATCTTGCCGATCATTGTCTATTTGACCCTCTTGGCCGTGGCCTACGCCTTCTTCTTTCCGGCCAACAACAAACTTGTGATGGCCCTGGCGCCACTTGACCGACAGGGGTCCGCCTCGGCTATCTACACAACGGTGATGAACGTCGGGATGGTGTTGGGGGTGTGTCTTTTTGAAGGGACCTTTTCTCAGGCGCTCCCCGGCGGCATATCCACCCGGAATCTCCATCCGGAAACTGCGGCCGGCTCCTTGGATGCCGTAAGCGGATCATTTCAGACGGCTTTCTTCGTCGGCACCTTTTTCAGTCTGCTGGCCTTCGTCCTTTCCTTCCTGGCGGGGCGCCATGTCGCCGCCGCGTTGCGCCGCCCATAATTCGTTGCTCAAGACGCCCAGGGTCGCCACTTCCAGATCTTCCGCCCGCGCCATCTCGCCCACACCGTTGGCATCCATGGCCTCCTTGATTTCTTCCGGTGCCAGTTCCAGCCAGGAGGCATTCCGGAGATTGTTCCAGAGGGTTTTCCGCCGCTGTGCGAAAGCCGCTTTTACGAATCGGGCAAAGAATTTTTCATCCCGGAGCGCCACCACCGGCACAGCGCGAAAGTTCAGGGCGATAACCGTGGAGACGACCCGGGGGACGGGATAGAAGCAGGACGGGGGGACGTCGAACAGTCGCTCGCACCGGGCGTGCATCGACAGGAGCACCGTGGGTACACCATAGGCCTTGGTTTGCGGCCGGCCCGTAAGGCGCTCCGCCAATTCCTTCTGGACCATGAGGATCGCCCGGGAGATCAGCTTTCGTTGTTCCAGCAGGCGGAAGAGGATTTCCGTCGCGATGCCGTATGGGATGTTCCCCACCACCACACATCTATCCTCGGGAGAATCGGTTTCCAAGACCGTCCAGTCGAATTTCAGAATGTCTTCATTCCATATCCGGATCCGGCGAGGCAGGGGCAGTTCCCTCTCCAGAACGGCGGCCAGTTCCCTATCGATCTCCACCGCATGGAGCATGCGCACCCGGGGAACGATCAGGCGGGTCAAGACTCCATGTCCTGCCCCGATTTCCAACACCCTGTCTCTTTCCTGCAGGGCGGCGGCCGCGACGATCTTCCGGGCGATATTGTCATCGGCAAGAAAAGACTGACTCAGGCGCCTCCTTGGCACAACGGCATATTTCTTCAGAATCCCGGGCATAAAGCTCAGGGCCTCCCCCCTTCCCGGGCCGCCGCCACCAAACGGCGGGTGAGGAAATATGCGGGCACGGCAAAGAGCGGGGCGGTAATAATGCCGCCGGTCAGCAAGGGCAGGAGAATGTGTCCGCCAAGGTCCATGATTCCGCTCAAGGTGAAGGCGGGAAGGGTCCAGGGGCAGCTTTCCATACCCAGGAGCCGGCGGCCCAGCTCATATTGAAAAAAATAAAATACGGGCACGGTGAGCGGATTGGAGATCATCCAGGAGCCGAGATAGCCGGCGGAGATGTTCTGCCTGAAGACGACCCCCACGGCAATGATCATGGCGGTGTGAAAGGGAATAGTCGGGGTGACGCCGATAAAAACGCCGATGGCCATCCCCATGGCGATATGCCCCGGTTCCCCCCGGAGACTGATAAACCGATCGTGGAAATCTTTGAAGCGCTTTTTCAGGATGTTCATAACATCAATTCCAGAGGCCAGCGGGAAACGGCATTCAGCTCCATACCGTCCCGTTTTCCCCTCCGGAACAAAAATTCCCCCACCACGGCGATCATGGCCGCGTTATCGGTGCAAAGCACCGGCGGCGGGATGAACACCGTCAATCCCTTATCGTCGGCATCTTGGAAAAAACGCTCCCGTAAACGACTGTTCGCCGCCACGCCCCCGCAGACAACGACGCCGGCAACCTTCGCTATTGCCGCCGCCCTAAGGGTCTTTTCCACCAGGACATCGACAATGGCCTCCTGAAAGCCTGCTACGACATCGGGCAACTCCGCCGTGGTGAAGGGGCGGCCCAGCTTCTTGACCATATTTAGCAGCGACGTCTTGACGCCGCTGAAACTGAAATCCAGACTGTCCCGCATGGCCCGGGGAAAAGTGACCGCATTGGGATCCCCTTTCTTCGCCAGACGGTCGATAACCAACCCGCCCGGATAGCCGATCTCCAGCAGTTTCGCCGCCTTGTCGAAGGCTTCGCCGGCGGCGTCGTCGCGGGTCTGTCCCATAGTGTTGAAATCATCGAAATCCCGGACGAGATAGATGTTGGTGTGACCTCCGGAGACGACGAGAGCTACAAAGGGAAAGGCGGGAGGCCGCTCCAGGAGCATCGCCGCCGCGATATGGCCGCTCAGGTGATTGACGCCCACCAGCGGCAGCTTCCGGGCAAAGGCCAAGGCCTTGGCCGTGGAGAGACCGACCAGCAGCGAGCCGATGAGTCCCGGTCCCCTGGTGACGGCAATGCCTTCCATATCCTCCAGGGACTTTCCCGCCGCCTCAAATGCCTGAAGAAGCACCGGCACGATCGCCTCGGTGTGCTTCCGCGACGCGATTTCCGGGACCACGCCGCCGTATTTGCCGTGCACGTCCACCTGGGAGGCGACCACATTGGCCAGCACCTCTTTTCCGTCCCGAACTACGGCGGCCGCCGTTTCGTCACAGGAAGATTCAATACCTAAAATCAGCATTTAGCCTCCGCCGGTATTTTTCTTTTACAAAACCTGTAAAAAACTATATAGAAATTCCGCCAAGTTGTAAATAACATATCGAGGCGAAAACCTTAATGGAAATCCAGACGGACTTTCTTGTTCTCGGCAGCGGCATCGCCGGTCTCAGTTTTGCAATCAAGGCCGCGGAACTTGGGACGGTGGCCATTGTCACCAAGAAAGAAAAATTCGAATCGAGCACCAACTATGCCCAGGGAGGCATCGCCGCGGTTCAGGACGAAGAGGACAGCTTCGCCTCCCACATCAGCGACACCCTCGCCTGCGGCGCCGATCTCTGCAAGGAGGAGGTGGTCCGTTTCGTCGTGGAAGAGGGCCCGGAGCGGATCAAGGAACTGGTACAGTGGGGGGTGGAGTTCACCCGCCGGGACGCCGATGACGGGTCCCCTTATGATCTGGGGCGGGAAGGGGGTCACTCCCGGCGGCGGGTATTGCACGCCAAGGATCTTACCGGCCGGGAGATCGAACGGGCGTTGAACGAACATGTAAGCAGGAAGAAAACCGTTCATATATATGAGAATTTTATTGCTATTGACCTCATAATGGAACAAATGTTACCCGGAGGCGGCAAAACGGTGACCAATCGCTGCCTCGGCGCCTATGTACTGGATTTTCACAACAACCGCATTCACACCTTCAAGGCCAAGTTTACGGTGCTGGCCACCGGCGGCTGCGGAAAGGTCTATCTGGTCACCACCAATCCGGATATCGCCACAGGGGACGGCATCGCCATGGCCTATCGGGCCGGGGCGCTGATCGGCAATATGGAATTCATCCAGTTCCATCCCACCTGCCTTTATCACCCCGAGGCCAAATCCTTTCTCATCAGCGAGGCGGTCCGGGGCGAAGGGGCGGTTCTGAGACTGAAGAACGGCGAGACGTTTATGGAAAAATATCACCCCATGAAGAGTCTCGCCCCCCGAGATGTGGTGGCCAAGGCCATCGACACGGAGCTGAAAAAATCGGGAGACGATTACGTCCTGCTGGACATCTCCCACCGTCAGCGTGATTTCATCCAGGCCCGCTTTCCGAATATCTACGAAAAATGCCTCCTGTACGGAATCGATATGGCCCGGGATCCCATTCCGGTAGTGCCCGCCGCCCACTATCTCTGCGGCGGCGTTGTCGTGAACGGTTACGGTGAAACGAGCCTCGAACGTCTCTTCGCCTTCGGGGAGGTTTCCTGTACGGGGCTCCACGGCGCAAACCGTCTGGCGAGCAACTCCCTGCTGGAGGCCGTCGTGTTCGCCCACCGCGCCTTTCTCAGAATTCGTGAACTCTTACGGGAAATCAGCGATGAGGAGATCGTCATACCCCCCTGGGATCCCCGGGGCGCCACGGAAAGCGACGAATCCATCGTGGTTTCCCACAACTGGGACGAAATCAGGCGCTGCATGTGGCATTACGTGGGGATTGTACGCTCGGACAAGCGACTGGAAAGGGCAGACCGGCGCATCGAATTGATCAGCCGGGAGATAGATGATTATTACCGGAATTTCGTCGTCACCCGGGATCTCCTGGAACTCCGCAACATCGCCACCGTGGCGGCGATCATCATCAGGTGTGCCCGGATGCGAAAAGAGAGCCGGGGGTTGCACTACAACATCGATTTCCCGGAACGCGATGACCGTAACTGGCGCCGGGATACGATTATCGCCAAGCCCTGAATCATCGACGTCCCTGCGCCTTTCTCAAGGAGCGGCAGCGCCGTCCGTCGTAAGCGGTAAAGACAGCTCCGGGGAATTATCGGCCTGCGGGAGAGCACCGGCGGGAACTTTGAAAAGCCCTCACCAACTCACCTTTTCCCCATCTTGATGTCCGCTGCCTTCCAGACCAGATCGACGCGTCCCAGGACACTGGAAAATACCAAACGCATCTCGGGCTCCGCAGCGAAAACCGGAAACCTGACGATATATCCCTTGCCGTAATATTTGTTCACGAAGGGGAAAAAGGCTTCCAATTCGGCGTTTATCCGCTCCACAGCCCTGATTTCCAGCGGCTCGATGCGGTGCCCCTTTCCGTCCAGCAAAAATACCGCCCAGATGGAGTTCCGGGCGGCAAAATCGTTGGCCTCCATGTCGCTCGTATAGGCGTAGAGGAGAAATTCTCGGTAATCGGCGCTCACTTGCCTCCATATCTCCCCCTGTTTCCGAACCCGGTCTTCCGGCCATTGGCGCACCCGGGCCTGTTCCTTCAGAAAGGCCTCGTTGAATTCCGGCGAGCGATAGGTGGCGCTTAGGTAGAATTTCGTTTCCAGTTGGGAATGGGCCGTGATGTCCCGGGTCCAGTCCCGGAGGCTTACGGCATATTCCTCGGAGAGGCCGCGTTCCTTCATCATGTTGACGTAACCCTGGACATAGTTACAACCTGCCAATATAAACATCAGCAAGAAGTTAAGGGGCAGCCATCTCTTCATCGTCGTTCGCCTGCTTCTTCCGGAGCGATATCAAAACGACCGGCTTGACTACCGGCCGCCCTCGGCCTTTGAACCGAATACCCGCGCAAAGATAAAATCCAGTTTCCCCAAAAAATTATCCGTCCGAAAGACGGCCGCCAGCTCGTCCTCATTGAGAAATTTCCGCACTTGTTTGTCCTTTTTCAGCAGCGCATGGAAATCCCTACCCTCTTCCCAGGCACGCATCGCCTGGCGCTGCACCACGGCATAGGCTTCCTCCCTGGTCATCCCCTTGGCAACCAGCTTGAGGAGCACCATCTGAGAGTAAATAACGCCATGGGTCATGTCAATGTTGGCCCGCATGCGTTCCGGATAAACGACCAGCTTATCCATCATGCCGGTAAATCGGACCAGCATAAAGTCCAGCAGAATGGTCGCATCGGGACCGATCACCCGCTCCACGGAAGAGTGACTGATGTCCCGTTCATGCCAGAGAGGGACGTCCTCCAGGGCCGCCAAAGCATAAGAACGCATCAATCTCGCCAAGCCGGAAAGGTTTTCGGACAGGACGGGATTGCGCTTGTGGGGCATGGCGGAGGATCCCTTCTGACCGGGGGAGAAGTATTCCTCGGCCTCCCGCACCTCGGTGCGCTGCAAGAGGCGGATCTCCTGGGCGAATTTGTCCAGGGAGGAGGCGATGATGGCCAGCGTGGCGAAGTATTCCGCATGGCGATCCCGCTGCACAATCTGGGAAGAAACGGGCGCCGGTTTGAGACCCAATTTTTTACAGACGTATTCTTCCACAAAGGGGTCGATAAAAGAGAAAGTGCCCACCGCACCGGCGATCTTTCCGGTGCTGATCGTCTCCCGGGCCCGGATAAGCCGTTGGCGGTTGCGCTCCATCTCCTTGTACCAGAGGGCCAGCTTCAGTCCAAAGGTTATGGGCTCGGCGTGAATACCGTGAGAACGGCCTATCATCAGGGTATGCTTGTGTTCCAAGGCCCGCCTTTTCAGTACTTCCAGCAGCTCGTCCAGGTCGGCAAGGAGAATGTCGGCGGCTTCCTTGAGGAGGCAGGCAAGGGAGGTGTCGAGAATATCCGAAGAGGTGAGTCCCATATGGATAAACCGCCCCTCGGAGCCCACCCTTTCCGTCACCGACGTGAGAAAGGCAATCACATCGTGCTTGGTGGTCTTTTCGATCTCGTCTATGCGTGCCACATCGAAACCGGCCCGCTTCTTGATTATCCGGAGGGATGACGAAGGGATAAGTCCCAATTTCGTCATGGCCTCACAGGCCAGAATCTCGATGTCCAGCCATTTCTGATAGCGATGCACAGGGCTCCATATTTGCTCCATCCGGGCACGGGAATAACGGGGGATCATGATTGGCACTCCGATATGTATTTGTATTTCTTTCTTGTTTTCATATTTCCATCTTCAGCATTGAAAAGGGCTACTGCCTACTGTTTTCTTGCTTACTTCTCTGACTATGTCCGGTTTCACCATGGGTTCCTATTCGGCATGACGGAGAGATACGGGAAAGTCGAAACCCAGTGCTAAGCGGACAAAGTTTTCGAAGGTGCCGTAATCTTCCTTAATGTATCTGCTCTGTTCCGGCGGAAGTTTCCTGAAGCCGCGACAGTCCTCTCCGAGGTATCGGAACAACTGCGTTACGATCGGTGAGTGCCCCAAATATGGCTCTTCCATGAAACACAGCAGACGATAGGGATCTGCCGGGCTGTCCGGCCATATCCGGGCAGCCGGCTCCGGATCGTCCATCTTCCCCAAGATGAAAGCCGCAGAAAGGACAACCCCCGGACCACAGCCGACAACAAGATCCTCTATCGCCATTTCTTTCCAGAGCGTCAGGGTTTCCTCCCGCATCCTGGCTCCCCATAGAAAGCATCTTCCGTTGGGGTAGAGGTTACGAATTCGTTCCTCCATTCCCGAATCCACCGTCGGAGGCAATATGTTTTCCAGTTTAAAGCCTTTGGCCGTCGAATCGCCGTAGCGGGTTCTGATGGTGGTGTCGTTTGTCGAAAAGATAAATACGTTCCCCATTCCCTCCGCCCTTTTTTTCTCCTGATTGTGCGTCCTCGGTTGTTTCCGGGAGGATTGTTTCTTGTCAAACGGCTTATAGGACAATAATTTTTTTTCTTCAATGAATTTATCTGCACAAACGGTTTTTTTCTTGACATAAATGTCCAACCGGATTAAAAAAGCCCATCCTGCAAATAAATGACGGATATGCACTGCTCATGACGGCGAAATGCCGACAACGTCGAGGTATTGTCATTGTGAGCCCGCGGATAAGCAAATTTTTTCCGTAACGCATATCTTTTATGTTTTTTCTGTCATTATGTATTTTTAGGATGACCATTCGTCATAGTCAGGCCAAATCAAGATAGAAAGGGGGGATACAGTTTCCGGTTTCGGACGTTTTTCAGTTTGCCTAATAGGACGGGGTCTTCGTTCGCCACACAAACTGGATCGATGCCTTACTCGATCAATTTCCTAACTATTATTATGGAGGGATTTTAGATATGCCGCAACAAAAGATTGAGAACAAAGAAAAAATTTGGATGCCGACTCCGATTCAGCAGAAACTCAGGGATAAGACCATCACCGCGAAACAGTGGGCCGATATGGTAAAGTCCGGTGACTGGATCAACCGCGGCGGCCCCGGCTCGGACACCTTCGTGACGATGGAAGCCCTGGCGGCCAGACTCGGCGACGGCCCCGGCGACCTGAAAAACATCGAGATCTGGAACCAGGCGATCATGTGCGGCAACGGCTTCTGCGCCGCCGCCGACATGGAGGGCAAATACCACGTCCTCCACGAGGCCTTCATCCTCCCCACCACCCGCGGCCTCATGACCAAGGGTTACAAAGGCGTGGACTGGAAGCATTGGGGCTGGGCCCTGGGCATGGATGCCGAATACGCCCGCTTCTACCGGAAGAACAGGGCGGACCGCGCCATGGATTGGGGTATCCAGGCCTGCGCCGTTCCTCAGGGCTCTTATGTCAATGCCAGCTACGGCGTCAACAACTTCATGATCACCGCCAAATCCTGCAAGAAGTTCGTCTGTGAAATCCGTTCCGACTACGCCTGGTGCGAGGGCGGCCGGGGTATGCTCCTCCCCATCGACGAAGTGGATTACTTCATCGAGGTGGATGTGGATGATCCCAAGTACCAGTGGCCCTACATCGCCGAGAAAAATATCCAGCCGGACGACATCCAGAAGGCCATCGCAGCCAATTGCGTCTCCATCATGCGTGACGGCGACTGCATCCAGGTCGGCATCGGCGCCCTCCCCACGGCCGTCGTCCTCGGTATGCGCGATCATGGCCTGAAGCACCTCGGCGTCCATAGCGAGATGATCGGCGAGTATGCCTTTACGCTCCTCGAGGCGGGTGTCGTGGACAACTCCATGAAAACCATCGACAAGGGTCGCTGCGGCTGGGCCTACATCATGCCCGTGGACACCCCCCGCTACTACGAGTGGGTACACCGCAATCCGCAGTTCGCCGGCTACGATATCGGCTACACGAACAACATCGTGAGCCTCTCCCAGCTCGACAACATGGTGACCGTCAACAACTTCGCCCAGATGGACCTCAGAGGGGTGAATGCGGCCGGTAACGTCGGCGGGCGTCCCATCTCCTCCACGGGCGGCCAGCTCCAGTTCACCCTGGGCGCCATGATGGCCAGGGGCGGCCGGGCCATCCTCGCGGCGACCTCCCGGGATGCCAAGGGACGCTCCCGTTTCGTCACCGCCCTGGATTCCGGCAGCGCCGTGACCGTCCCCGATCAGCTCGTCACCTGGATCTGCACCGAGTACGGCATCGTCAACATCATGGGCTGCACCGACGCCGAAAAGGCGAGGAAGATCATCTCCATCGCCCATCCCGATGACCGTCCGGCCCTGGAGCAGGCGGCCGTGGAAAAGCTGGGCATCAAACTGAACCACTGGATGTTCACCAATGCCCCGGATCGCCGGTTCCCGACACCCGAAGCCCTGAAGGATCACAAGTACGGCTACATGGATCTCGAGTTCATGCCCAAGGAAATCGCCAAGCTCAGCGACTGAGGATAACCGGTTTCATAAACTTGCAACCAAGGGCAAGGTGGCGACACCTTGCCCTTTTTTTTGGCGCGGCACCTGAACCGAAAGACTGCAGAGACAAACAATTTCCTGAGCAATTGACATGATAACAGGAAATAGGTAGAAGAACTTTATGGGTATAGGAGCGAACATAAAAGAAAAGATTACCACCCCGGACGAGGTTCTCACCCGCCTCCGTCCCGGCATGAGCATCTTCCTCGGCACCGGGGCGGCGGAGCCCCGGACGCTCACCAAGGCGCTCCTTTCTTCGACGCAAAAGAATCTGACCGATCTGGAACTCATTCAGTTGGTGAGTTTCGGCGACGCCGTTGCCGCTCCCGCCAAGACGGCCCCCGGGAAATTTCGTCTCAAGACCTTTTACTCCGGCTGGCTGGCCGGGGAAGCCATCACCGCCGGCACCGTGGATCTCATTCCCAGTCGGATTTCCCGCATTCCGTCCCTCATCGAATCCGGGGCGATTCGGATCGACGCGGTTTTCATTCAGATCTGCCCCTTCGACGAGGCCGGATTTGCCAGCCTGGGGATTGCGGTGGACGCCGCCAAATACGCCATGGAAAAGGCGTCGCTGGTAGTGGGGGAAATCAATGAGCAGGTACCCAGAACGATGGGCAACACCTTCGTACACGTTCGTGATTTCGACCTCCTCGTTACGGCCTCAGAACCACCGATCTACCTTCCCCGCACCCCCGTGGACGAGGTCATGGAGCGGGTGGCGGCCAATGTAGCGGCGGTCGTTCCCGACGGCGCCTGCCTCTCCTTCTATCCCGGCACCTTGTTCGAGGCTCTGGCAAAAAAATTGCTCCGCAAGCGAGATTTGGGCGTCCACACCTTTTTCTTCACCGACGCCTTGATGGATCTCGTCAATGCCGGAGTCATCACCAATCGCCGGAAAGGTTATTTTCGTAACAAATCCCTGACCTCTTACGCCCAGGGAACGCCGGAACTTATGCGTTGGCTGCACAACAACCCCCAAGTGGAATTTCAGGGCATCGACATCGTCTCCGATCATTTCCGTATCAGTCTCAATGACCGGATGATGGCCATTCTTCCGGCCAGGAAAATCGATCTGACCGGAAACGTCGCCCTGCATACCGGGCGGGGGAATGTGGGCGGCGGACCGGGCCAGGCGGAGGAATTCTTCGCCGGGGCGTTGCACTCCCGGGGCGGTCGTACCATTTTTGCCCTCCCCAGCCGCAATCTTCTGGGCAAAAGCAATTTCCTCATTTCGGCGGGAGAATATCCCAACCTCTTCAGCAACCGCGAAGTTCTGGACCTTATCATCACCGAGTACGGCATCGCTTCCATGAGCGGACGAACGGTCCGGGAGCGGGCCCAGGCCCTGATCGATATCGCCCACCCCGCCGATCGTCCGGAGCTGGTGCGACTGGCCAAAGACGCCCGTATCCTCTTTCCCGACCAGATCTACCTGTCGGAATCCGGTGCCCTCTATCCTTTCCATATCACCGCCGATTACCGGCTGGCGGACGGTCGGCATATCCATTTCCGCGCCATCAAACCCTCCGACGAAGAGGAGATGCGTCGCCTTTTTTACCGTTTTTCCGACCGTACGGTCTATTACCGCTATTTCAGTGAGATCAAGGCGATGCCCCATGAAAAGATGCAGGAATATGTCAACGTGGACTATCGCCGGATCATGTCCATTGTCGGTATCGTGGATGAAGCGGGGGGAGAAAGAATTGTCGCCGAAGGAAGATATGTCCGTCAGGAAGAGGGTGTTTTTGGAGACACCGCCTTTGTGGTGGCGGAGGCGTATCAGGGAATGGGTGTCGCCTCCCGGCTGTTGCAGATGCTCATGGAGGTGGCCATGAAGAAGGGTCTCCGGGGATTCACGGCGGATGTCCTGGCGGACAACAAGGCCATCATCAGGGTTTATGAAAAGGCGGGACTGCCCATGCAGGCCTCGATGGAGCATGGTGTTTATCACCTAAAGATTCCTTTTCCCGAATCCGGCGTCAGGGAAGACTACCCCCACGAGCAACAGGAGAACAGGTGATGGAACTCCTCTTCCTGCTGAAAAAGATCGTGACCCCCTTTTTTCTCCCCGTTACGGTGGTATTCGTTCTCCTCGTCGCCGGTACGGCCATCATCTGGCGTAGCAAAAAGCAACAGCGATGGGGGAAAATCCTGCTCCTGCTGGGGGTCTTACTTTTGACGCTGGCCGGATACGGCTTCTTTACCGAAAGGCTCACCGCCAGTCTGGAAAACCGCTATCCTCCCCTGACGAACCCCGAATCGGTGATAAAAAACAAGAAGACCGTTTACATAATCGTCCTGGGCGGCGGCAGCTATGACGATCCCCGTCTCCCCGCCTCCAGCCGCCTGGCCCCGGAATCCCTGATCCGCCTCCTGGAGGGAATACGTTTGCATAATCGTTTACCGGATGCCAAGCTCATCCTGTCCGGCGGCGCCGTGTTTCAGGATGTGCCGGAAGCCGTGATTCTCGCCGAGACGGCCCTCCTGATGGGGGCCAGGCAGAAGGACTTGATTTTAGAATCCAAATCCCTGGACACCGCAGGGCAAGCCCGGGAAATATCCGCCCTGATCGGCAAAGCGCCGTGCATCCTCGTCACCTCGGCAATCCATATGCCGCGATCTATGGCCCTTTTCCACCGCCGGGGGATGACGCCCGTCCCGGCGCCCACCAACTTTCTCACCACCAGACATTCCCGGCTTCAGCCCGGCAACTTTTTTCCCAACGCCACTTCTCTACGTCGAGCGGAGGCGGCCATCCATGAGTATCTGGGCCTGATGGCCCTCAAGTTCCAATAGCCGCCCCGCTTTATCGGCCGGCAAGCAAGACCTCGGTGCTACTTTCTTAGCATTGATTTCTTTGAATTTATTTAATAAGCGCTGACTGGGCGGCTTGGGTCTGCCGAACTGAAAATGCGCCTTGAATTATAAAAAACGACGTGTTAGAAAAGCTCGCAACAGGCGGTGCAGCCATGGGCGGCCCCGGAGGCAAAAAAGACAGGAAATGAAAATGAAGAAAATAACATTGATGACATTCGCAGGGATCTTATTGATCGTCATGCTGGTGGTGCCGCTGGCGGCAAAGGACAAAAAGACGGTGGCCGTCCTGCCCTTCGCCGTCAACAGCGCGGAGAATATCGATTACGTCCAGCAGGGGATACAGGACATGCTTTCCTCCCGGATCGCCGCCGGCGGCAAGATCGAGGTGCTCAGCAAGGAAAAGGTCGCCGGGGCGGTAAAAACGTCAAAACTCAAGGAAATGACTTTGGCGGACATTTACGGTCTGGGGAAGAAAATGGGGGTGGACTATGTCGTCTCCGGTACCATCACCAAAATCGGCAACAGCGTCAGCATTGACGGCAAGCTGGCCGATGTGGCCGCCAACAATCCGGCCGTCAGCATCGCCACCCAGTCCCAGGGCATGGACGACGTAATCGTGAAAATCAACGATTTTGCCCAACGCATCGAACAACACATTCTGGGAACGGCACCGACGGCAGCGGCGGCTACCCCTGTCGCCGTGAACCCCAAGCCGGTTTTACCGCAAGTGGTCGCCCCCGGGGCCTCCCCGGAACAGAAGGACCGGGAAAGCATGATCATCGCCGGGATGCGGACCGGGAAAAAGGCCACCTACACCGGGGCCATAAATCCGGACTTCATCAGCGGCGCCCAGCCCCGGGACAAAAAAGGTTTCTGGATGAGTCAGCGTTATCCCACGAACTACAAGGGCATCGACGTGGGCGATGTGAACGGCGACGGGCTTAATGAGATCGTGGTCATCGATGAAACCAATGTCTATATCTATCAAAAGAAGGGCAACGACGCCGTCCTGCTCGCCAAGATCATCGGCGGCAGGTTCAACAATTACGTCGGTGTCGATCTTGTGGACCTAAACGGTAACGGACGGAAGGAGATTCTCGTTTCCAACGTAGTCTCCAAACGGGAGGCCTACAACGTCTTCAATTCCGTGGACTCTTTCGTTTTGGAGTGGAAGGACGGAAAGTTTGTCACCATCGCCGACAAGTTGCCCTGGCTCTTCCGGGTGATCGACACCAAACCGGGAGGGCTCAGGGTGTTGGGGCAGAAGATCGGGGTGGGCAGGCCCTTCGAGACCTCCATCAACGAAATGGTCTGGCGGGGCGGGACATATCAGGAGGGGAAGGAGCTCAAGATACCCAAGGGGCTCAACATCTTCGGGCTGACCCTCGACGATCTCGGCGACGGACCGGAAAAGATCATCGCCTTCAACAACTACGACTACCTCTGTGTTTACCGGGAGACCGACAAACCCCTCTACGCGGTGCAGTCCATGCTGGGAAGCAAGGAGTTTCTTTACAAAAGCGACGAAGTCTTCGGCGGCAGCAACTCCTACATCGAGCATTACGGCGAAGACATGCCGGGGAATGACTATACCTTCTACAACACCTACCTGAACGCCCGGATTATTCCCTACGACACGAACAAGGACGGAAAGCGGGAGTTGATCGTCGTCAAGAATCTCACCCCTTCCAGACTTCTGAAAAACGTGAAGATTTTCAATGCCAGCGAGTTCTACAATCTGGAGTGGGACTCCATGGGAATGGTGGAAAACTGGCACACCCGGAAGATGGGCGGCTATGTGGCGGATTACCAGATCAAGGATGCGGACAACGACGGCCAGGACGAGATCGTCATGGTCCTGGTGACCTCCGCAGGTGCGCTGGTAGGCAGGGAAAGCGTCATCGCCGCCTACAAGATTCATCCGCAATAGGAGTTGACAAGATGACGGATCTGTTATAGGAGCAGCCGTCAATCAACATTTTTTCCGGCGGTGTAGCTCAGTCGGTCAGAGCATGCGGCTCATATCCGCAGTGTCCGGGGTTCAAATCCCTGCACCGCCACCACAATTGACCCTGAGAGCCCGGTGGAAAACCGGGCTTTTTTTATCTCTCTGCCATGAACGAAGCGTTCCTACCACAGATTTTTTTTCGCAACCCCCACCTCCAGACCTTTCTGGGGCGCAGCAAATTCCGCCTCAAGGAGGTGGAAGGCATGCTCCGTGCCTCCTCCGCCGCCATCCTGGACTGCGGAGAAGGCGTGCGCCTCCTGGGATACCATTCCCCTCAGCCCGCCGGGCAAGCTCACGGAACGGTTATGCTCATTCACGGCTGGGAGGGGAGCGCGGATTCCATTTACATCCTTTCCACCGCTGCCTTCTTTTATCAAAGGGGATTCGCTATCTTCCGTCTCAACCTCCGTGATCACGGGGCATCGCATCATCTCAACGAGGGACTCTTCCACGGCGCCCTGATCCGGGAGACCTGCGCCGCCGCAAAGGAAATTTCCCGTCGTTTTCGCCAAGGCTCGCTGTATATCGTGGGCTTTTCCCTCGGTGGGAATTTTGCCCTCCGTCTTGCCATCAAGCACAGTCTTGAAGAAAACATTCCCCACCTTTCCCATGTTTTCGCCATCAGTCCGGCGCTGGATCCCCATAAGGCGACCCTGGCCATCGACGGCGGTTTGGGCGTCTATCGACGCTATTTTCTAAATAAATGGAAAAAATCTCTCCGAAAAAAGCAGGCCCTGTTCCCCAATACTTACGATTTCAACGCCATGATGAAGACCCGTTCCTGCATGGAACTCACCGAGGCGATCATGATTTATTACCGGGATTACCGGGATTACCGGGATTATTTCCGGCAATACACCCTGCGGGGTTCCGCCTTTGCCGGTTTGACCGTTCCCACCACCATCATGATCTCCCAAGACGATCCGGTCATCCCCATCGAAGATTTCTATGAACTGGAAAGCCACCACCACCTTCATCTTTCCGTACAATCCTATGGCGGGCATTGCGGCTTCATCGATATGCCTGCCTTTACCTGCTGGTACGAGGGGCAGATCTATAACGCTATCCGGAACGGCCGCCATGGATGAGCGACTTATACCGTTGGACAAGAACCTGCCGCTGTTGGTCCGGCGCGTCCTAAACGGGCCCCGGGGCGAGCTTGACCAAAATCGGCCAGCCACCGGCGAAAGCGGAAGGAATCGTACCCTCCGGCAAGCGATGGCGGGGGTACTGCTGCTCCTGAAGCGGCAGTCGGAAGGTAGTTATCCGGGCAATGGGGGGGAAAAGTGGGTATTCCAGCTCATCAAGCGGTCGGCCCGCACGGCCCAGGGCGGCGACATCAGTTGTCCCGGCGGAATGCTCAGCCCGGTTCTGGATTGGGCGTTCAGCCTCCTCTTTATCAGAAGCGGCCGCCTGCCTCTGCCTACATTACGCCATGATTCAGAGTCCCACAAGGAATATGCGTTGCGGAAGAAGACGACCGCCCTTTTCTATGCCAACGCCCTCCGGGAATCCTGGGAGGAATTACGCCTGAACCCCTTGAAAGTGACACTGTTGGGTATTTTGCCGACCTATTCCCTGTATCTTTTTCGCCGGACCATATTTCCCCTGGTGGCGTTGGCCGATCCCGACTGGTCACCGTCACCGAATTCCGAGGTGGAAAAGATCATTGAAATCCCGCTGGAAGCTTTTTTCCGGGAAGAATCTTACGGGAGATACATGATCCATGCATCCGCTCATATTCCCACCCCCGAGGAAGGACCTTGGGAATTCCCCTGCCTGATCCATGCGGATCACACCGGCGAAGAGATCCTCTGGGGGGCGACTTTTTTTATCATCCTGAATTTTCTGCACCTCGTTTTCGCCTTCGAACTTCCCGATCTCCAAGATAAAAGAATACGCTACAAGACCCTGAATCCCGAGTACCTGACGGGAAACCGGGCAGGAAGGGACCAATGACATCCCTGAAGAACATGAGGGGTTTCATATTCGATTTCGACGGTACCATTGCCCGCCTGACGATCGATTTCGCCGACATGCGCCGTAGGACGCTTGCACATCTCCAAGGCTTCGGCATCGCTCCCGATGGCTTGCGTGATCTCTATGTCCTGGAAATGATCGCCGCGGGTAAACGGAAGATCGCCGAACAATGTCCCGGCCGGGAGAACGCTTACGAACAAGAGGCCATGCAGTTGATAAAAGAAATAGAGCTGGCCGCCGCCCGTGAGGGAAGCCTTTTCGACGGCATCAGGGAAATGCTGGCCGTGCTCGGCAAATTAAATATCAAGATCGGACTGGTGACCAGAAACTGCCGCGCAGCGGTGGAACATATCTTCCCCGATATCGCCTCCTTTGTAACCGTCGTTCTGACCCGGGACGACACCTTTCCGGTCAAGCCCCATCCGGACCACCTGAGAAAGGCGCTCCAGGCTTTCTCCCTGCCGGCGGCCGAAACGGCGATGGTGGGAGATCACAAAATGGATATGATCCTCGCCAAGGAGGTAGGCACACTCGCCATCGGCGTTCTTACCGGTTACAATGACGCGGTGGAGTTGAAAAAGGCCGGCGCCGATCTCGTCTTTCTCCAGGCTGCAGACCTGAGCGCCGCTCTCTCCGGAGATAGAGACAAAAACATCTGATTGACATCGGAAAACGGTTATGCTTCATAAATCCCGCTTTGGAGGTGCCCCATGAATGCGGAAGTGTTTCGGGAATATGACATTCGCGGTCTTGTGGACCGGGATCTGAATGAGGATTTTGTTTACGAGCTCGGTCTCGCCGTCGGCACCTACGCCCGTCGTCACGGGGTGGTGTCCATGACCCTGGGGCGGGATTGCCGGCTCAGTTCCGAGGGCTATGCCCGGACGATCGGTAAGGGAATCAGCGACACGGGGATCGTCGTCACCGACCTCGGCCTGTGCGCGACGCCGATGCTCTATTTTTCCATCCGCCATTACGGCAGCCAGGGGGGAGTCATGGTCACCGGCAGCCATAATCCCCCGGATTTCAATGGCTTCAAGGTCTGTATCGGTCCGGATACCATTTATGGCGAAGAGATCCAGGAACTCCGCAGAATCATGGAAGCGGGAAGGTATGATCGGCAAAGCCCCGGCGGGGTCTCTTCCCGAGATATCACCGGGGCCTATGAGGATTATCTCGTGGAAAATGTCGATGTCCGTCCGGGGCTGAAGATCGCCGTGGATGCGGGAAACGGTACCGGCGGGATTTTTTCCCTCCCCATTTTCCGCCGCCTCGGCTGCGAGATAACGGAGCTTTATTGCGAACCCGACGGCCGCTTTCCCAATCATCACCCCGATCCCACTATTCCGGAAAATTTGAGGGAACTCATCGCCGTCGTCGAGGCACGACAAGCCGATGTGGGCATCGCCTTCGACGGCGATGCGGACCGCATCGGCGTCGTCACCGACCGGGGTGACATCCTCTGGGGTGACGAGCTGCTGCTTCTCTTTTCCCGCTTTATCCTCCGGGACAATCCCGGCGCCGCCATAATCGGCGAGGTAAAGTGTTCCCAGAAACTCTATGACGACATCGCCCGCAATCATGGCCGTCCTATCATGTGGAAGGCGGGACATTCGCTGATCAAGGGAAAAATGAAGGAGGAACATGCGCTGCTGGCCGGAGAAATGAGCGGGCATCTCTTTTTCGCCGACCGCTATTTCGGTTTCGACGACGCCATTTATGCCGCGGTCCGCCTCCTCGAGATTCTTTCCCATTCAGGAGGCAAAAAGTTAAGCGACCTGATCGCCGACGTACCCAAGACCTATTCCACGCCGGAAATCCGTATCGACTGCCCCGACGAGATGAAATTCCGGGTCGTGGAAGCCGTCAAGGAACATTTTCGTAAGGATTATCCCATCATTGACATCGACGGCGTGCGCATACCCTTTGCGGACGGCTGGGGGCTCCTGCGCCCCTCGAACACCCAACCGGTGCTCGTGCTGCGTTTCGAGGCATCTTCGGCACAACGCCTGGAGGAAATCCGCGGTCTGGTGGAGGGGGTCTTGAAGCGGATCAGGGAAAGCGTCGTTTGAAAAGCGGCGGCCCTGGCCGTCCCGCAAGACCGGGGAGAATCTATTCGACAACCAGCACCTGGCCGGCTCGCAAAACCCCTTTCCTGTCGCTGATATGGTTGAGAGCGCAAAGCCTTTCGACATCCATATCGTGTGTTCTGGCAATGCCGAACAGGCTGTCGCCTTTTTTGACGACGTAGGTCTTCTCGCCGCTCTTCTTCTCGGCTTCGTTCCGGCCGGCCTTGACTGACGCCTTGATTTTTTTGGTCTTTTTGCGTCCGTTGTCGCCGCCATCTTTTTCCTCGCCGCTGCCTTGCCTGGCAGGGGAGATTCTCAACACCTGACCCACCTTGAGGGAATTCGAGCGCAGTTGGTTCGCCTCTTTTATCGCCTGGACGGTAGTTTGATTTCTTGCCGCGATCCTTGCCAGCGTATCCCCTTTCTTAACCTTGTATTGCAGGGCATCGCCCCCGGCACCCGCCTTTTTCCCCCGGACCTCCGCCGTCTGATAAGCTGTTTTCTTGACCGTCCGGGAATTGCGGATAGGAATCGACAGATGCTGTCCCACCACTATATTCTTCTTTGCCGATATATGGTTGTAGCTTCTGATGGCCTTAGGGGAGGTCCGGTATTTTTTGGCTATGGATGCAATTGTTTCCCCCCGTTTGACGCGATGGGTGATGACGACGGGACGAGATTTGGGAGTGGGGGGTGGCTGTTCCCAGTGGGGGATACTGTCCGCCACCTTGGCGTACTGTTCGGCCGCGGCGGCGGGGATTTTCAATAGGTATTCCTTTTCCGGCGTTATCTTGTAGCGCAGTTCGGGATTAAGCTGCGCCAAGGTTTCTTCCGGAATGTTCAGCCGCTCGGCGATATCCTGCAGACGCATGGACCTGTTCGTCTTGACCGTTTCGTACCCCCTGGCCAGGAGCGGATCCGTTTGGAGATCACCCAGATCCATACCGTATTTCTTCGGATTTCGGACAATATGGATGGTGGCGAGAAAACGTGGAACGTATCTGGCCGTTTCGTAAGGCAATTGATGATAGAGATCCCAGAAACGATCGAGATAATTGATATGTTGTCGGGAGATGACCCTGAGGACCCGGCCTTCGCCGCAGTTATAGGCCGCCAGTACCGTAAGCCAATCCCCGAACATGCCGTGGAGATCCCGGAGATAAGCGATCGCCGCGCGGGTGGATTTTTCCGGATCCATACGCTCGTCCACCCACTGATCACGTTCCAGACCGTACTTGTAGCCTGTGGACGGGATGAACTGCCACAATCCCAGGGCGCGGGCGGGGGACAAGGCCTTGATTTTGTAGCCGCTTTCCACCAGAGGCAGCCAGGATAGCTCTTCGGGAAGGCCCAGACGTTTCAATTCGGAAACGATATGGGGACGATAAAGACCGGAACGTTGGTAGGAAGATATGAAGAAATCCCGTTCCACCGTCTGGAAGGAACGGATCTCCTTTTCTACGTCGGAGTTGAGAACAATCGGAATCTCTCCCCTCTTGCCCGGTGCGCTTGTCTGCTTGGCACTGTAAATGGCAAGAATCCTTTTCGAAATAAGTAGACGCAAGTCGTCTTTCTGTCTGGCAATGGCCGGATCGTCGTCCGTATCCAGAATAAGGGCGTAGGCCTGATCCAGCATCTCTATGGCGTTCTCAACATCTCCTTGCACCCAGTATTCATGGGACTCGGAAAGGAGTCTGAGGGCCGCTTCCATGATGTCCTGCTCCTGCTGAACTTCATTTCCCTCCTTTTTGGCAGCATCCTTTTTCTCCCCCAACGAC
>JAGPFL010000109.1 GCA_018056545.1 Syntrophobacterales bacterium
CAGGCCCATGGCATAGAGGATGGAGGCCCGGTTGGCCCGCCCGTACATCCGGGCGGCGGCGCGGAGATCCGCCGCCGGAATGCCGGAGATCTCCTCCACGTATTCCGGGGTGTATTTCGCCACCGTCTTTTTGAGGGCTTCGAATCCTTCGGTGCGGTTTTCCACATAGGCCCGGTCATAGAGATTTTCGGTGATCATGACGTTCATGATCCCGTTGAAGACCGCGACGTCCGTACCGGGCTTCTGGCGCAGCCAGAGGTCGGCGTACTTCACCAGATCTATCTCCCGGGGATCGATGACGAGGAGTTTGGCCCCGTGCTGGCGCACCGCCCGCTTCACCTTCATTCCCACGATGGGATGGTTTTCCGTAGTGTTGGTTCCCGTAGCCAGGATGAGATCGGAAAATTCGATCTCATCGATGGAATTCGTCATAGCTCCACTGCCGAACGAGGCGGCCAGACCGGCCACCGTTACGGAGTGTCAAAGCCGGGCGCAGTGATCTACATTGTTGGTGCCGATCACCGCGCGCATGAATTTCTGGAAGAGGTAATTCTCCTCGTTGGTGCACCGGGCCGAGGCCAGGCCGGCGATGCTTTCCGCACCGTCCTTTTTCTTTATGTCCTTGAATTTCTTGGCGATGAGATTCAAGGCCTCGTCCCAGGTGGCCTCCTGCAGCTCCCCTCCTTTTTTCTTCCGAATCAGGGGTTTTTTCAACCGGTCCGGATGATCGACGAAATCGAAACCGAAACGTCCCTTGATGCAGAGGCTGCCGCCATTGGGCTGGAGATACTCGCGGTTCCCTGTAACCTTGACGATCTTGCCGTTGTGGATGTTCAGATCCATCTGGCAGCCGACGCCGCAATAGGTGCAGGTCGTTTTGACCTTCTGGATCTCCCATGGGCGCCCCTTGAAGCGGGACTGCCGGAAGGTGATGGCCCCTACCGGGCATACGTCGGCGCATTCGCCGCAGAAGTAACATTCCGAATCGATGTAGTCGGCGTCGAAGGCCGGTCCCACCTTGGCCCGGGAGCCGCGCTTGGAGAAGTCCAGGACTTCGTTGACCTGTATCTCGTTGCAGGCCCGGATGCAGCGGCCGCAAAGGATGCATTTGTTCAGATCCCGAGAGATCATGGCATTGGACCGCTCCTGCTTGTAGCCGGGGTGCCTGATGGTGAACCGGGGGCTTTCTATCTCCAGCCAGTACACGAGGTTCTGGAGGTCGCAATTGCCGTTCTGCTCGCAGGTCAGACAGTTGTGATCTCCCGAGGCCCATAGAAGCTCGACGATGAGGCGCTGGGCGTCCCGGACCTTTTTCGTGTTCGTCCTGACGACCATATTGGGACTGACGGGCATACAGCAGGAGGCTACCAGCGAGCGGGCGCCTTCGACCTCGACCACGCAGACACGGCAGGCCCCGACTTTGGTCGTTCCCGGATAGTAGCAGAGTGTCGGGATGAAAATCCCGTTTTCCCGGGCGACTTCCAGGATCATCTGCCCCGCTGCCGCCTCAACTTCCCTGCCGTCGATTGTTAAAGGGATCTTTTTTTCCATTTCACACTCCTTATATCACTTGTGTAATAGAGAAAGCTTGTTATATTTTCGCCACGTCGATTGTAAATTCTCCGTCCTTATAGAACAACTCGTCATCCACCCTGATTTCGCCCCCTTCCCGAAGATCGCAGATCATGTCCCAGTGTATGGCCGACTTGTTGACGCTTCCCGTTTCGGGATAACCGGAACCCAGGGCCAGGTGAAAGCTCCCGGCGATTTTCTCGTCGAAGAGGATCTGGCGGGTGAATTTGTTGATTCCCTCGTTGGTGCCGATGGCGAACTCTCCGACATAAGAGGCCCCCTCGTCCGTAGCGAGCATCCGGTGGAGAAATTCTTCGTTTTTTTCCGCCCGGGCGTCCACGACCTTGCCTCCGGCAAACTCGAGGCGGATGCCCGTTACTTCCCTTCCCTGGTAGATGGCGGGGTAGGAGAAGGCAACCCGGCCTTCCAGACTGTCCTCCACCGGACCGGTGAAGATCTCGCCGTCCGGCATGTTGTGATGTCCGTCGCAGTTCCGAAAGTTACGCCCGGCGATGCTGAGGCGAAGATCCGTCTCACGGCCCCGGACATGGACCTGTTTCTTGCCCCGGAGCCAGGCGATGATCCGTTCCTGCCGTGCGGAAAAGTCCCGCCAGTAACCCACCGGATCCTCGGGATCGGGGAGACAGGCCCCGAAGACGAAATCTTCGTAATCGGCGAGACTCATGTCGGCGTCCTGGGCGTAGGCGTTGGTCGGGAAGAGGGTGCCGGTCCAACGGAGTTCCCCGCGGGCGGCCCGGGCCATGAAGATGTCCATGATCTCCCGGCGTCCCTGGGAGCGGATCATCACCTTGCCCGGATCGACGCCGCTCAGGTTCCGGGTGTTGTCCGTGCTGGATATGGAGATGCTCACGTCGTAGGTTTCCATGATAGCCTTCACCGGCGGTGCCACGAAGCGCAACTGTTCGTCCGTGGCATGCCGGTAGAGGACCTCGTCCATGCCGGGCAGGGCGGCCAGCAGCAGGGGAAACCCCCCGGCCTTCAGGACCGCCCCGTACACCTCCCGGAGGAGGGGGCCGGCGTCGGCGCCGCCGTTGATCACCACCTTGTCGCCGGGCCGGACGGCAACGGAGTATTCAACCAGAAGCTCCGCCAATTTGGCTGTGCGTGGATCGTTCATCTCTCGGCAACCGTTCTCATATCTCCGCATCGCAGCGGAGGCACCGGCAGGCCTCCTTCATGGCCTCCTCCGGCGAGAAGCCCAACTCCACCTCCACAAAGCTGGTTTTCCTCGTAGCCGCCGCCAATTCCGGCATGGGCGTCTGGGGTTCTTCTTTCGTTTCTTCGTCGATGATGAGGGGGATGTCGATCGCCTCTTCCGGGGGTTCTTCGTAAGCCCCCTCGCCGTTGGCGGCGCGGATGGCGGCATCCATGTCCCTGGCGGCCTGATGCCCCGCCTCTATGGCGCCGATGACCGTATCGGGACCGGTAACGGCATCGCCGCCGGCATAGAACTTCGCGTTGGTCGTCCGGGACTTGCTGCCGCCGTCCAGATCGAAGGTGTCCCAGCGGTTCACGGAGATGCCGCTTTCCTTGGGAACGAAGGAAAGGTCCGGAACCTGGCCGATGGCGGCGATAATGGCATCGACGCTCAGGGTGAAGGCCGAGTCGGGGATTGCCACCGGCTTCCGGCGGCCGCTGCGGTCGAATTCGCCAAGTTTCATCCGCTCGCAGGTGATGCCGCTCAGTTTTCCATCCTTGGCCTCGAGCTTCAGGGGGGCGACGAGATATTCGATCTTGATTCCCTCATGTTCGGCGGCGACGATCTCCTCTTCCGCCGCCGGCATGTCCTTCCGTTCCCGGCGATAGAGGATCGTCACGTCCGAACCGAGACGCAGGGCAACCCGGGCGGCGTCGATGGCCGAGTTACCGCCGCCGATGACGGCGACCCGGGCGCCGAGGGTCTTTTTGCCCTTGAGCCAGGCCTCTTCATGGGCGTTGAAATCCCGGAGGAATTCCACCCCGCCGTAAACGCCGGGCATGTCCTCGCCGGCCAACCCCAGTTTCTGGCTGCGGTGGGCGCCGGGGGCCATGTAGATGTAATCGTAGTCCTTCTTCACTTTGTCGAAGGAAATGTCCTTTCCCACCCGGGTATTGCACTTGATCTCCACGCCCAGGGCGGAGATGTAGGAGATTTCTTTGGCCAGGATGTCCCGGGGGAGGCGGTAGGCGGGAATGGCCCAGCGGAGCATCCCGCCCGGCTCGGAAAGCTCTTCGAAAACCGTGACCCGGTAACCCCGAAGGGCCAGATCCCGGGCCGCCGTAAGTCCCGCCGGACCGGCGCCGACCACGGCGATCTTTTCCTTTCTTGTCACCGGCGCCGCCTCGACCTGGGGCCGGTCGGCGTTGTCGGTGATGAAGCGTTTGAGGAATTTGATGGCTACCGGTTCATCCATCTTGCCCCGTCGGCATTTGGCCTGGCATTTATGGTCGCAGACCCGACCGCAGACCGAAGGGAAGGGATTGGTCCGGAGCATGACCTTGTAGGCATCCGCCAGACGGTTGGCGCGGATCAGGGCGATATAGGCGGGGATGTCCATCCCCACCGGGCAGGTGTTCTGGCAGGGGGATTTGAAGAGGGCTCCGCAAACCGAGGCGTGACACTTCTTTTCCCGGATGTGGGCCTCGTATTCGTTCCGGAAGTAACGGATTGTGCTCAGGACGGGGTTGGGGGCCGTCTGGCCCAGACCGCAGAGGGAGGCGTCCTTGATGATGGCCGCCATTTCTTCCAAAAGTTCGATGTCCCCTTCCTTGCCCTGACCTTTGGTGATGTTGGTGAGGATCTCCAGCATCCGCTTCGTCCCCTCCCGGCAGGGGGTGCACTTCCCACAAGATTCGTCCTGGCAGAAGTCCATGAAGAACCGGGCCATATCCACGGCGCAGGAGTCTTCGTTCATGACGATCAGGCCGCCGGAACCCATGATGGCCCCCAGCTCCGCCACCTTTTCGTAATCCACGGGGGCGTTCAAGTGCTGGATGGGGATACATCCTCCCGAGGGGCCTCCCAACTGGGCGGCCTTGAACTTCTTCCCCTTGGGGATGCCGCCGCCGATGTCATAGACGATGGTTCCCAGGGTGGT
>JAGPFL010000026.1 GCA_018056545.1 Syntrophobacterales bacterium
GTCATATTCCGGCGCCACAAAATGGGGGATCTTCTTGGCGCATCCCGCCAGCAGGACCGCCACAAAAACTAAAACCGTCAGGCCGTATATGCCTCTTTTCCCGATGGGCAAGCCAATCATTGCGGTTTTCTTCTCTCTGTCCTTGCCCGCAGGCGAAGCGGGGCAACAATCAACGTTTGAGTTTCTCAATCTCTTCCCTGATGATCCGCTCGGCAATGGCGGGAAACATTTCCCGCACCATTCTCTCCGTCGTTTCGGTCACCTTCTTCATCATTTCTTCCTGGATATTCGGATTGACCAGGGCGATTTTCGGTTTACGTTCCTGGACATCGAAAAGTTCCGGCAAACCTTCTTCAACGACATCCACCAGGTCCAGAACCTTATCCCCCGGCATGAGAACCCGACTGCTCATCTATCCTCCCCCCAAACTTTTCGTCCCTGCTACCACACCCGGGCCTTCAGTTCAAGAAAATTTCCCTTTCAAAGCAATTTGGTAGACCCTTTTGCGAGGGCATCCCGTCAACTCCGCCACCTGCGCCACCCGATCCCGCAGGCTCAGGGATCGCCGCTCCATCTTCACCAGCATTTCCCGAAGTTCTTCATCCCCATATTCTATTGTCGGCTCTGCACAGCCCGCCACCATCAGGGTAATCTCTCCCCGGATCTGCCGCTCCGCAAGTGCCGCAAGTATATCTCCAGCGCTCCCCCTGAGGAATTCCTCGTATCTTTTGGTCACCTCCCGGGCCACGACCAGCGGGCGATCCCCCATCAGCGCCCGGACATCTTCCAGGCAGGCCCGGAGGCGTTGGGGCGACTCGTAAAAGACCTGCGTCCGTTTTTCCATTCGGCAGGACTGCAGCACTTCCCGGCGCTGTTTGACCTTCGCCGGCAGGAACCCGTGAAAGACAAAACTGTGCATGGGGAGCCCCGAGGCGCTCAGGGCGGTAACCACCGCGGAAACCCCGGGAACGGGCACAACCCTCACCCCCCTCCGGATGGCCTCGGTAATGAGTTGGTATCCCGGATCGGAGAGGCCCGGCGTACCGGCATCGGACACGTAGGCGATGCTTTTCCCCGCCGTCAGTTTTTCCACGAGGCGCCGGGAGCGCAATTTCTCCACCGCGTCATACAAGCTGGAGACAGGAGTGGATATTTCATATGCCCGAAGCAGGATTCTTGTCCTGCGCGTGTCCTCGGCGGCAATCTCGTCGACTTCCTTCAAGACCCGAATCGCCCGTAGGGTTATATCCTCGAGATTACCGATCGGGGTGGCCACCACGTAAAGGTTGCCTTGCTTTACCTCTTCCATGCCCCACCACTCACATCCCGGTTTACACCTGAACATCCCGGATACAGCGCCGCTATTTGCCGGGGATTCCTCCCGTTGGCGCCACCCGAATTAGCTTGACAGTAACCAGCCGAAATTTTATATAGCCGAAAATTGAGAGGAATGCCATCAGGAAAGATTCCTGAGGCCTTGATGATGCGCCGGTTACCATGATACCCAACCCCGGGCAATGGCCCCGGCAGAGGCCCCTATTAAGAATATGAAGCGGATTCTCATTACCGGCGGCGCCGGTTTTCTCGGCTCCCATCTCTGCGACCGCCTCCTGGCCCAGGGACACGACATCCTCTGCCTGGACAATCTTTTCACGGGCAACAAGAACAACATCCGGCATCTCATCGGCCATCCCAATTTCGAATTCATTCGTCACGACATCACCCAGCCGATCTTCCTGGAGGTGGACGAGATCTACAACCTGGCCTGCCCCGCCTCGCCGATTCATTACCAATACAACCCCATAAAGACCATCAAGACCAGCGTTATGGGCGCCATCAACACCCTGGGGCTGGCCAAGAGGGTCAAGGCCAGGATCCTTCAGGCCTCCACCTCGGAGGTCTATGGAGATCCCGAGGTACATCCGCAACGGGAGGATTACTGGGGAAGGGTGAATCCCATCGGCATCCGGAGCTGTTATGACGAAGGGAAACGGGCTGCCGAGTGTCTCATGATGGATTATCATCGCCAGAACGGGGTCAGGATTAAGATCGTCAGAATCTTCAACACTTACGGACCCCGTATGGCCGTCAACGACGGGCGGGTGGTGAGTAACTTCATCGTGCAGGCCCTCAGAGGGGAGGACATCACAATTTATGGCGACGGCTCCCAGACCCGTTCCTTCTGTTATTGCGACGATCTGATCACCGGCATGATCGCCATGATGGAATCTTCCGAGGAGATCATCGGCCCGGTAAATCTCGGCAATCCCACGGAATTCACCATCCGGGAACTGGCCGAAAGCATTGTCCGCCTCACCGGATCGTCCTCCCGTCTCGTCTTCCGGCCGTTACCCCAGGACGACCCCACCCAGCGCCGCCCCGATATCAGCGCGGCCGGCACCCTGCTCGCCTGGCAGCCCCGCATCCCGCTCACCGAAGGCCTGACCAAGACCATCGAGTATTTCCGGACGGTATTGCAAAACCAATGAAGATTACCCCGGACATGCATTTCGATGTCATCGTCATCGGCGCCGGCGTCGTCGGTCTCGCCCTGGCCCGACAACTGGCCCGCCGCAACAGAAAGCTGGCGGTGCTGGAAAAGAACGATCTCTTCGGCCGGGAAACCAGTTCCCGCAACAGCGAGGTCATCCATGCCGGGATCTATTACCCCCAAGATTTCCTGAAAAGTCGCCTGTGCGTAACGGGAAACCGCCTGCTCTACGAGTGGTGCCGCCGCCACAAAATCCCCCATGCCCGGATCGGCAAGCTTATCGTGGCGACCAACGATGACGAGGAAGCAACGCTGGCGGCCATAAAGGAGGGAGCGGAACGGAACGGCGTCCCGGAGCTGGAATTGCTGGGCCGAAAACAACTCCGGAGCATGGAGCGGGAGGTGAAGGCCCAGGCGGCCCTGTTTTCCCCTTCCACCGGCATTGTGGACAGTCACACCTTGATGTTTTCCTTCCTGAACGCCGCGCAGGATCAGGACGCCGTTCTTTCCTGCCGGACCCGCGTCACGGCCATCCACCCCGACGGCGCCGGCTACGATTTGGAAATCAATCACGGTGAATACTACGTCCGTACGAAAACCCTGATCAACAGCGCCGGCCTCCATGCCGACACCGTGGCCGCGCTGGCGGGAATCGACATCGAAGCGGCGGGATACCGTCTCCATCCCTGCAAGGGCAACTATTTTACCGCCTCCCCTTCCCCGGCGCTGCATCACCTGGTATATCCCGTTCCGATGAAGAACAATGTAGGATTGGGCATCCACGCCACCCTCGACCTGGCGGGGCGGATCCGTTTCGGACCGGACAGCCGCTACCTGGCGCAAGAGGAAATCCAACGCCTGAAAAGCGAGGGAAAGGAGGCAACCGGCATCTACAGGGTCGATGAAGACCGGCGGGAGGCCTTCGCAACGGCCATAGGCCGTTACCTGCCCGGCCTTGCCCCGGAGATGCTGCAACCCGACATGAGCGGCATCCGTCCCAAGCTCCAGGGCCCACAGGATCCGGTAACTGATTTCGTCATCCGGGAAGAAGGGGAACGGGGGCTGCCGGGGTTCATCAATCTCATCGGCATCGAATCGCCGGGACTAACGGCCTGTCTGGCCATTGCCGGCTATGTGGAAAAAATCATATAAGTGCTGGAGTTTCTACCATGAACAAGAACATTCTATGTATCGGCGCCGGCTACGTCGGCGGTCCCACCATGGCCATGATCGCCGCCAAATGCCCCGATTACCGGGTGACGGTGGTGGATATAAATCCCCAGCGGATCGCCGCTTGGAATTCCGAGCATCTGCCCATCTACGAACCGGGACTGGACGAGTTGATCCACGCCACCAGGGGAAAGAACCTTTTCTTCAGCACCGACATCGAAGGCGCCATCCGCTCCCACGACATTATTTTCGTCAGCGTGAATACCCCGACCAAAACCTTCGGCGCCGGGGCGGGCATGGCTGCCGACCTCCAGTATTGGGAGAAAACGGCCCGGCAGATCCTGGAAAACTCCGACTCCGACAAGATCGTCATCGAGAAAAGCACCCTCCCCGTAAAGACGGCGCTGGCTATGGAGAGGATTCTGAACAGCCAGGCCAACGGTGTAACCTTCGACGTCCTATCCAATCCGGAGTTCCTCGCGGAAGGCTCGGCGATCCGGGATTTGGAGAATCCCGACCGGATCCTCATCGGTTCCCGGGAAACGGAGCGGGGTCGGCTGGCCCGGAATGTCATCGTGGATATATACGCCCGCTGGGTCCCCCGGGAGCGGATCCTCACCACCAACATCTGGAGCAGTGAACTTTCCAAACTGGTATCCAACGCCTTTCTGGCCCAGCGCATCTCCTCCATCAATGCCGTTTCCGCCCTGTGTGAAAAAACGGAGGCGGATGTTGCGGAGGTCGCCCGGGCCGTGGGCATGGACAGCCGGATCGGCGCCAAGTTCCTCAATGCCAGCGTCGGTTTCGGCGGCTCCTGCTTCAAGAAGGACATCCTGAATCTCGTCTATCTTTGCCGGTTCTATGGACTCGACACGGTGGCCGACTACTGGGAAAGCGTCGTGACGATAAATGCCTATCAACAGGAAAGGTTTATCATGAACATGCTGACGGCCATGTTCAATACCCTGGCAGGGAAAAGGATCTGCCTGCTCGGCTTCGCCTTCAAAGCCAACACCGGCGACACCCGGGAAAGTCCGGCCATCTTCATCGCCCGGCGTCTGCTGGAGGAGCAGGCCGAGGTGGTCGTTTCCGATCCCAAGGCCCTGAACAACGCCCGCAGCGACTTGGCCGGAAATACGGGCGCCCTGCATTACATAGAGGATCCTTATGAGGCGGCCGCCGGTTGTCACGCCCTGGCGGTGATGACGGAATGGGATTTGTACCGCAATCTGGACTACGAGAGGATATACCGGGGGATGGCGAAACCGGCCTTCATCTTCGACGGGAGAAACATCATAGACCATCGGGCGTGTTTCCGGATCGGCTTCAACGTCTATCCCATCGGCAAGCCGCCGCTGACCCACTTCGAGGTCTGAAAGCAGCCGGCGTTATCTGTCTGCCCGGCCGCAACGGATTGGGAGGGCGCAGGGGGGGAAATTTCTCCCCTCCCGATGCCGGATGAGCGTATTCACCCACAAAAACATTCGGTTACGTCAATTATTTAGACGAAACCATCACCAGAGGTTGGCCGCCCATCATTCACTTGCTTCATATAGCCCTCGTCGGGGGGCAGATCGTCGCGGAGTGCCGCCTGTTTCGAGAGGAGATCGCAGCGTTCGTTCTCCGGGTCGCCGGCATGGCCCCGCACCCAGTTAAAAGCCACTTCATGACGACTGCAAAGGACCAGCAGCCTTTCCCAAAGATCAGAATTCAGGGCCTTCTCTTGCTTGTTCCGCATCCAGCCGTTCTGTCGCCACCGGTATGCCCAACCTTTGGTCATGGCGTTGACGACATACTGGGAATCGGTGAACAAAGTCACCAGGCAAGGTACGTTCAGGGCTTGCAGCCCCACGATGGCGGCCATGAGTTCCATCCGGTTGTTGGTCGTCAGGCGAAACCCCCCCGACAATTCCTTCCTGGCCCGACCGGAAAGCAAAACTACCCCGTAACCCCCGGGCCCCGGGTTCCCCAGACAGGCCCCATCGGTATATATCTTCACTTCCTGGCGACGATTCTGTGTCTTTCTCATCATACCCTTTTCCATAAGCACCATTCCCATTTGGCCGGCAGCACACTACATGATAATTATCGTTGGGTTGTGGACGTTTTCATGTAAACGCAGATGTCAATGATCGGCATAATGGAGCCACCGATTTTCGCCGTAATGGAGTCAGTGAAAAGGGTTGAAAAATAGTCTTTGGACCCCCCTTTCAATAGGGCGATTTGACCTCCTTATCAGTTGGTTAGTTATGTAATCTTACGGATGCTGTCAAAGAAAATCTATCGCAGGAAAAAGGAACTTATGGTAGCATTCGGGCGATGGTACTGGGAAGCACAACGATCCGTGCCACACAAAGGCGGCGCTTCATCAAAGGGTAAATTCGGAATACACACTCAGAAGGGAGGCCGACGGGATGACGGCAGCGCCAACAGAAATGACTTTCACGAACAGATGCGGCTTCTGCGGAAAGGAAAAGGTCTTCACTTTCTGCAAGGGTTGCGATCTGCCGGCCTGCGAGGATTGCTGCCGCCTGGAGATTATCGGTTCGGGTTGCGGTTGTGTTTGGCCCGTTTATTATTGCCTGCGCTGTATAAAAGATCCGGCTATCAATCCCAACGCCCTCTTAAGATCCACAGAAACTTAAAGACGCAAGCCACTGCAATATTACTGCAAGAGGGATTTGCAAAAGGCTTCTCGGGGATGTCTCCAAAAAATTGAAGATCGGAGTCGCTTCTCGTAAAGTCGGAAGAGGATCTCCGGATAAGAATCTTAACAACGAAAGGTAGCTGATATGGATGATCAAGCGAAAAAGGTTCTGAATACGATGAAGAAGGAGGGGAAACCGATGCGCCCCGGAGACATCGCCAAGAAAGCTGAACTGGATAAGGACGAGGTCTCCAAGATCATCGACAAGCTGAAGAAGGAAGGTAAAGTAACTTCACCGAAACGCTGTTTCTATGTGCCGACGGAATGAGCTGAAGCATCTATGAAGCAAAGTATTGGATCTGCTGCGCCGGAGTTCTCAGCAAAAGACGTTGACGGCGTGATGATGAACCTTACCGATCTTATAAAGAATGGCCCCGTCGTTCTTGTCTTCTTGAGAGGCTTCAGTTGACCATTTGCCAGAAAACATCTGGATCAGATGAAACAAGACATAAGGCAATTTACGGACAGGAAGGCTCAGATCGTCGTGATAGTTCCTCATGGAGCGGTGAAAACTAAAAGCTACTGGGAAAAAGAAAGCCTCCCCTATATCGGTATTCCTGATCCTGACGGAACATTGGGAAAGTTATATGGTCAGGAATGGAATTTAATCAAACTGGGGAGAATGCCGGCGCTGTTTATCATTGATCAAAAGGGCATCATAGCTTTTGCCCAATATGCAAAGAATATGGCTGACATTCCTGAGAACAAGAAGTTATTGCAAATACTGGACGCAAAAACTCAATAAGGTGTAATAGCAAGGCATGTGGGTAATTGATATACGGCATTGGTTGAATGAATCTCAATCCGGCCCGGCTGTGCCGCAGTTGAAGGGGAGCAATCACCATCGATCGCTCCCCAAGAGAACACTGATCTCCTAACGAATCCACAAACTGAAATTGGGAATGGAAATAGCAATGACAGGACGTACATGATGTGGGGTGTGGACCACTGGAGTGGGACGGACAGGAACATAGATGACTTTCTGATGAAAAACCGGTCGATGGTGATTGTCGAATTGGAAATGAGCAGGTTGATGTCCATTCCTAATGTCATAGCGGTTGCCGTTATTCCAGCTCGGGCCGAAGGCAAAAACAGGACCCGATAAAACCATGACAACAAGAATTGTAACAAATGTCGTGATTATCTTTTTCATGATGGGATTCTCCTTTCTACTTTTTAGTTTCTCAAAAGCATATGCCGTGCCAGGAGAATCCAATGTAATGTTATATTATTGAAAATAAAAGGTTATATGGCAAAGAACAATTGAGGATTCAGTTCTTTCCTCTCGAATTATTTCCCAAAGATGGATTAAAAGTATCCATAAAAGAATTATTCTGGATAAATTTTATACGATTATTATGGCGATGGTTGTCGGTCAGGGCTGTGAACGGCACTGGAATCATGAATTATCCAAGGGGAATCTTCTGTCCAGATTACCAGGGATTTCCATGAGGTCGACGCCTGTGGCCGTGAGCATAAAGAAATCCGGCTTTCTATGTGTTTCTGTTGTGCCACCGATAAGGTCAAGATAATTGACGGCTCCCAGATAGAACAGGTCAAAAATATTTATCCTACCGGCTGGGGTATGCCAATTGAACTTGTCAGGATCGCAGTAAATATACTCCGGATAGCAACAGTATGCGTCGCGGAGCAGTCGGCGCCGGTTCTCATTTATTTCCTTGTACGATCTTTCCGGGAGGGGAGCGATATTTTCCATGAAGGGATAGCTATCACTGACATTTTTCGTGTGTCAACGGGAATCGTCTCTCCTTTAGATTTCTTGCCGCTAACAAAATCTATCTTCAGACATTCCCTGACTTCCTTCTGAGAATCTCTTCTTGAATATAGAAATCATTCAGGGCCGACATTCTCAGGTGTCAGGAGCCACAATAAAAAAGGGGCCTAAGCCCCTGAATTTATTGGTAGCGGGGGGTGGATTCGAACCACCGACCTTTGGGTTATGAGCCCAACGAGCTACCGGACTGCTCCACCCCGCGTCAATGTTCACTTTAAGGGAGCTCCTTTAGATCACAACGTTCTATAAGTCAAGTTTTTTCTACGTTCCACAACAATTCAAGGGCGTCAGGACAATCGTGCAACCATGAGGCAGCGGCAGTGTGCGGCGGCAAAGATATTCGGTGCCGGCCGCCAGCCTACTTCGGACCCGTGACATTGAAGACGGCCACCTGCCGTCCCATCCCCTTCAGGTTGACGGCGCCCATTTCTTCCACCTCCACCAGCTCACGCACCTGCTCGTAGGTCTGCTCGCAGATGAGAATCTGCCCTTCCCGGGCCAGATGCTCCAGGCGGGAAGCGATATTTACGGGTGACCCGAAGGCGGTATATTCCTTTTTCTTGGCGGACCCGAAGATGCCGGCCATGGCCTCGCCGGTGCTGATCCCGAAGCCGACGGCGATCTTTCTTCCCTGCTCCGCCAGACGATCGTTTACCGCCGCCATTTCCTCCCGCATACGCAGGGCGGCCCGCACGGCCCGGCCCGCATCGTCCGGCGCCGCTTTCGGCGCCCCGAAAATGCCCATGATGCCGTCGCCGATGTGCTTGTCCAGCGTGCCGCGGTAGTCGTAGATTATCTGGTCGAGGGGGGAGAAGTAATACTGATTGATCAGTTCGGAAAGTTCCCGGGGGGCCATGTCCTCCACCATGCCGGTAAAACCCCGGATATCGGTGAAAAGGATGCTTACGACCTGCTTTTTGGGATACATATCCGCCACATCCCGCTGCAGTTCGTTGAGCACCGGTTCGGCGACGAACTGTTTCAACCTTTTTTTGATGTTGTATTCCTTAACCTTGGCGCGAAGCTCCATGTTGTCGAAGGGTTTGGTGAGAAACCCGTCGATCCCCGCGTTCACCGATTCGATGGCGCTTTCCATCGTGGCGTATCCGGTCAGAATGATCCGCGTGATCTCCGGATTGATCCGGCCGATCTCAATCAGGGTCTCCAGACCGTTGAGTCCCGGCATCTTGAAATCGGAGATCACCGTTTCGATATCACGATTGTTGCTCTTGACGATCTGAATGGCCTCCTGACCGTTTTCCGCCAGGAGGATCGCGTACCGATCCCTCTCCAAAACCTTTTTCAGCGATCTTCTGACCCCTTCTTCGTCGTCCACGATCAAAACAATCATTGCTCCCTCCTCTTGCAGGGCAGCTCGATCACGAAGGTCGAGCCCTTTCCCTCTTCGCTGGCCGCGGAGATGTCTCCGCCATGTCGCCTGATGATTTCATGGGATATATATAAACCCAGCCCGGTGCCCTTCCCCACCGGCTTGGTGGTGAAAAACGGCTTGAAGATGTCTTTGAGACGCACAGCGGCGATCCCTTCTCCCGTGTCGTGGCAGGTGAAATGCACTGTATCGCGCTCCTTGATGTAGCGTGTGGCGAGCGTGACCGTTCCCCTTCCCTCCGGGAGGGATTGCAGGGCGTTCTTGATGATGTTGATGAAAACCTGTCCCAGATTGGCAAAATTGCCCTCCACAGGCGGCAGGGCCTCTTCATAATCCTTCTCGATGACCACGGGAAGGTTCTTGAACTGATTGAACAGGACCCGCAGGGCGTCATCCACGGCCCTGTTGATATCCACAGGTTCCACATAGGTCTGGGTCTGGCGGGACAGCCCGAGGAGACTTCTGACGATGTCTCCGGCCCGTTTCAGTTCCTTCAGGGAAAAGAGGAGATCGTCAATCACGTCTTCCCGTTCCGGGATGGTTTCCGGCCAATCGCGGATGGTCTCGGCGCTGCTTTGGAGGAGGCTGGAGGCGCTGGCCAGGGGATTGTTCAGCTCATGGGCCGTCCCCGCCACCAGCTGCCCGATGGCCGCCAGGCTTTCCGACCGGATGAGTTGCTCCTGCGTCCGCTCCTTTTCCGCCAAGGCCTGACGGAGGTCGGCGGTCCGTTCCTCCACCTTCCGTTCCAATTCCCGGTTCAACCGGGCCAACTCTTCATACATGCGGGCGTTTTCCAGGGCCGTGGCGCTCTGGTTGGCCAAGGTGGCCAGTAGTTCCAGATCTTCATGGACATAAAGCTCTCCGGATTTTTTCTGCCCCAGATTCAGGATGCCGATAAGCTTGTCCTTGGAATACATAGGCAGGATAAGGGCCGCCTCCCATTTTTCGATCAGCCCGGCAACCGCTTCTCTGTCTGCCGGCGGCAAATCTTCCCCGAGCGTCATGGTATTGGTCAACGGCCGCTTCCACCTCTCCAGGCAACCGACAAGGGGATGATCGGCGGCGATTTCTTCCGGCGCCTCGGTCTCGTATCCGTCACTCTCGTGCCGCACCTGACGAAAACGGCCGCTGCTTTCCTCGCCGAGGTAAAGCCGGACATGTGTGGGCTGGAGGCTGGTGGCCACCGTAACAAGAAGCAGCCTTGTCAACTCGTCCACCCTCAGCAGCCTGGTCATCTGGCCGCTGACATCCTTCAGCAGTTGCCGGTAATCGTACTTGCCCCGGAAAAAAAGCCTGTCGATGAAGAGCCGGACCCTGTCCCGGAGGGGGTTGAACAGCAGGACCATGAACAAGGCCAGCAGGAAAGGAAGCAGCAGGGGGTGGCTCCGGCTGGAGCCGATGAAGAGGGCGTTGAAAAAGGCGATGATAAGGACATAAACGATGGTCATGATAATGGTGAGAAGAAAATAAATCGTTCCCCGGCGGATGACCGCCCCCATGTCCAGCAGATCGTATTTCAGCACGCCAAACGCCAGGACGATGGCGGGGATAAAGCTGAAGTTCCCCATGGGATAGATGTTGAAACCGCTGACGGGCAGAATATTGAGGGAAATGATCAGGGAGCTTAGCCCCAGCCCCCACAGGATGTATTTGATGCGATTGCGCTTCTGATTGTCCCGGGTTTCCTTCATCCCCATGAAGAGGGTGTAGAGGCAATAACAGACGGTGAAGCTGACGAGGACGGAAAAAAAGTGAAACGCCTTTCCCGCCTGGGCGATGATCCCAAAATCGAAGGTGGCGAATCCCTTGATGAAGAGATCCGTGGGGGTCAGCACCAGGAAAACGGCGCTGCACCCGTAAGCACCGTATTCCAGCCACCGCCGTTTCCTTATTCCCAGAAAATAATGGACGAACTGGATATAAATGGGAAGACTGAAGACAAAGACCACATAGGTGAAACGATCCACCTGGATGGCCAGTTCCTTGTCGGTAATGAGGTTGACGAGCGCCACATCGGCGTTGATCAGGGCGCCCATGAAGCAGATGGCCGCAAAAAGAAGATTGGTGGGCTTTCTTCCGCCCCGAACGATGGACAGCAGCGACAGTCCCGTCAGGACAAAGAAACCGAGGATCGGCGGTATTACGGAAACATAGGAGATATGCAGACCTTCTGTCATCGTCCCCCTGTCAGTACAACCGGGTCGCCCGACTGCAAAAGCTTATTTTTTTCCGGTAAGATACCCCATGATGCGATAAACGAGTTTCGCCGCCAGAAAATCGGCGGCCACCTGACCGGGTAGGGGCGACAGCTCCACAACATCGAAGCCCCGGATCCGGCATTTTCCCGCCACCACCCGTATCAGTCGGACGAGATCCCGCCAGGATATCCCCCCCGGTTCCGGCGTCCCCGTAGCCGGCATATACGCCGGATCAAGAACATCGAGATCGATGGTGACATAGACATCCCCTTCCAGATGGGCACAGATCCTGGACGCCCAGTCGGGCTCGTCGAGGATGAAGTCGGCGGAAAAGCTCTTGACGCCGCCCCCGGCAAGAAACAATGCCTCTTCCCGGCTCATGCTCCGGATCCCCGCCTGGACCAGGGGACACAACTCCACGATGCGGCGGCCGATGCAGGCGTGGGAGTATGGCGTTCCCTGGTAGGATTCCCGGAGATCCGCATGGGCGTCCAACTGGAGAACCTGCAGGGCGGGATAGGCCTCCTTGGCCGCTTGTACGGCCCCCAGGGTGATGCTGTGCTCCCCGCCCAGCAACACGGGGATCTTGCGATCCACCAAGACATCGGAAACGATTTGCCGCACGGCTACGGGCATCCGGTCCGGACCCCGGGCATCCACCTCCACGGCGCCGGCGGTATATATGCCTTCCCGAAAGGTCTCTTTCCCGAGTTCTTCGTCATAGAGCTCCATATTGGCCGAAGCCGCCAGGATCGCCGCCGGCCCCAGGCGCGATCCGGACTGATAGGTGGAAGTCAGATCATAGGGAACGGGAATGACGACAAAGGTAGCGCGGTCATAGGCGGCACACTCCGGTTCGATGGCGCCGAAATTCATGAAATGTCTCCTTGTTAAGGTTTGTCGAGGTTCCTTAGCATAAGCCTCATACTGTGTCCAGACCTATCAACCGACCCTCCCCGGCATAGCGGCAGAGCCGGAAACGGCGGTCGTCATAATGAAGGCAGGTAAACTGCGAAACCCAATCCCCGAGGGTGACAAAGGTTTTAATGCCGTCCTCGGTGACGATTTCCCGGTGTTGTGCCTTGTGACAATGGCCGAGAATGACGACGTCATATCCCTCCCGGAACTTCTTGCGGGCAAAGGCCTCCATCTTCACGGCGATTTCTTCCTGCGCTCCCCCCATGTACTCCTGGCTGGTCTGGGAACTCATCCGGGCCATCCGCCAGAGGAACGACAGGGGCATGAGGCGCTGGAGCAGGAAAAATGCCCGGCTCCTTAGCAACTTCCGCAATCGGAGATAATTGAGGTTGGTCTCATCCACCAGATCTCCGTGGCCGATGAGGACCCGCCGTCCCGCCAGCAGCAACGACGCCCAATCCTCCCAGACCTCCATCTCCAGTCGGCGGGTAAAATAGGACGTCATGAAGAAATCATGGTTTCCTTCGCAAAGATGAACCGCCACCCCTTCCCCCTTCAGGACTTGCAGTCTTTCGACGACCTGGACGAATCCCGGGAAGATTCTTCCCCGGCGACTGAACCAAAAATCGAAAAAATCTCCCAGGATAAAGAGATGATCGATCTTCACGACATCCGGAACCGGCCCTCTCCCCGGCCCCGCTGCCGGTCCCGACAGGTGGCGCAGAAAATCCATCAGGACTTCATAATTATGGTCCCGGCGCTCCCGCAGGTGGGCATCGGCAAGAAAAAGACTCCTCGTTTCCGGGGGATAATCAGCGGCGGCAATGGACGGCAGGTCAATCATGGGGTTTCCTTTAGCAAAGATAACCCCCGGGAGCAACAGACAATAAACTCCCCCTACCTCTCCGGGGCAAAACATGATAAGGAAGGGTCATTTCAAGCGAAAGGAGTTATCAAAATGAACAACTACCCGTTTTTTGAAGTGGAGAAAATACCTGCACAGCAGACGGCGATCCTGTACCTCAACCGCCCGGAGAAGCTAAATGCCATGAACTGGCCCTTCTGGAGGGACCTGGCCCCGGTCGTCAAGGACCTGGAAAATGATCCGGATGTCCGGGTAGTCATCGTGGCGGGCAAGGGCAAGTCCTTCAGCGTGGGCATCGATGTTTTCGACTTCTTCACCGCCTTCTCGGAAACCATCCAGGGGGCGACACCGGAAAAGAGAGAGGAATTTTACCGGCTCATCCTCCAAATGCAGGAAGGTTTCACCTGTATGGCCCAGGGGGAGAACATCTACATCGGGGCCGCCCATCGCCACTGCATCGGCGCCGGCCTCGATCTCATGTCCGCCTGTGATATCCGCCTGGCCACCAAAGACGTGGTCATCTCCCTCCGGGAAACAAAAATTGCCATCGTCGCCGACATGGGCAGCCTGAACCGACTGCCCCAAATCATCGGCCAGGGGAACACCCGGATGATGGCCTATACGGGGCGGGATTTTAACGCCGAGGAATGCCTCCGCATGGGACTTCTCAACGAGATTTATGATTCCCAGGAAAGCCTCATGGAGGGGGCACTGAAGCTGGCCGCGGAGATCGCCGACAACTCCCCCGCCGCCGTCAAGGGCACCAAGAAGATCCTCAACTACATGGAGGATCACAGTGTGGAGGACGGCCTGAAGTATGTCGCCGCCTGGAATTCCGCCTTTTTCAACACGAAGGAGGTCCAGGAAGTCTTCATGAAGACCATGGCCCGAAAACAGGAAAAGAAGTAGTAATGGACATCGGGATAACCTCCTGTACGTAAAGTTTGATACTCTCGCAACAGGAAAATCTCTTGCGAGGTTGTCAAGATCGAACCCTGCCTTGACCTGGGCACGGGAAAAGGAGCGCTGCGCAGATGAAAGTTACGGCCATCGTGGGAAGCTACCGGAAAGGGGGCATCATTGCCCAGGCGGTGGGGGAAATCCTCGCCGCCGCCCGGGAGGCCGGGGCGGAAACGACGACCATTTCCCTGATGGACAAACACATCGAGTTCTGCCGGAACTGCCGGACCTGCACCCAGAGCGACGGCGCCGAGCGGGGAGTCTGCGTCATCAAAGACGACATGGACGCCGTGCTCCGGGAAATCGAGGCATCCGAAGCCTTGATTCTGGCTTCGCCCATGAATTTCGGCACGGTCACCGCCGTCACGAAGCGCTTTATCGAGCGGTTGATTTGTCTGGGCTACTGGCCCTGGGGAAAGATGGCGCCCCGCAACCGCATCCGGGAAAAGAAAAAACGCGCCGTGATTGTAATCGCGTCCGGCGCCCCCGCTTTCGTTTACTGGTTTATCTCCGACATCGTGGGGTTGATGAAAACCGCCGCCGGACTCCTGGGGGCCAAGACCATGGGGGTCCTCTTCATCGGCCTGGCCGCCGGCAAACAGCAGCCCGAACTGGGGGAACGCCGGCGACGCCGGGCCCGCCGTTTGGGGGAAAAGCTGGTCGCCTGACCCTCTGACCCTGCCCAAAACGACCGGAGAGCCCGGCGCGGCAATCACCGCCGGACAGTTCGGGAAGCGAAAAAGCTCTTAGAGTTGCGGCGATATCATTTTCCACAGTCCGCCGTTTAGCGAAGGCGCTCCTCCCCCATCTTCATAGGCCAGGCCACCGCCAGCACGCACAACATCAGGACCAGGGAAAAAGAACCGGCCAGCCACAGCCATTGCCCGGTCGTCAGGCTATGTCCCCGGATGCCGGCCATGAACACCGCATAGACAGGCCCGGCCTCCAGGACGACAATCAGGGCGATAAAACCGACGCAGACGGTCATATAAAGCAGCCCTCCGAAGCTGGTCACCGACTGGGCGGGATTTTCGGAGGAAAAATCGGGATAGGCCGCCCCGAACCCGATCCCCATAGCCACAATCCCCGGGACCATGCAGAATACCGTCGCCGTGGAGAGGAGCATCATGAACGGCGTCACCGTCAGGAGGATATTGGAGACCACGATCAACAGCTCGCTCAAAATCACCAGCGGAAAATAATAGATAAAAAATTTTATCCACAGGAAGGTCCGCACCGTGACGGGCGAAGAGCGGATTATCCAGAAGGATTGCCCTTCGATGCTCACCGCCGGATAGACGAAACGGGCCGCGATGGCCGTGAGAACGAAGGCCGCAAGCCCCATGTTCAGGAAGGAGAAGAGATTCTGCAGGTAAACGGTTTTGATGGGTGTCCGGTCCAGGGGCAGCACGGAGAAATTATAGAGATATATCACGATCAGGGCGATGATGAGGAACAACTGGGGCCATTGGGTTTGATCGCGGAAGAAGGTTTTGATCTCCTTGACGGTCAGCGCCTTGACCGGCGCCGGCAGGAAGGACAACAGCCGTTCCCAGCGTCGTCCGGAATCGCCGGAGACGATGATCCGCGACGGTGCGGTTTGGGACTGGGAATAGCCGCGAAAGTACCACCGGGACGCCGCCCCGCAGTTGATGAAGATCAGGGAGATACCACCGCTCCAGGACAGGGCGAGATTGAAAAAGGCCCGGCCGTACTTTCCTTGCAGCCCCGCCTGGATGCTGTCGCAGGTCCAGGTGGTGGGCAGCAGGGGCGAACCCGGGGTTTCCAGGGAGCGGAGATAGAAGGCCACGGAATTGAATGCCTCGGGATTGACGAGCTGCTCCGGTCGCATCATCCGCACGGCAATGACGATAAAGAGGATCAGAACGACCCCGAAAAAGACCGCCAGGGTGCGAATCCGGCCTGCCGGCAGGATGGTGGCCGCCCCCATCACCGCCAGGGAGCTCAATCCCGAAGCCACCAGGCACATGGCGGCAAGCGCCAGCAGCGATATGCCGTAGAAGCCGATCCCCGCTTTATAAACCATCCCGTAGGATAGAAAGATGGGCACACTGAAGAGGATGACCATCCAGGAGCTGTCCACGAGGCTCTCCAGCCAGCGGGCCAGAAAGATCTGTTCCGGTGCCGCGGGCAGGGAATGTACCAGACCGAGGTCCTTGCTGATATAAAGTTTGGAAAGGGTGACGATCACGCTGCTGAAGGCCAGCATGGCAAAAAAGGTCACGACGGTCATGGACATAAGTTTCGCCGCCAGGATGTCGCCGAAACCCTCCACGCCCTGGAAATAGGTCAGCACCCGGTGGAAGGTCATGAATATCCCCAGCCAGAAGATCAGACCGATGAAGCTGAAGAAATAAAGACGGGCGCGGCTGTCCCAGGCGCTTCGGGAAAGGCTGCCGTTCCGGAGGGACCAGACTCGCGGCTTGAGGAGGATAAGGACAGGACTCACGGTACCGCCTCTTCATAGGTCAGGCGCAGGAAGATTTCCTCCAGGTCTCCTTCCCGGAGGCGCGCCGATTCCTTGAGTTCCTCCAGGCCGCCCAGGGCGATAAGAACCCCTTTGTGGATGATGCCGATGCGGTGGCAAAGATTCTCGGCCACCGCCAGGGTGTGGGTGGACATGAAGACCGTCGTCCCCCGCTCCGCCAGAGAACGGAGGATGTCCTTCACCAGGCGGATGGCGCCGGGATCGAGACCCACCATGGGCTCGTCGACGATAATCACCTCGGGATCATGGAGGAGGGCAGCGGCGATGATCAGGCGTTGCTTCATCCCGTGGGAATAGGCCTCGATGAGGTCGTGACGCCAATCGAACAGGGCGAAGGTGTTCAACAGTTCCGCCGCCCGCTCCGCAAAGGTATTACGGGCGACACCGAACAGGTCGGCCGCAAAGCTCAGGAATTCCCAGCCGGTTAGTTTTTCATACAGAAAGGGCCGGTCGGGGATGAAGCCGATTTTTTTCTTCACGGCCACCGGATCGCTCGCCAGGGATTGGCCGGCAATGAATACGTCACCTGAGGTCGGCGCCAGGATGCCTCCCATCATGCGGATCGTCGTGGTCTTGCCGGCCCCGTTGGGACCGATGAAGCCGAAGATCTCCCCTTTGGGAATGCGGAGGTTCAAGGCGTTCACCGCCAGGGTACGGTCGAAGTATTTGGTCAGGTTCCGGAGTTCGATCATGGAGACATTTCCTTTAACTTCAGTTTCATCCTTCCCACCACGCCCATGAGATCCAACTGCCGTTCCGCCTCGCCGCGGACCAGACGCAGATGGGTCACATCGGCGGGCAATTGATTCATCACGGCATCGGCGGTCACCCACCCACCCCAGTCGGCAAGCCAAAAGACGTTCCAGGCATGATAGTAAAACCGGCCCTTCTGATAGACCACCCCCGTCTCCAACTGTGCCGGGATACCCGCCGCCCGGGCCAGAGCGGCGGTCAGGACGGCATGCTCCGTGCAGTCGCCGGCGCGGTTCCGTAGGGTCTCCACGGCATTGGAAACGGAAATGACGGGACGTTTGGCGATATTTCGGTAGACCCAGTCCAAGATCCGGCGGGCCTTGTCTTCGTCTCTCCCGCCGCCGTCCGCCACGATGGCCCGGGCCCGGGCGCGGATCTCGGGATGATGGGTCTGGATAAAAGGTGTGTCCCCCAGGTGGCTTTCCGGGCTTTCCCTCTCCCCGTCGTCGACCGGGCGAGGCGTCTCCCGGCGCACCGTCAGGAGCCCCCCGGGGCCATAGTGCTGTCGACCACCGGAGAGCATGAGGGAGCGGTCAGTGATGCCTTCCACCTCCACCGCCAACATCCGCAGTCCCGCCGGGTCCCCGATGACAGCACCCGCGTCGATGGACGCCAGATCGGTCAGGTCCGCGGCGGCGGCACTGCCCAGTCCGGCGAGGGCCTCATCCCGGGAGGTCTTTTCCAGGGCCATTTTGAGCATTCCCTCTTCCCGCACCACCTCCCCTTCCCTATCCAGCCACGCATACTGACGGGCGCCCATGAAATCGACGGCATATTTGCGCAGCACCATCGGGCGGCCCATAACAGTCCTGGTTTCCTCCCCGGAGAAGAGGATCTTCACCGGCCGGGAACCCATGGTCATGGGATCGAAGACGGCCACGGCGATTTCCTGTCCGGGGGCGAGTTTGGCCGCAGCGTCCCCGGACAGCAGCCCCTGGGCAAGGTGCACCGGCTCCTTGAGGGACAGCTCATGCCGCTGCTCGTCGCCGCCGGTCCTGGTGACCACCACCAGCCGCTTCCCCGTCACCCGGCCCTCGGCTTGAAAGGCAAAAAGATTGGATCGGAGTTGAAAGGAAAAGGAAGTCAGATTCATTCTCCCATCCAGGACACCTTCGGTATGCAGGGCGATTCCCTGGACAACACCCATGGTCTGCACCCTCATGAATACCTCCTCCCGGAGGCGGTAACCTTCTTCATGACGGACGAATGTCCGGTGGGCATAGCCGATTTTTTGCCCCTGCTGGGAGATGTTCATCCAGGTGTCCCGCGCCGTCGTTCCGGACACGGTCATTTCCGTTCCGGGAACGGTCGTCCCGCCGCCGGGAATCGAGAGCAACTCCAGGCGGAAGGCCAGAAGGACCATAAATATCGCCGTCACCGCAACGGCGGCCGACCGCCGCCGGTAAAATCCCGTCGTCCTCATCATTCCTCACCTTCTGGTGAATATAATTGCCGCACCGCCGGGTGTCAATAAAAGAGCCTTTCGTGTCATGAGCCGTACGCCGACCCCCGTGGAAAGAAATCTCCTTCAAAGACAGGAAATGGTTGATTTAAAATGGTCCTTGTCAGGGGGGAGAATTTCTGATAGGTTCCCCCTCCCAATCAAGATCGCCGGGGCGACAATATGAAAAAAGACCTTTCCCTGAAGCTTGCCAAAGACGTACTGAAGATCGAGGCGGAAAGCATTTCCGGTCTCATCGGCAAGCTGAACGACAACTTCACCCGGGCGGTGGACACGATCTACAAGTCCAGCGGCCGGGTCATCGTCACCGGCATCGGCAAATCGGGGCTGATCGGGAAAAAGATCGTCGCCACCATGACCAGCACGGGGACCCAGGCCCTCTTCCTCCATCCGGTGGAAGGCATGCACGGCGATTTGGGCATCGTCACCAAACGCGACGTGGTGTTGGCCATTTCCAACAGCGGCGAGACCAAGGAATTGAACACCATCGTGGCCAGCGTGCGGGAGATCGGCGCCACCCTCATCGCCCTTACGGGCGATACCTCCTCCACCCTGGCCCGCGCCTGCGACCTCGTCATTGATGTGGGGGTAGCCCGGGAGGCCTGTCCCTTCGGCCTCGCCCCCACCTCCAGTTCCACCGCCGCATTGGCCATGGGGGACGCCCTGGCCGTAGCCCTCATCGAAAAGAGAAAATTCAACGAAAAGGATTTCTACAAGTTTCATCCCGGCGGCAATCTCGGTGCCCGCCTGCGGGCCCGGGTCCGGGAGGTGATGATCGGCAGCGCCCACACCCCCAAGGTCTTCACCGGCACCGCAGTGGGAAAGGCCATCGAGGAAATGGACGTCAAAAACAAGGGCTTTGTCCTCATCACGGACCGACGGAACACCCTGCTGGGCATCTTCACCGACGGCGATCTGCGGCGGCTGGTAAAACGGGGCCGTCTCGATCCCGACAGCCCCATCGACGCCGTCATGACCCGAACCCCCAAGACCATCGACGAAAACACCTCTCTGGCGGAAACCATCGAGGCCATGCAAAAGGACGAGATTACTACGTTGGTGGTGGTCAACGGCAAAAAGAAACTCCAGGGGTACATCCATCTCCACGATATCCTGGGACGCGGGGGCACCCTCAAGATCGCCCTGTCCTGAAAACCGCTCCGCACCCTAAGCGGGAAAAGATCGTTTGCATTCCACGTTTCATCCCGGTAAAATATTATCGCTAACAGATTTTTTAACCATCGCGCACCCGAGCGGTGGCGGTCGGGGGTCGGCCCCACAGCTTATGAAGAGGCCTGAATAACAGAAAGGAGCGCCTATGAGAGTCCGGGTATCAGCCGTGTTTGAGCAGTCCGGTGAGATTCTGTGCATGAAATATGTCTATGGAGGCAAGG
>JAGPFL010000027.1 GCA_018056545.1 Syntrophobacterales bacterium
GTACCGCGTCGTCAAGTTCTTCCGGGAGGCCAAGCAGAAGTGGGACCGGGTGTATTGCCTGAAATCCGATGTGACCAAGTTCTTCCCATCCATCAATCACCATATTCTGATGGAGATCATCGAACGAAAGATCAAATGCCGAGACACGCTGGACCTGATTCGTCAGATCGTCTTCAATGCTGGAGACGAGAGCGATCCGGATTCGAAGAACATGCCCATCGGCAGCCTGCTCTCGCAATGGTCGGCGAATCTTTACCTAAATGAACTGGATTACCACATCAAGCACATGATGAGGGTAAAGTTCTACGGCCGCTATATGGATGACTTCGTGCTGCTTGAAGGCGACAAGTCCCTTCTGCACGCCTATAAAGCCGAAATATCTGCATTCTTACAAGACCGCCTTCGTCTCCAGATGAACCCCAAGAGTGACATTTACCCGGCAGATCGAGGCATTGACTTTGTCGGTTATCGGATATGGCCGAGCTATCGGCTGGTGCGAAAGAAGGCGCTGGTGCGCGCCACGAGGCGGTTCAAGCGGCTGTCTCATGATTACGAGAATGGCCTGGTTGACATGGCACACGTGCATTCATCGGTCATGTCCTGGTTTGGACACTGCGGGCATGCCCACGTGCTGAACGGTAAAATAAAGTGTTTGGAGGCGCTGGTACTAAGACGACCGACTGAACAGGCGAGATAGGACAGGAGTATCGAGGCGGTTTTTACCTGGCAATCGCGGCAGCTTCAAAACAGGCCGACAATTGCACAGGATTTTTGCACCCTGCGACCCACCCCGTGGGGGTTGTCGCACGTTTCGTTTTTTTGTCTCAGATTATGTTTTTTCTTGTCGCAGAATAACTTTCGCCTGACACGAATTTTGCGTTGGTAGTATTCAAGGTGGTGTGATACATTCCCAAAAAATATGGGCCAAAGAGGGCTCTCGAACCCGTTGAAATTATTGGTGCCCCCGGCGCGATTCGAACGCGCGGCACACGGATTAGGAATCCGTTGCTCTATCCTGCTGAGCTACGGGGGCGGGGTGTTTTCTGAGTTGCGACAGGGGATTAGCACGGTTTGCCGGAGGTGTCAACAACCATTGCTGACGGAGGTTTATCTCCAGGAGGAAAAGGATGATGAGAATCGCGGTTGTCGGTTTGGGAGGTGTCGGCGGGGCCTTTGGCGGACGTTTGGCGGCACGTTACGGGGCATCCCCGGAGCATGAGGTGGTGTTCATCGTTCGTGGGGAACATTTGCAGGCAATCCGCGAAAAGGGACTCCGTCTGATCACACCGGTCGGGGAATTGATCGCCCGGCCTACCCTGGCTACGGACGACCCGCCGACGGCGGGGCCCTTCGACCTGGTGCTTTTTGCCGTCAAGAGCTACGGACTGGAAGCGGCGGCCCTCTCTATTGCCGGTAATGTCCATGAGCAAACGGCGGTCATCCCCCTCTTGAACGGTGTGGATATCACCGAGCGGCTGCAGGGGATTCTTCCCCGAGGCGTTTTCCTCTACGGCACGGTTTACGTCTCGGCCTTTATCGAGGCCCCCGGCGTGGTCCGGCAGGTCAGCCCCGCCGGACGTCTGATCTTCGGTCCCGGAGACGGCCGGGTGGAGCCTTTCCGGACTATAGACGACCTCTTCCGCGAAGCGGGGATTGCCTCGGAGCTGACGCCGGACCCGAGACTGTCTCTGTGGACGAAATTCATCTTCATCTGTCCCGCCGCCAGCGTCACGTCGCTGCTGAAGAAATCCTTCGGGGACGTATTGGACGATCCGGAGGCCCGGGAGATGCTTGTCGGCATGATCGGTGAGGTCGAGCAAATCGCCAGAGCCAAGGGGATAGCCCTTCCCACGGACATTGCCGCGGCCACCCTGGATAAAGTGCGGCAGTTTCCCCCGGAGACGAAGACCTCTCTCCAGTTGGATTTCGAGAAGGGGCGGGAGACGGAGATCGATACCTTTACGGGGTTCATCGTCAAGTCCGGCCGGGAGTTGGGGATCGCCACCCCCCTCCACGATCGGGCTTATGGCCTACTGACGACGCGAGGTTGAATCCGGAAGGAGCTTTCCCCTCCCTACGGGCCGGGAAGTGGACAAAAGGGCGTAAAGTCCGTGGCCGATAGGGGTATGTGTTATCTGTTCCCACCCGCCTACTCCCGGAAGCGAGGAGTCTTCGCCTCCCCGGCAACGCAGTGCCGACATGCTTCCGGAACTTTGGCCGATTACCTCAGACCGGCGCGGCGACGCCGGGGTCGGGTGATACAGGACAGCGAGAGGAAAACCGGGCGTTGTATCCATCAGGCGTGTTCCCCCGCCTTGCGGAGGAGCAGTTCCCAGTCTTCGTTGACCATGGCCTGGATCTGGTCGAGATCCGCCTCGCTCAGATGGCGGAAGCGTCCCTGGAGCTTGAAGTACTCCCGGACGAGATACTCCCGGGGCTTGACGTTGATTGTGTAGTTGACCCCGTTCTCCACCTCGTAAAGGGGGAAGATGTTGGTCTGAACGGCCATGCGGGCGATCTTGATGGACATCTCCGAGGGGATCCGCCAGCCCGTGGGGCAGCTCGCATAGATGTGCAGGAACCGTGACCCCTTGACTTCCTTGGCCTTTTTCACCTTGCGCACCAGGTCCTCCGGGTAGGCGATGTTGGCTGTGGCCGCGTAGGGGATGCGGTGAGCCACCAGGGCCTCGACGATGTTTTTCTTCCGCAGCTTCTTCCAGTCCGAGCCGGTGGTCGTGGTGGTCCAGGCCCCGTAGGGGGTGGAGGAGCTCCGCTGGATCCCCGTATTCATATAGGCCTCGTTGTCGTAGCAGATATAGATGAAGTTCTCGTTACGCTCCACGGCACCGCTCAAGGCCTGAAAACCGATGTCGAAGGTCCCGCCGTCCCCGGCCCAGGTGACCACCGTCGTTTCCCGGTCCCCCCGCATGTCCAGGGCCGCCCGGACCCCGCTGGCGGTGGCGCCGCCGGTTTCGAAGGCGGTATGGATCACCGGGATCTTAAGTGAGGATTGGGGGTAGGGGCCGGCGATGACGGACCAGCAGCATGCCGGCAGGACCATGACGGTCTTTTCTCCCAGGGCCTTCAGCATAAAGCGCATGGCGATCGTGGCGCCGCATCCCGGGCAGCCCACATGGCCGGAGCACATCAATTCTCTGTCCAGGGTCTCAAGTTGCACGGTTCACCTCCTGGAGCCCCACCCAGACGCTTTCCCGTCCGGGCCGCTCGCTCCTTTTCACCTCGAAATAGATGTCGGACAACAGTTGCGCCGTGATGTCCCGACCGCCGAGTCCGGCGATATAGCCGAATACCGGCGGGTGGCCGGGGGCGTTGCACAGGGCGGCCCGCACCTCCTGGGCGAAGATGCCGCTGGCCCCGAAGGAGAAATTGCGGTCCACCACGACGACCTTCCCTGCCCTTACCAAGGCCCGGCGCACCGCCTCCACGGGAAAGGGACGGAAGAGCTTGATCTTCAGCGCCCCGACCTTCTCGCCTTGGGAACGGAGTTCCTCCAGGGCCAGCCGGGCCGTGCTGGTGACGGTGCCGGAGGTTACGAAAATGATATCGGCGTCCTGGCAGTTGATTTCTTCCACCACGCCGTATCGACGGCCCATGATCCGGGCAAAATCGCCTTCCACCTCGTCGAAGACGGCCAGGGCGTCTTCCATGGCCGCGGCGATGTCGTGACGCATCTCCAGGTAGGCGTTGGGCGTCACCAGGGGGCTCAGGGAGTAGGGATTCCGAGGGTCGAGGATGAAGGCCGGATTGTAGGGGGGCAGGAAGCGGTCCACCTCCTCCTGATCCGGGATGTCCACCGGTTCGTAGGTATGGGAGAGGAAGAAGGCATCCAGCACCACCATGGCGGGCAGGTTGACCTTTTCCGCCAGCCGGTAGGCCATGATCGTGGTGTCCAGCACCTCCTGGGAATCCTCGCAGTAGAGCTGGATCCAGCCCGTATCCCGCTGGGCGAGACTGTCGGTCTGATCGCTCCAGATGTTCCAGCCCGGGGCGAGGGCGCGGTTGACCTCGCCCATGACGATGGGGAGTCGGGCCCCGGAGGCCCAGTGGAGAAGCTCGTGCATCAGCGCCAGTCCCTGGGAACAGGTGGCCGTAAAGGTGCGCACACCGGCGCTCTGGGCGCCGATCAGGGCCGCCATGCAGGAGTGTTCGCTTTCCACCCGGAGATACTTGGCGTTCATTCGGCCCGTCGTGACGTAGTCGGAGAGGATCTCTACAATATGAGTCTGGGGGGTGATGGGGTAGGCGGAAATGACCTGCACCTTGGCCAGACGCACCGCCTCCGCCACGGCTTGGCTGCCTTCGAGGACCTTTTTCATAGCGTTCCCTCCTCATCCAGGGTCATGGCGTTCCGGGGACACTCCGCGACGCACAGCCCGCACCCCTTGCAGTAATCATAATTGATGTGCCGGTCCGTCATGTCCCGGGTCCGTAGGATGGAGACGTCGGGACAGAACAGATAACAGTTGTCGCAGCCGTTGCAGATGCCGCAGTTGAAACACCGGCCGGCCTCTCTCATGGCCGTGTGGGCCGAGATCTTCAGCTCGATTTCGTCGAAGGACGAGAGCCGCTCCTCGATGAGGAGCCGGGGCTGTACGACCCGGGGTTCGTACTGGAAATAGTCGGCGTTGATCTCTTCATAGGCCACGATATGGGCGTTACGCCCCTTTCGAGGACCGCCGAGATAGATCTCCAGGGACAGGGAAGGCCCCCCGCCGACCAGACAGGAGGCGAGGCGTTCCCTAACGGCGCCGGCGCCGTGGCGGAAAAGGATATCCAGGGCCAGGGCGGCCTGCTTGCCCGAGGCGATGGCCTGGGTGACGTTCTTGTCCTTGGTGGTCAGATCCCCGCCGAAAACCACCGGTATGCCCCGGTCGTCCTGGATGAGGACGCAATGACTGAGATGGTGGGTGCCTCCCTGATCCTCCGTGGCAGGTGGCTGGTGCCAGGGGGCGGCGGCCTCGGCGCCGGTGGCCGTGAAGATCCGCTGCACGGTCATCGTCTCCGGTGCGGTGTCGGCGGGGACGATTTTCCCCCGGCCGTCCCGGTCCTGTCCCGCGATGGTCATCGGTTGGAGGGTCAGGATGAGATCCGCGCCGGTGGCGTCGATCCGCACCGGGGCCAGCAGTTCCCGAAGCTCCACCCCTTCTTCAAGGGCACTTTGTACCTCCTCGGCGAAGGCCGGCATATCTTCCTGGCGGCGGCGGTAAACGATGATCGCCTTGCCGCCCTTTCGGATAATGCTGCGAGCGACGTCGATAGCGGTGTTTCCCCCACCGATGACGGCGGAGACCCCCGGCGCCTCACGATTGACGCCCCCGCGGATCTCCCGGAGAAAGGAGAGCCCGTCTTCCACCCCGGGACTCGCTTCGCCGGGGATGTTCAGGGGCCGGTCGCGCCAGTAGCCGCAACCGAGGAAAACGGCATCGTACGTCTTCCGCAGTTCTTCAAAACGGGTGTCCGAAACGGCTTCACCGGTGCGGATGCGGATGCCCTGGGACTCGATCCGGGCAAGCTCCTGGTTCAGGACCGCCTCGGGGAGGCGGTAGGCGGGGATACCCCAACGGAGCATCCCGCCCGGGGCGGACATGGCCTCGAAGATCTCGGTTTCGTAGCCCAGGATATTGAGGAACCAGGCGGCGGAAAGTCCGGCGGGGCCGGAGCCGATGATGGCGATCCGCCTGCCCGCCGACGGTTGCCGCGGCAACGCCGGTTTGGTGTCGTTTCGTGCCGCAGCGTCGGCGAGAAACCTCTCCATGGTGTGGATGGCCACGGCGGCGTCGAATTCCCGGCGGTTGCAACGGCCCTCGCAGGGATGGTAGCAGACCCGGCCGCAGACGCCGGGCAGGGGATTTTCCATGAGAATGGTTTCCCAGGCCTCTTTGAAGGCCCCTTGGGTGATGAGCATCTCGATCCGGGCGATGTCCTCTCCCGCCGGGCAGGCGGTGCTGCAGGGAGAGGTCTTTTCCTCGTAGCGCGGCCGAAGGAAACGCCAGGAACCTGTTTTGTTCCCTTCCGTGGTCATGGAGGTCCGCGGCATGTACAGGATATTTTGCAGAGGGACGAGAGTTTCCATATTCCTCACCTATGATATTAAGCCCTGTAGGAGGACTTCCTGGTAAGCGTCCCGGGCGGCGGCGATATTCGCCTCGGGTTCCGAAGGGGCCTCTTCCCGGATGGCGTCGCAGACCGACTCCAGGGGCGGCATTTCCAGCATCCGGGCGAAGGCGCCGATCATGGCCGTATTGACGATGGGATGTGTGCGGCTTCCCAGAAGGTGGCGCAGGGCAATCCGGGTGGCGTCCACGCAGGCGAGTTTCATCCCCCGGTAGGGGTTAAGATTCTCCGGAAGGGCCGGACTGTTGAGGAGGATCCAGCCTCCCGGTTTGAGGCCCCGGGTGACGTCGATATTCTGCAGCAGGGTTTGGTCCTGCACCACCACATGATCGGGGGCGGTGACGTTCGTCCGGAGCAGGATTTTCTTTTTGTCCAGACGCAGGTAGGCTTCCACCGGCGCACCCCGGCGCTCCACCCCGAAGAAGGGGAAACTCTGCACCTCCCAGCCGGCCTGAAAGAAGGCCTTGGAAAGCAGGATCGTGGCCACCACCGTGCCCTGTCCGCCCCGTCCGTGAAACCGGATTTCCAGCATTTTCCCCTCCCAGTCTTGACTACGGTTTGTTCCAAACGACGACGACGGCCCGGGCGGCCTGATTGTCCAGCCCCCGGAAGGCATGACTCAGGTCCGATTCGAAATAGATGGCGTCGCCCGGAGTCAGGACCTCGATGCGTTCGTGGGACCGGAACTCCAATCTTCCCTCCAGAAGATAGACGAATTCCTCGCCTTCATGGGAGGAAAACACCATGTCTCCCGTGTCCATGGGCTGAAATTCCACGAACAGGGGCTCCATGTGCTTGTCCGGTTTCCGTGTTTCCAGGGATTCGTAGATGTAGTCCACCTCGCCTTCATGATGATGGGGACGACGCCGGATCCTGATCCGCTGGTCCTTGCGGGTTACGGATACCTTGTCCGCCACCGTTTCATCCTGGAAGAAAAAAGCCATGCCTACGTTCATGGCCTTGGCGAGCTTGAGAAGCGTGGCGACGGGAGGGGTCACGTCTCCCGATTCGATTTCCGTCAGCACGGACTTGGCAATCCCCGTCTTGGCCGCCAGGTCCATGATCGTCAACTGGCTTTTTTCCCTGAGCTCCCTCACTTTTCTGCCGATATTGACGTCCGTGAAGGTCCGGTCCGCTGCTTGGTCTTGTGTCATGTCTTCACCTCTGTGCTGCCTGTCGGTTTATGTATGCCTGTGCCTGTCTTTTCTGTCCTCTGCGGCTGCCTACGTCGCCATGGTGATATTGATGATTGAAAGATCGCCTCTTGCGGCGTAGAATAGGGGTGCAAAGAAAAAGAGCCTATCCGGTGAACACCCCATTTTGTTTCTGTCGGGACCTTATTTATCGGCTGGGGCGGAAAGAAGGATCGATGCGGTTAAGCCGTTTCCCGGTCGGCGACGCCGCGTTTAATCCTCGGCGATGCTCGCCGTACCAGGAGGATGACCGGTGATCACGATCGGCAGCTATCTTCACAGGCAGGAACTGGCTGACGTTATCCGCCGCTGGATGTACGGGGAAGTGGACGCCGGGGACGGCGCCCTGATCGTCCGCCTCGTCCATTTCAATCAGATGATCGTCTCCCGTTATCTCCATCTGTTTGCAGAGCGGTTGTTCGCAGGACTCCACGGTGTCCAGATGCGCCTCGAACCGGTGACTTTGAAAGGCGAACTCAAGGATGCCATCGTCCGCACCCCGCCATATCTCAACCAGCGGATCAGGGAGCTGATCGGAGATTACGGCCAATACCCCGGCCGTTTCTACCGTGAGACGCCCTGTCAGGGCATGTTGTTCTTCCGGGCGGGGGAGAGGGGCGAGGTCTATCTGGGTTCGTGGCGGATCAAACGCATCAGGCGTCTGGCGGAAAAAGGGGCCCGGCGCATCATCGACCGGATTTACGACGCGATCAAGGGCAATGCGGAACTTATGGCCGATGAACGGGCGGAGCGCCTGGGGATTCCCCGGGAGGCGCTGATCACCTCTCCCGAGGAAATGCTCGGGGAATTCCTCAAAGCGGAAAACCGCTTTCTCGAAGACCTGCGCCAGAAAAGAGAAATCACCGGAACCGGTGAACTGGTCATCAACGACGTGGCGGGCGTCAAGGTCGTCATTGCGGACAATGAGCAGGAACGTGTCCGCACGGTCTTGAAGGCGATTGATATGGATTGCGAAGTGGTGGAAGAGGAGCGGCATCAGGGCCGCTACAACGCCGTCAACTGGGTGGTACGCATCCGCCCCGATAAGGAGATCCTGCTTCGGTCACCCCTGCCGGAAAAGGTGCTGGCCGTCATGGCGCAGCGGGGAGTGAATCCGGAACAGGCGCACCGGGATTATGCCACCTTTGTGCATGAGGGAGAGGCGGAGGTGTATTTGGAAATCATCATTGCCAACTACCAGGAGATGCTGGAAAGCGAAATCGGACGCTGCATGCATGAGGACCGGATCAGCGAACAGCGCCTCCGCCAGCAGTACCGCGGCCATCTGGCGAAAAACGTGGAATACCTGATGCGCTACCTTTTCCTTTTTCCTCTGTCCTCCCAGCCGGCGCCGGCGGAGGTTCCCATCAGGCTCTGGGATCGCTACCTGCCCGATTATTTCGACGGGGTGATCGCCCGTCTCTTCCAGATCCCGCAGGGCGACTTCTGACGGGGAAAAACCCGGTTATCATGGCCACTCTTTTTTCAGCCGCTCATGGAAACCCTTTGCCTTCCCCTTGGGAAGGCGTAATTTGAAGCTCCCCAAAGGAAGGGATTGTTGGCGGATTTCCGGATTCATTTCCCGGATGATCTTGTAGGTCGTATCGCCGGCGCGGGCAATGGCGGTGATGGGCGTTTCGTTGGGTAACAAGAGGTCGATTTCATCATATTCCAGCGAGGGATAGCGACTGACCGCCGGGATGGCGTACCCGTAGACCTCCGGTCGGGCGAGGATGGTTTTTGCGGCGAGGATGCGGAAGATATAGGCCTCGGTCTCCAGGGGCAGGTCGGTGTCGTAAAAGCTTTTCACTCCCTGGGCCTGGAGGCTTTTCGCCAGACGATTCTCCCCGCAGTTGTAAGCAGCGATGGCCAGCGTCCAGTTCTTGAATTCGCCGTATAAGTCGGACAGATAATCGAGGGCCGCCTCCGTTGCCCGCTCGAAGTGATAGCGCTCGTCAATCCAGCGGTCTATACGGAGGCCGTATCTCTTCGCCGTGCCGTTGATGAACTGCCAGGGACCCACGGCCTGGGCGCTGGAAGTGACATAGGTCTTGAGGGCGCTTTCCACCACCGCAATATATTTAAGATCGTCGGGCATACGGCGTTCCTGCAGCCGCTTTTCCACGTAGGGGAAATAGCGGTGGGCCCGCTTTATCCAGAGAATGACCTGGGTCTGATTATAGACGGAGGCGACGAAGGCCTGATCCATCATCTCCCAGACATCCTGACGGTGGAGGGGAACGGATTCACCGCACAACGTCAATCCGTCCGGCCAGGAATGCATGGGGATTTGTTGCGCCGCCGCGGCGTTTGGCGCCACGACTGCCAGCAATAGCAGCAATGTGATCAGGGGACGATGGACCATCCGGCGGCGCTATCGCTTTGTCGCCAGGTTATCGCCGATCTTGGCATGAATCATCCGGGAGGCGGTTTCGTCGCCGATGACACCCACCCTGACTCCCACGGTGGTGAGCTTTTTCTCTTTGAAGGTAACGGCGATGACGACCTTTTCGCCGTTAATGACGGCGTTGATCTTGCCGCTGCCGATGCCTTTAGCCGGCATGACCTCCGTGCCGCGCATATCGGCGACGGTCTTTTCCACGGCGGCCCACACCCGGTCGTAGCCGTCGTTGTAGTCCGTTTTCAATTCGCCGTTGATGAACATGTATGTTCCCGTCCCGGCTCCGACCACGGCCCCGCCGACTACTGCGGCGGCACAACCGGTTAGGAAGAAGATGCCAACGATAAACAGCGGTGCCAGACGGCGAAAGGTCTTGTTCATTTTGTTCCCCCTCTTGAAGTTTTGATGCGGTTTCTTATCTTATTCGTGCCTTTGTGTAAAGACACGGTCATTCGGCGCTGATCCGGGCAAACTCCCTCAGGAGTTCCTCCTGGCGCTTGTTTAAGTTGGTGGGGATGGTCACGACCGTTTCGATAAGCTGGTCGCCCCGTCCGAAGCCGCGCAAATGGGCGATGCCCTTACCCTTCAGGCGGAAGATCTTGCCGGTCTGCGTTCCCCGGGGGATTTTCAGCTTTTCCGTCCCCGTCAGCGTCGGCACCTCGATACTGTCCCCCAGGGAAGCCTGCACGAAGGAAATGGGTACGCGGCAGATGATGTCGTCATCGGAACGCTGGAAAAATTCGTGTTCCTGGACGTGAATGAAGACGTAAAGGTCGCCGTTGGGGCCTCCGTATTCCCCCTGCTCTCCTTCACCTCGCAGACGCAGACGGGAACCCGTTTCGACCCCCGCGGGAATCTTGATCTGGACCGTCTTGGCCACCCTTTCCCGACCTCCGCCCCGGCAGTTCTTGCAGGGATGGGTGATGGTCTGCCCCTGTCCGCGGCAGTTGGGACAGGTGGTGCTGATACTGAAGAAACCGCTGGACTGGGTGACCTGCCCGCGGCCGCGGCAGCGGCTGCAAACCTCCGGTGTGGTTCCGGGCGCCGATCCGGAACCGTTGCATTCGTGACAACGCTCCAGCTTCTCGATGGTGATGTCTTTGGTAAGGCCGAAGGCGGCTTCCATGAAGGTCAGCTCGAGATCATAGCGCAGATCCGCACCGGCGCGGGCGGCAGTCCGGGAACGACTGCGGCCGTTGGTGAAGCCGAAGATGTCTCCGAAAACATCGCCGAAACTGCTGAAAATATCCTCGAAGCCGGAAAATCCCCGGAAACCGGAGCTGCTCAGACCCTCATGGCCGTACTGGTCGTATATTTCCCTTTTTTGTGGGTCGCTGAGCACCTCGTAGGCTTCAGCGGCCTCCTTGAACTTCTCCTCCGCCTCCCGGTCGCCGGGATTACGGTCCGGGTGGTACTGCATGGCCAGGCGCCGGTAGCTTTTCTTGATCTCCTCTTCCGTGGCGTTACGGCTTACGTTCAGGATCTCATAATAACATCTCTTGGTCATGGATCTGCTTTAATTCCCGTTCATGTTTACTGTTCAGTCAAGCATCGGCCGTTCTCACCCCGCAAAACGGGGGTAATTTAATTACCGAAAGGGACGATGTCAAGGGTGACGGTGGCCTTTCATTTAGTGAGACGTTCCAGTGCCTCCCGGTATTTCTCCGCTGTTTTGCTTATAATTTCTCCGGGAAGTTCCGGCGCCGGCGGGCGCTGGTTCCAGTCCAGGGACAGGAGGTAATCCCGGAGAAACTGTTTGTCGAAGCTGCTTTGCCCTCGCCCCTCGACGTAGTCGTCCAGTGGCCAGAAACGGGACGAATCGGGGGTCAAAAGTTCGTCGATGATGATCAACTCCCCGTCCAGCAAGCCGAATTCCATTTTTGTGTCGGCGATGATGATCCCCCGCTGCAGTGCGAAACCGGCGGCCCGGTTATAGATCTCTATACTCAGCCCGGCCACTTTCTCCGTAAGTTCCTTGCCGATGAGCTTTTCCACCCCTTCACGGGTGATGGCCATATCGTGTTCCCCTTCCGGGGCCTTGGTTGACGGGGTGAAAATGGGCGCGGGCAGTCGGGCGGATTCTTTCAGCCCCGCCGGCAGTTGGATTCCCGAGATGGCCCCGTCCCGTTGGTAATCCTTCCATCCCGAACCGCTCAGATAGCCCCGGACGATGCATTCCACCGGCAGGGGGCGGGCCTTTTTCACCAGCATACTCCTGCCGTTGAGTATTTCCCGGTAGGGTCGGCAGACCTCGGGGTAGTCTTCGGGATTGGTGGAGATGATGTGGTTGCCGATGATGTCCTCCATGGCATGGAACCAGAAGACGGACATCTGGGTCAGAATCCGCCCCTTGTCCGGAATGGGGTTCGGCATGATGACGTCGAAGGCGGAAATACGGTCGGTGGCCACGATCAACAGTTTGTCGTCCAGGCTGTAGATGTCACGGACCTTTCCCCGACCGGCCAGGGAAAGACCGGGCAGCGAAGAGGTAACGAGGGGCTCGGACATATTTTAAACCTCGCGGAAATTAATGGTTAATAATAGTCCGCCGGGAGCTGGCGGGCGGCATCCGACCGCCCTTTTGAGGGGGTGGATCCCTAGGTGCCGTCCACGGCCGCTAAAACTTCAGATACGGATTGTGTTTCTTTTCATAGCCGATGGTCGAAGTCGGCGCCGGACCGTAATTGTGCCCCGGCAGGACCTTGGTGGCATCGGGCAGGACGGCCAGCTTTTCTCTCAGCGAACGGGCCATGACGGTCCACGATCCCCCGGGCAGATCGGTCCTCCCGATGGCCCCGACGAAGAGCGTATCGCCGGTGAACACCATTCCGTTGCCCAAAAGACACATACTGCCCGGGGAGTGCCCCGGGGTGGCCAGGACGCGCAAGGAGAGCTTGCCCAGAGGGATCGCATCCCCTTCCTTGACGGTGATGTCGGCCGGGGGCGAGGCTTTGGCGCCGAACATGCGGAGATAAAGGGCGGGGGTGGAAACCAGCAGGTCCGCATCCGCCTCGTGGATGACGATCTCGGCGCCCGTGAGCTCCTTCATGTCCCTGTTGCCGGCGATATGGTCCACGTGCCCGTGGGTGTTGACGATGTATTTGATGCGCAGATGGTTCTCCTTCGCCAGGGAGGCGATCCGGGAGGTCTCCGCAGCGGGATCGATCACCAGGGCCTCGCCTGTCTCTTCATCACCGACCAGATAGGCAAAGACAGCCATCTGGCTTACCTGCATCTGTTTCAAAAACATGGTTGTCTCCGAGTTTGCCGCCGCCTCGCCGGGCTTGCCGGACCGGCGGCTGCGTTTTTTATGGTTTTGCGCAAGGACTCATATCGTCATTGCCGGGGCAGTCCCCTAACATGATTGGCGTGAAATTGTCAACTTGTGGTCCCGAAGTTTACCGGGGCGGTCGTTCCCCGAAGAGGAAGCGGCCGATCCGGACAATGGTCGCCCCTTCTTCGACGGCCACCTCGAAATCCCCAGACATGCCCATGGATAACTCTTCCATCTTCACGCCGGGAATGCCCACGGCAGCGATTTGATCCCGGAGGGTTCTCAGGGCGGCGAAGTATGGCCGGGCATCCTCGGGGTCGTCGCCCCACGGCGCCATGGTCATCAAACCACGGATGGTGAGGTGTTCCAGGGGGGCGATCTCTTTCACCAGATTTATTGCCTCTTCCCGGGGTACACCCCTTTTGGTGGCTTCGCCGCTGACGTTCACCTCGACGAGGATCTGGAGGAGCCGATTTTCTCCGGCGGCCCGCCGGTTCAGCTCCCGGGCCACCTCCATCCGGTCCACCGAATGGATCATGTCGAAAAGCCGCACGGCGTACTTTGCCTTGTTGGTCTGGAGATGGCCGATCAGATGCCACTGTCGGGCCCGCCCCATGATTTCGATTTTACGCTTCGCCTCCTGGACGTAGTTTTCGCCGATGATGTCCACGCCGGCGGCGATGGCCGCAGCGATGCGCCTGTCGTCCACGGTCTTGGTGACGGCCATGAGGCGTACCTCCTCCGCCCGCCGGCCCGACCGGGCGGCGGCGGCGGCGATGCGTTCCCGGATGATCTCGATGTTCCTGGCTACAGAATCTTCCATTTTATTGTTACCATGTAGATCACGCCGCCGCGAAGGAAAGGGCCCCGGCCGCTTTCAGGGCATCCACGACCTCGCAGAGGGGCAACCCCATGACGTTGGTATATGAACCATTGATTTCCTTGATGAAGAAGGCCCCGAGTCCCTGGACGGCATAGGCTCCCGCCTTGTCATAAGGTTCCGGAGAGCGGATATACCACATTTTTTCATCGGGGGAAATGCTCCGGAAGGTCACGGAGGCCCGGACCTCCTGCCGGATCGCCACCCGGTCGGCGAGGCACAGAAGGGCAAAGCCCGTAAAGACCTCATGGGTCCGACCGCTCAGTTTTTCCAGCATCGCCGCCGCCGCGTCGGCGTCGCCCGGCTTTCCCAGCACCTCGCCGTCGATGACCACGATGGTGTCGGCCCCCAGGACCCAGGCCTGGGGATGAAGTTGGGCGACGGCATGGGCCTTGTTCTCCGCCAGGCGCAATACATGTTCGGCGGGCCTTTCGTTGACGAAGAAGGTTTCATCCACCCGGCTGGGGATAACCTGAAAATCGAGTCCGAGGAGACGCAGCAACTCCTCCCGCCGGGGCGAGGCGGAGGCGAGAATCAGGGGATGGGAGAGCGACAGAGACATGGGTTTGTCGGTTGGCGGCGGTGCCGCCGCCGCTTTTTTGCCCCTGCCTACCACAGTTTTCCCGGTCTGTCCATGTGGGAACGGACCAAGATGGGGACCATCTTGAAAAATACCGTCGGAGTAATAAGTTGCGAAATGCCGCAGCCTTGTCTGGTGGTCGTCGTCTTTGACGATCAGCGGACTTCCCCGGCGAAAATCGCCCAGGCCATGGAGAAAGGAAGATCTTCTCTCCAGGGAAAAACTGTTTATGTCCCGCTCGGGACGACCTCATCCCCCTGTCCCTGACCCGGGGCGCTCCTTCGCGTTCCCGCCTTGGCCTTTACAAGTAAATGTCCGCAACTCTTCGATAATTTTCGTGTTTCGTTGTGCCCGTCAAACGGGCATGGCGGTTAGAGATATTGGGTTTTCCCCTTTGCCTCCAAGAGTTCCACGATCCGGCGGACATCCTGGGAAGACCCCCGCTTGCAGATCATCAGGGCATCGTCCGTCTCCACGACGATGAGATCCTCCACCTCCACCAGGGCCACCAGTTTCCGGGAATGCACCAAGGAGTTGCGGGCGTTCACGTTGATCAGCCCGTCGGGGTCCCGGGCGGCGATCCCGGCGGTGTCCTTCTCCGCCACCTCCCAGAGGGCGTCCCAGCTCCCGACATCCGACCAACCGAATTCGGCAGGGATAACCAAACTGTTCTTCGTCTTTTCCATGACACCGTAATCTATGGAGATGGAACGGAAACGTTCATAGGCGGCGGCAAGGACTTCCGCCTCGGTCGGGGTTCCCAGGGCGGCGTCGATTTCCATCAGCCCCGCATGTATATCCGGCAGCGAGGCGGCCAACTCGTTCAGGATCGTTGCGGCCTGCCAGATGAACATACCGCTGTTCCAGAAGAAGCCCCCCCCGGCAATAAAGGCCTTGGCCGTTTCCAGGTCCGGTTTTTCCCGCAGGGACCGGACCCGAAAGATTTCCACCCCTCCCTTGCGGGCCACCGGTTGACCCTGTTCGATGTAACCGTAGCCGGTTTCCGGCCCCGTCGGCTTGATGCCGACGGTGACCAGGTGCTCCCCCGTGGCGGCCATGTCTACGGCGGCGGACAGCACCCGCCGGAAGGTTTCTTCATCCCCGATCCGGTGATCCGAGGGAAGGACGGCCATGACGTCATCGCCGGACCGGCGGCGTACCACCAGGGCGGCCAGGCCGATGCAGGGGGCGGTGTTGCGGCCCACCGGCTCGATGAGGATATTCTCCCGGGGGATCTCGGGAAGTTGGGCGATCAGTGGTTCCGCATGGGCGGCACCGGTGACGACAAGGATCTTTTCCGGCGGTGTCAGGGGAAGGATCCTGGTCACCGTTTCCTGGACGATGGTCTTTTCCGAGCAGATATCGAGGAGATGCTTGGGGAGGCGGTTCCGGCTCCGGGGCCAGAACCGGGCCCCCTTGCCTCCCGCCATGATGACGGCGTACATGGGATGTGATTATCCTTTCTCCACGGCGGTTTTTTCTCCGGCGGTAAGGGTTGCTGCCCTTCCCACCGGTGCGGACTCGGGTTCCCTTTAACACTAACCAGGAGATTTTGCATCAGTTATTCCCACTGCCTGTAAAGATGTTTTTTCCTTGCTAATTAAGGTAATTTGCGTATCATTGAACACCGGCAATAAAGCGGATGAAAGAACGGCTCGGTAGGGATGGGCATTTATGGATAAGATAAAACTCTTTACCATCGGCTTTGCCGGAAAAGCGGCGGAGAAGTTTTTCGCCCTCCTGATGGAAAACGGCATCCGGCGGGTTATCGACATCCGTCTGCACAACACGTCGCAACTGGCCGGTTTCGCCAAAAAGGCCGACCTCCGGTACTTTCTGAAGGCCGTCGGCGGCATCGATTACCTCCACCTTCCCGTGCTGGCCCCGACGGAGGAGATCCTCACAGCCTTCAAGAAGAACAAGGGCGACTGGACGGTGTATGAGCGGGATTTCCGGGCGCTCATGGTCGACCGGCAGGTAGAGGGGATCGTGACGCCGGATACGCTCCATGAGGGTTGCCTGTTGTGTAGTGAAGAAAAACCCCGGCACTGTCATCGCCGCCTCGTGGCGGAGTACTTCCGCGACAAGTGGGGAGCGGTGGCCGTTCATCACCTGGAGTGATTTCACCGTGCGTTTACCGGCGGCGAGCGGCTGACGTTGTCGGTCCCGACGGCTTACGCAGAAATAATTGTTGGCGCTGGGAAAAAGTATGTTATGAAGGCAGTTAAGTTTCCGTAAGGAGAGAAAAGATGTCTTCGGTGGGAAAGAACGTGGATGCCCTTTGTACGCGATGCGGCCTGGTACTGGCCCACATCGTCCTGTATGAAGTCGGCGGGGTGATCGCCCGGGTAAAGTGCAAGACCTGCGGGACCGAACACAAATACCGGGGCGCCAAAACCAGAGACCGGAAAGCCGATCCCGCCGGTGAGCGTCTTCGCCGACCGGCCGCAAAGGCGGCGGAGGAGATCCGGCAGGCGGAAGCGGTAGAGACCCAACGCTGGCTCCAAAAGCAGGGGGAGTTGGGGAAGCATACAGTTATTCTCCCCTATCGAATGAGTGATTCCTACCAACGCGGCGATGTCATCGAGCATCCTTCCTTCGGCATCGGTTTCGTGGAAAAGATCATCGAAGCGCAACGGATGGACGTCCTTTTCAAGGGCAGCCTGAAACGCATGGTGATGAATTTGCCGGACAAATAGATATGCTCCCTCCCGCATCCCCTTTGGGATAGTCTGCCCCGCCCCTTTTACCCCGCTGCCGGCGCCTCTACCCGGCTGCGGTCCTGGATGATGAATTTAAGCAAATCCTTGGCAAAATCGGTATAGATGTGCATATCTTCGTAATTGGTCGGGTATGCCAACCTTTGCAGCAGTAGGCCATCGGCGTCGAACCAGCGCATCACCAGGGCGGAAAAGAAAAATCCCTGCTTGTTCAAGGCCTCCGTCAGCGCCCCGCTGTAGGCCTTGTCCAAGGGTAGAAACACCTGAAACACGACCGCTCCGGCGGCGGCATATTTATCGACCAGACCGGCAACCACTTCCCCGACATCCCCGCCCGCCTCGAAGATGCTGATCCGCAACACCCCGGCGCTGGCGATGTAGGTAACGGCATGACGGGTCCGGCCCGTCTCCGGCAAAGACGCCGTGGCGACTTCCCATTGACGCTTCCGCTTGGCGTTTTCATAGATTCTTTTCAGCACGTCCGCATAGGGGGCGGGCAGAAAGACCGTGTGGGGCTTTTCCCTAATGACGAGGTTGCACACCACGGCGCCCACCCGCCCGGGGGCAGCTTTTTCCGCCTCATAGGACTCGGCGGGCATCACCTCCAGCTCAATTCCCGTCTCCTTGACACCTACGAATAGGGCGGCTTTTTGCATCTTTACATGGTTGGTTACCGACTCGCCCCAGAATTCTTCCAGGCCCACCGCCGGCCCCAGGACTCTCGAGATATAATCCTGCAGGACATTGCTGAACCCCTTGCCGCGGTATTCGGGATAGACCATGCCTTGCCCCGCTTCATACAGACCGTGGTAGGTTTCCTCCAGGCGATACATGGCATGGTGGGCCAGGACCTTCCCGGTGGCGTCTACGGCCACGACGCGGTACATCAAACCCGCCTCTTGCTGTCGGATGATAAACTGGGGATCGTACATCTCCTTGATCGGGAAATGGTCGCCATAGACCGCCCGGTACAGGGCAACCACCGCCGGGGCGTCGCCCTCCTCCATCAAGCGGATCTTGTAGTCGCCATACTCTTGAACGGGAACACTGATGTTCATGCTTTTTTGCTCCTCTCTCCGGGAAAACCGGGGTTGATGAACGGACTATTAAGATTGGGCGGGATCACAGAAGGTTTACTTAGGCCAATTCGAAGGTCAAGGGAACCCGGCACGGGGCTTCTGGCCGGTCAAAGCCAAAGCAATCACCGTTCCGGAGCGCTCATTGAAAATTTCGTGGCTGATGATGAGCACGGGACGAAGCCCCGCCTGTTCGACGCCGCGCACAGGATTCAGGTCCGCCCGGCAGATTTCTCCCCTCAATATGGCGTCCATTGGCTCAACTCTCCGTTGATCCCTTCTTCCGCCGGTGCTTGCTCTTACTGGATGTCCAGTTTAGCACCTTCGCGGGCCAAGCTACCTTTTTCCCAAAGCTATAGTTTTTCCTGTACCGCCGCCTGAATGGCCCTACTGCGGTTGGGAAACAAGCGACGTTTCACCAGTCGATCCAATTTGCCCAAAATCTCTTCATCCATGGTAATGGCAACTTTCATCGTTCCCATAGCTTATCTCATACTACCAATCCTCATACCATTGTTCAAAAGCACCGACAACAGAAATGATAACCCTCCCGAGCGGAGCAATTATCGGACTTGTTGTGGGGCTCTGGGGGTCAGGTGGAGTTTTGACGGCCGGAATAGGGAAGGGTCAGCCTGTCCATCCGGTAGTATTGCAGTAACTCCAGCAATCCGGGATGGTGCAGGGGATCGCTTTCTCCCAGGAAAAAGAGGTGGCTGGGACAGGAACAGTCCGAAGAACCGAAACCGGGGACGGCGTATAAGGCAAGACGTTGTACGGCGGCGGCCAGCTCGCATTCCAGATCGTCCGCCGTCCTGACGGGCAGCGCCCGGCATGAGGCGGCGGCCTCCCGGAGATAATCCACATGCCAGTGAAAATTCTTGCCGCCCTGCCGGAGGTGACGCGCCAGACGCGCCGACAGACCCTTTTTGGCCGAGCCCGTGTATAGATAGTAGCCGGCGGGAAAACGGCATTCACCCCGGGCCCCCACGACCAGCCTGGTATCCGCCGCCAGGTGGAGGATGAGCAGGTAGCAGCCCCGATCCCGGCATTCCCGTCGGAGCAGTTGCCAGGGGATGACGGCTTCCCGGATATTCCTGCCCAGACGGAGATCTTCCCCCCAGGAAACACGGACGGCCCGGTAGAAAAGACGATGCCGTTGCGCCTGGAAGGTGCGGGCGAATTCGAAATCGGTGTGATAATCGGGGAGGAAAAACGCCGGCTGCGGGGAGTGGATCAGAAAGATCACGCCGCAACGGCAGCCGGTTTGGGCGTGGGCGGCCAACTCCTCCAGGTGGCGCCTGGCCCGGGCGCTGACGGCATCCGGGAACATGGCCAGGGAGCGGCCGAAAAGGGTGCAGGATTTAACCTCGAGGAGGATATTTTCGCCCCCCTCCCGGAGGAGGAAATCGAAGCGGCTCTTCCCCACCGTGACCTCCCTTTTGACGACTTCCGCCCCTTCCAAGCCGGGGATCAGCCTTTCCCGGAGCAGAAACCGCACCACCTCGTTGGTCTTGGCGGTATGCAGCAGCACCGTTGCGCCGTCCCGGACCACCGCCACCGCGGTATAGGGAGTGGTCCGTTCGGCGCCGGGGGCGTTTCTCACCAGGGTGATGACCCGACCCGGGACCAGCAGTTCCCAGAGGCGCCCCGGGTTGGGCAGGTGGGCCCGGGTGATCTTTCCCCCGCAATCGCACTCGATGACAAAGCGATTTATCCTCCGGAGGAACCGGCCCGGCACAGGGGCGGGGAAGAGGGGTTCGTGGAAGAGCTCCCCGGCACTCTCCCGGAAATGAGCTTCTGTCATCGGAAAATATGGGATGGTGACGCCCGAAAAAACATTTCTTATCCTACGGGAATTTCTGATAACCGGAAACATTCATTACCGGTGACATCGACGCTTTCCCATAAAAAAGCCGTGTTGTCTTGTTGCCATCCGATATCACAAAATATCCGACCGTGTAAGTAAATATCTTTGCTTATCCGATTGTTTTTCCAGAATGTTTTTTTGTGGCGAAGGAGCAAAAAAACGGCAAAATGAAAAAAGGTCAATGATACTTAATACTTGTAAGCGACGCACGGAACGTGCCGCAAGGGCATAAATACAGAGGGCTCATCCCGGCGTTTGCCGGATGAGCCCTGAATAAGGGGAGGATCACGGAAGAATTTGTAAAGATGCTATCCGGGTGGAGGCATTCGGGATTCAACGTCTTCTGCGGCAACCGCATCTCTCCAAAAGATGATACGGCCATGGAGAACCTCGCCCGCTACATCATCCGTGCGTCCTTCTCCCAGGAACGGATGCAGT
>JAGPFL010000110.1 GCA_018056545.1 Syntrophobacterales bacterium
GCATCAATTCGCCTTTCGCCACCTCCGTCCCCTTGATGAGGAAGCTGTATTCATTGGGATTCAATTGCAGATTGTCCCGGATGTGGATGGCCGGAATAATGAACCCCAGTTCCTGGGCCAGTTGCCTCCGGAGCACCTTGATCCTGCCCAGCAGTTCACCCCCCTGGTTCGCATCGACCAGGGAAATCAAACCGTATCCCACCTCCAGTCCCAGGGGATCGAGGGGCGTCAGCGATTCCACCGTATCGGCAATCTCCGGCATGGGAGTTTCCACCACCGTTTCCGGCTCCTCCTTTTTGACCTTTCCCGTCATATTGTAGGCCAGAAAGGCCATTCCCGAGGCGACGAGCAGAAAGGCCATTTTCGGCATCCCGGGGATGAGGGCGAAGACGAAGACAAAGAACGCGGTGAGCGCAAAGGCCTTCGGCTGGGAAAACACCTGGGATTTCAATTCATCCCCCAGTTCCGAGGAGGCCGAAGTTCTGGTGACCAGAATCCCCGCCGCGGTGGAAACGATCAAGGCGGGGATCTGGGTGACCAGACCGTCCCCGATCGTCAGGAGGGAATATGTTTTCGCCGCGTCCGCTACATTCATCCCCTTTTGCAGGACGCCGATGATCAAGCCGCCGATGAGGTTGACCAGGACGATGATGATCCCCGCAATGGCATCGCCCCGCACAAATTTGCTGGCGCCGTCCATGGCGCCGTAGAAATTCGCCTCGTTTTCTATCTCCCGCCGCCGTTGTCGCGCCTCGCTTTCGGTGATCAGACCGGTGTTGAGATCGGCGTCGATGCTCATCTGTTTGCCCGGCATGGAATCGAGGGTAAACCGCGCCGCCACCTCGGCGATTCTGGTGGCCCCCTTGGTGATGACGACGAAATTGATGAGGACCAGCACGGCAAAGACGATGAAACCGATTACATAATTGCCCCCCACGACGAAGGTGCCGAAGGCCTTGATAACCTGGCCGGCGGCATCGGTGCCCTTGTTGCCGTAAAGAAGGACCAGTCTCGTCGAGGCCACGTTCAGGGCCAGGCGCATGAGGGTGACAATGAGCAGTACCGAGGGAAATACCGAGAAATCCAGTGGTTTCATGACCGACATGGCCATGAGGAGGATCACTATGGCCGCCGCGATGCTCATGGACAAAAGGAGATCGAGAACGATCGTGGGTAACGGTACGATCATCACCGTCAGGATCCCCACCACCCCCAAGGCCAGGAAAAAGCCGCTGCTGCGGGTCATGTCGGCAAGAAAAGAAGATCTCTCTACATAGGCATTCGCCATCGGCCGTTATCCTCCCGCGGTCCGGAGACCATAAACATAGGCCAGGATCTCCGCCACCGCCCGGTAAAGATTTTCGGGAATAAACCCGTCGATATCAACCATTCTATACAATACCTGTGCCACCCATTTGTTTTCCACAACGGGGACATGATTTTCCCTGGCGATCTCTCTGATCCTTTCCGCAACATGGCCGGCCCCTTTCGCCAGCACCACCGGCGCCGACATGGTGGCGGCGTCATATTTAACGGCAATGGCCAGATGCGTCGGGTTGGTGATGACGACATCGGCTTTCGGAACGCTGGCCATCATGCGTTTCCGGGCGGCCTCCCGCTGTAGCCTTCTAATTCTGCCCTTGATGAGGGGATCGCCCTCCATTTGTTTGTTCTCTTCCTTGACCTCCTGTTTGGTCATTTTTATATTCTTTTCGTGTTCCCAACGCTGATAGAGATAGTCGAGAACGGCCAAGACCATAAGAAGCCAGCATACATTACTGAGGATCTTGAAGGCATTGCCGCCGATAAAAGCCAGTATCTGCCACGCCCCCTGATCCATGAGGGGTAAAAAGCCCCATATTTCCGCCCGAATCGTCAGGAATGCCACCACGGCGATCATGCTTATTTTTATAATATTCTTCAGCAGTTCCACGGCTGCCCGCAGGCCGAGGACATTTTTCAAGCCCTTGAGGGGATTGATCTTGGAAAATTTCGGCGCCATTGCTTCCGTGGAAAAGATGAATCCCACTTGGAGGATGTTGGCCAGGAGCGATACGACCACGACGGTCAACAACAACGGCAGCAACATGATCAAGACCTGAAAGGAAAGTTCCGCAAAGTAGGATACGACGCTGTCGGCGCTCAACTCGGCCCGGGAGGCCGAACTCAAGATCCGGCTGACCAATGCCATCAACCCCTTCAAGAGATGTCCGGCCTGGAAATAGAAATAGATCAACGTTCCGCCGAGGATAGCCACCGATGCCAGTTCCCGGCTTTTCGCCACCTGCCCTTTTTTGTGGGATTCCTCACGGCGTTTGGGGGTTGCCTGTTCGGTCTTTTCCTGTCCCTGATCGTTTTCGGCCATAATCCACCAACAGTTTTATGACGGCACCGTCAAATATCCTACCATCTTACATCGCTTTCAATAAGGCCATAAGTTCCGTCTGCAGGCGTAGAAACAACTGCGCCGTCATCTTGCCGAAAATCGGAGCGGTCAGGCCCAGAAAGAACAGACCTGCCGCAACCTGGATCGGGAACCCGATGATGAAGACGTTAATCTGCGGAACCGTTCGGGCGATGACCGCCAGGCCGATATTGATGAGCAACACGACGGCGATGATGGGGGCGGAAAGCTTCACGGCGGTAAGGAACAGTTTGGCGGTCATACCGGTCAGGAGCTGCATCAACTCCCCGGAGAAACCGAATCCCAAGGGTGGTACATATTGATATGTCTCGGCAAGACTGACCAAAAAGATATGATGGGCGTCGACGATGAGAAATACGAGCATACCCATAAGATAGAGAAATTCGGAAATGATTGATATCTGGGTGCTCCCCAGCGGGTCGATGACATTGGCCATGCTGAAACCGATCTGAATCCCCGCCATCTCTCCGGCGGACTGAATGGCGGCAAAGATACAACGGGCCGCAAACCCGATGAGAACGCCGATGAGAATTTCTCCCAGCATCCCGGCGACCATCGTGAAGATGTCGTCCAGATAACCACCGGGAAGGGGAAAGCGAATGAGGGGATACAAAATCAAGACGATAACGAGACTCAGCCCCGCTTTTACCCGCGCCGGCACCGCCCGATCGCCGAACACCGGGATCATGACCACGATCGCACCGATGCGTAGAAATATCAGGATAAAAACGGCGACACCTTCAGATGTCAACAAGGGGAATCCGGTCATGATGCTCGTATGAAAACGTCCGCAATCATCAGGATATTTTCATCTTCCGTTCAATCCGTCTGCGGAAACCGGCTTTTCACGGTTCATGAAAAGACGGCGCCTTTTCAACGGATATACATGGGAATGTTCTGGAAGAGATTGTTCGTGAAGCTCAACAGGATGCCGATCATCCACGGCAGGGCCGCCACCAGCGCCACCATACAGGCCACGATCTTCGGTACGAAGACCAGGGTGATTTCCTGCACCTGGGTCATCGCCTGGATCAGACTCACAAACACCCCGATCACCAGACCGACGATCAGCACCGGCGCCGAAACCAGGAGGGTGACCTTGACGGTTTCGCTCATCATTCCCACCACGAAATCCACAGACATATCGATACGACCTTTCCAAATTACATAAAAATGACGGCAACTACCCGTTAATGCCAATTTTCCTTTTTTTCACCCCTCCATGGTGGCATGGGAGGTCAGTGAAAACTCTTCACCAAGGAACCCACGATCAGATGCCAGCCGTCCACCAGAACAAACAGCAACAGCTTGAACGGCAGGCTGAGCATGATCGGCGGCAGCATCATCATCCCCATGGAAAGCAGGATACTCGAGATGACCATGTCGATAATGAAAAAGGGCAGATAAATCATGAAGCCTATCTGGAACGCCGTCTTCAGTTCACTGATCATGAAAGCCGGAATGAGTACGGTCAAGGAAATGTCTTCCGGTTTTGCCGGCTGTTTTTCCCGGCCGATCTTCACGAACAGGGCGAGATCCTTTTCCCTGGTCTGTTTCAGCATGAAGTCCTTGATGGGCGAGGCGGCCTTGTTCATAGCCTCTTCGCCGGATATCTCTTCGTTGTAATAGGGCTGGAGCGCCTCCTGGTTCACCTTCTGCCAGACCGGCGTCATGATGAAAAAGGTCAAAAAAAGGGCCATCCCGATGACGATCTGGTTGGGAGGGATCTGCTGGGTTCCCAGGGCATGACGCAGCAGGGAAAGAACGACTACCACCCTGGTGAAAGAGGTCACCATCAGGAGGATCGCCGGGGCCAAGGAGAGGACGGTGAGGATGAAGAGGAGTTGAATCACCGTCGCCGCTTTCGCCGGGGAATCCGGGGTGCCGCCGCCGATGTTGAGACTAATATTGGGTAGGGGGACCGGTTCGGCGGCAGCGATGCCCACCGCGGCAAAAAGAAGGCCGCCGATCAGGAGCGGCGCCACAAGATGATATATCCGTAAATCCTTTTTCATCGGTTTTCCTTGTTCCTTCTTTTCTTGACCAGCTCGAGCACCGACGTCATCGCCGCCCGGTAACGGTCGGCAGGGAAGGCGGCCGCTCCCGGTCTTGCCGCCACGAGGCTTCGTTCCCTGATCAGCGCCACAGTCTTATCATCTCCTATTTCCCCCAGGAGGTTGATCGCATTGACGGTCACCC
>JAGPFL010000028.1 GCA_018056545.1 Syntrophobacterales bacterium
CTGCGGGGGCGCCACGTCCACGTTAAGCAGGCGGCTCGACGTGGCCGTGTTCTTCCAGACGGACCGATCCACGGCGGTGACGGTCAGGACGGCCGGACCGTCGTGGAGTTTCAGCGCCGCGGAATCGATGGGGATGGAAACGGCATGGTGCTCCGTCTTTTTTCCGGGATAGCGCAGGTCGGCCAGCACCCGGGGCCGATTGTCCTGGGTGAGGACCACGGTGGCGTGACCGAGGCCGCTGCCGCTGTCCGTGAAGCTCACCTCCAAAACCGAACGCTGCCCGATGCTACGCACATCCTGGAGCAGCTTGATTTCCGGTTTTCCGAACTCCCCGCTGGTGGCAAAAAACCACCATGAAAGTGCCGAAAGGATAATGAGGGTTACAGAGATAAAATAGATCTTGTAGGTTTTCATGGTTTACTTATTCCTCGTGATTTCCTCGCTTTGCTTCGGGAGCTTTCTCCCCGTCGTTTCCCTTCCGAGTAAGTATCCCTGTAATTACTCTTGGATAAGGTATCCCTGGAGGGACGTAGGTCCCCGGTTGCTTTCCGCGGGCCCATCATATTTGTTTGTGCTCGCTTTTGCAAGCCGTAGATGCGATCCTTTGTGCCGACCGCGGCGCTATTCATCTTCTTGATCTTGGAAATCATTATTGCTATAGTTCGATGAGAAAAAGGGAATTTCCAAGGGGAAGGGAAGATGCCGACAGAAAAGAGAGTGGTGCTGGGTGTCACCGGGGGCATTGCGGCCTATAAGGCGGCGGAACTGACGAGAATGCTCGTTAAGAACAATATCTCCGTGAAGGTCATCATGACGGACCATGCCCGGGAATTCATCACCCCCCTTACTTTTCAGGTGCTTTCAGGCAATCCTGTTTTCACCGGGATGTTTTCCCAGGAGCATTACGACCTGAATCACATCTCCTTGGCCGCTTTCGGGGACGCGGTGGTGGTGGCGCCGGCCACCGCCAACATCATCGGCAAAATGGCCGCCGGCATCGCCGACGACCTTCTCTCCACGGTCCTGCTGGCGACCAAAGCGCCGGTGATCGTTTGTCCCGCCATGAACGAAAACATGTTCCTCCACCCTGCGGTCCAGGAAAATCTGGAGATTCTGAAGAAACGGGGCGTCTGCCTGGTGGCGCCGGGTTACGGGGAACTGGCCTGCAAGGCCGCCGGGGTGGGAAGATTGGCGGAGCTGGACCAAATCATGGAGGCCCTCGCCTCGGTATGGACGGTGAAGGATCTGCGCGGGGAACGGATCCTCGTAACCGCCGGACCGACCCGGGAGCCCTTCGATCCGGTTCGCTTCATCACCAATTACTCCTCGGGGAAAATGGGATATGCCCTGGCGGTGATGGCTCTGCGCCGCGGTGCCGAGGTGACGCTCATCAGCGGACCTTCCGCCCTGCCGGTGCCGCCGGGGATCGAATTTGTCTCCGTGGGAAGCGCCCGGGAGATGCGCGACGCCGTCATGGCCCATCTGGAAGCGGCGACGGTGGTCATCAAAGCGGCCGCCGTGGCGGACTATCGACCGGCGGTGCGTGCGGAAAACAAACTCAAGAAGAAGACGGGGCCCCTGCTGCTGTCCCTGGAGAGAAATCCGGATATCATTGCCGAGGTGGGGAAGAAGAAGGGAAACCGGGTGTTGGTGGGTTTTGCCATGGAGTCCGAAAACCTCCTGGCCAATGCCCGGGAGAAACTCTTTGCCAAACACATGGATCTAATTGTGGCCAACGATCTCCATGAAGAGGGTGCGGGATTTCAGTGCGACACCAATATCATCAAGATCCTCGATCCCCGGGGGGGGGTCGAGGCGGTTCCCTTGATGGACAAGCAGGACATCGCCGGCCGGATATTGGACCGGGTCAAAGCCCTTGTCGATGAACGACGCCGTTAGAAACGAACTGCTCAGGATGCTGAGGTCGCTGCGGGTCTACATGGAAGCGGGACGGCAGTACGGCATCACCGTGGGAGTTCCCTGTCGGCAAGGTCCCGGGGAATATTCCCCCTCCGGGGAGGCCGCCGTCGCCGGCGTTGTCGAACCGGGGGGGAAGAGACGGACGTCGGTAGCGCCGTGGGAACGACAGTCTCCCGCAGCGGTTCGGGCCGGGTCTCTGACCGACGTCTCGGCTGCTGAAGTGGCGGCCGTCATAACGGAAAAACGTCCCGATCTGGAAGCGGTGCGGGAAGACCTGGGGGAATGCCGCCGCTGTCCTCTCCACAGCGGTCGAAAGAATATCGTCTTCGGGGAGGGCAATCCTCGGGCGGACCTGGTCTTTGTAGGAGAAGCCCCGGGCGCGGATGAAGACCTGCAAGGAAGGCCTTTTGTGGGCCGGGCGGGACAGCTCCTTACCAAGATCATCGAGGCCATGAAAATGAAACGCCGGGAGGTTTATATCTGCAATATCCTCAAATGCCGACCTCCGGGGAACCGCAATCCGCTGCCGGAGGAGATCGCCGCCTGTGAGCTCTTTCTGATCGGGCAATTGGAGACCATCCGGCCCCGGGCGATCTGCGCGTTGGGAACCTTTGCCGCCCAAACCCTCCTAAAAACCGATCTGCCCATCTCCCTGCTCCGGGGCCGCTGGCACCGTTATCTGGATATTCCCCTCATGCCTACCTATCATCCGGCTTATCTGTTGAGAAATCCCGCCCAGAAGCGCCAGGTTTGGGAGGATGTACAACAAATCATGAAACTGTTGGATGGGAAGAGCCGGGAGGGGGTGACGGCATGAGCGAAAGAAGAATCCTGCCCTGGATATTGAAGGCATCGCTGCTGTTGTTCCTGACGCTGTCCCTGCCCTGTCCGGACGCGGCGGCGGACAAACCTGTCTTCCATCAAATCACGGTGAACGGCGCCATCACCCCGCCGGTGGCGGAATTCATTCTGCAGCACATCGCCGCTGCCGGCAAAGAGGGGGCCGACGGCCTGATCATTCTCCTGGACACCCCCGGGGGGCTCGATCTGGCCATGAGAGATATCGCCAAAGGGATCCTCAACGCCCCCGTACCGGTTCTGGTGTATGTCTATCCCTCCGGCGCCCGGGCGGCCTCCGCCGGCGTGATCATCACCGTGGCGGCCCATGTGGCGGCCATGGCCCCGGGAACCAATATCGGCGCCGCCCATCCCGTGGGGCTGGGGGGTGGGGGCGGAGACAAGACAATGATGGAAAAGGTGGCCAACGATGCCGCCGCCTATGTCCGCAGTATCGCCAAGATCCGGGGCAGAAACGAGGACTGGGTGGAAAAGGCGGTGCGGAAGAGTGCCTCCATCACCGCAGAGGAGGCGCTGAAGAACAAAGTCATCGACTATGTCGCCACGGACATCCGTGATCTCCTTGCCCAGGCGGAGGGAAAGCAGGTACTCGTGGGTGATAAAAAGAAAATATTGAAGACGACGGGGGCGGCACTGCGGGAGAAAAAAATGGGGCATCGCCAGCGGATCCTCACCACCTTGAGCGATCCCAACATCGCCTATATCCTCTTTTTGCTGGGCCTGGCCGGTCTCTACTTCGAATTTTCCCATCCGGGGGCGATCCTGCCGGGGGTGGTGGGAGGAATATCGCTGATCCTGGCGTTTTTTGCCATGCAGACCCTGCCGGTGAACTATGCGGCGGTCCTCCTGATCCTCTTCGGGATAATCCTCTTTATCGCGGAGATAAAGGTGGTAAGTCACGGCATCCTCACCGTGGGCGGGATCATCTCCCTGGCCGCGGGATCGCTCATGCTCTTCGATTCCCCCGACCCGGCCCTGCGGGTATCGCTCGAGGTCGTCATTCCGACGCTCACCATCGTTTCCCTGTTTTTTGTCGGCGTCATCTATCTGGTGATCAAAGCACAGGTCCGGAAGAAGCATACCGGCAAGGAGGGGATGATCGGTGCGGAAGGGAAGGCCGTCACCGACATCAGTGCGGAAGGCAAGGTCATGGTGAAGGGGGAATACTGGTCGGCTTACAGCGATGTGCCCCTGAAGGAAGGTACGAAAATAACCGTCCTGCAGGTCGAGGGCCTGAAGATCAAGGTGGCGGCGTGCAAGGAAAAATAGCAAGGGAGGGATCAATATGACGTACACGATAACGATACTCGTTTTTTTGGTGATCATGTTTTTGGCCTCGGCGATCCGCGTTATGAACGAATATGAGCGGGCGGTCGTCTTCCGCCTGGGCAGGATCATCGACATGAAGGGTCCGGGATTGATCATCCTGATCCCCGTCATCGACAAGATGGTAAAGGTGGATATGCGGATCATCACCATGGATGTCCCTGCCCAGGACGTCATCACCAGGGACAATGTCTCCATCAAGGTCAACGCCGTGGTCTATTTCCGGGTGATGGACGCCAACTCGGCGGTGACGGAGGTGGAAAACTTTCTCTACGCCACCTCCCAGCTCGCCCAGACGACCCTCCGGAGTGTCTGCGGCCAGGTGGAACTTGACGAGCTTCTTTCGGAACGGGAAAAGATCAATCTCCATCTCCAGGAGATCCTGGATCGGAGCACCGATCCCTGGGGCATCAAGGTGACCCTGGTGGAGGTGAAGCATATCGACCTTCCCGAGGAGATGAAACGGGCCATGGCCAAACAGGCGGAGGCGGAACGGGAAAGACGGGCCAAGGTCATCGCCGCCGAAGGCGAGTTTCAGGCGGCGGAAAAGCTCATGGAGGCGGCGTCGGTAATGGCGCGGGAACCGATCACCCTGCAGTTGCGCTACCTGCAGACCCTCAATCAGATCGCCTCGGAAAACAACTCCACGACGGTCTTCCCGATCCCCATCGATATGTTCCGTCCCTTCCTGGGGAAAGGAGAAAAATAGTCATCTATCTGCAGGGGGTGAGATATGGACAGAAAAGGAACGATGCATGTCATCACCGGCGGGATGATTCTCATCACCTTGGGGGTGTTGATCATCCTGGGCAAAACGAATATCTGGTCCTTTAACGCGAGCTGGCCGGTGCTCCTTATCGTCATCGCCGTCGGGACCCTGATCCAGCGGATCAAGGATCTGGGCGGCTGGATCATCCTGGCGGTGGGGGTCATCTTTCTGATGACGGAAATCTTCGGAATGGAGATTTACGCCCTGGGCAAATATCTCCTGCCGGTGCTCCTGATTGTGGTGGGGGCGAACATCTTGATGAAGTACAGAAAAAATTGAAAGAAGGTTCGGATCGGGAATCCTGGGAAAAAAAAGCGCCCCTGGTGGTCGTCTGTCCCGACCTGGCGGCGATGATGGGCTTTTGTCACGACTGTTACCGGGATAACGTCCGGATCGTCTGGCCGTATCTCACCTGTTATTGCCGGTGCAACGGCGTGGGGGTTTTTGCTCTTCTTACCAAGGGTGGGGCGGAAGACCGGCCGGAGGTCCGCATCGGTTCCTGGAAAATGAAAATGGAGAACACCCGGGAGGAATTCGAGCGCCAGCTTCCGGGTTTGAGTGGGGAGCCGGCGCCGGAAATCCATATCCGTTTCACTTAGGCCGGCATATGGAGGCCGGGGAATTTGTCACGGGTTTAAGATATCTTTTCCCGAAGAAAGTGTCCGCCGCCGCGACGGGAAATCAGGTTGTCGGCAAGGAAGCCGTTATCAAACGTTTGCGAAATATCGATGCCCGCTTTCCGTATCGGGCAAAGAATGCGGATAGGGAGAAACAAACGGGGGCGCCGATGATCAAACCGGCGCCCCCGCCTTCTTATGACCGGGCATGATCCGGGGGCAGCCCGGAGAATTGCACCCCGCTCACACCTTCCCGACGTTCCTCGGGCAAACGCTGTTTGGAAATGTCAAGCGGCCGGTATCCTCATCGCTTGTTGCTCCTTCTCCAGATATTCTGGGCCTCTGCGGCCTTGATAAGGCCCTCCCTGGCGTCGGGATGGGCGATGCTGATGAGCATTTCCGCCCGTTCCCAGGTGGTGCGGCCCTTGAGATTGACCATGCCGTATTCCGTGACGACGTAACTGACCACCGTCCGGGGGATCGTGACAATAGCGCCCGGTGACAGGGTCGGCACGATCCGCGATTTGATTTCCCCCGTTTTCTTGTTCTTCTGGGATGCCGTCATGCAGATGAAGGCCTTTCCCCCCTTGGAATGATAGGCCCCGAAGATATAGTCGAACTGACCGCCCGTTCCCGTGATGTGTCTGGTTCCCGAGGACTCGGAATTGACCTGACCGTAGAGATCGATCTCCACGGAATTGTTGATGGCCACCATATTGTCGTTTTGGGCGATGCGGGTGGGATTGTTGGTGTAATCCACGGAATAGGTGGCACAGCAGGGATTGTGATCGATGAAGTCATAGAGTTTCTGCGTCCCCAGGGCGAAGGTGTAGACCATCTTGCCGGGGTTGAGCTGTTTTCGCTTATTGGTGACCCGTCCGGAAAGATACATATCCACAAAGGAATCGACGAGCATCTCCGTGTGAACCCCCAGGTCCTTCAGATCCGACTGGGCGATCATCGTGCCCACGGCATTGGGCAAGCCGCCGATACCGAGCTGGATGACGGAGCCGTCGTGGATCTCCTTCATGATCAGTTGGGCGATCTTGTTGTCTTCCTCGGTTATCGGTGCCGGCGGCAGGCTGAAAAGCGGTTTGTTGTCCGATTCGACGATGTAGTCCACTTCGGAGATATGGATGGACTCGTTATAGCCGCCGTAGCAGTAGGGGGTACAGGTGTTCACCTCAACGATGACCTTCTTGGCGCGGTTGGCCACGGCCTTGGAGATGGAACAGGAGGGGCCGAAATTGAAATAGCCGCTCCGGTTCATGGGCGCTACCTTCACCATGAAAACGTCGGAATCGATGACCTGGTTGTTGTAGAAGCCCGGTCCCTCGTGATAGAGTAAGGGAACGTAGTTACACAGACCTTTGTCGTGGAGGATCCGGTCGCCGCCGCTGAAGTGCCAGTTGTTGTAGCAGAAATGTTCCCGGCTGGGATCGGCCTGTGCCAGGGCGGTCAACCCGGGATAGGTGACGGCCCGCACCTTGACATCCGTCAGTTCTTCCGCCCTTTTGGCCAAAAAGGGATCCAGATAGGTCGGCGCCATGGTGAAATTGCCGTAATCGACCCAATCGCCGGACTTGACGACCCGCACCGCCTCTTCCGCGGTGACCAGTTTCCGCTTGTACTCTTCCTTGAAACTCATGAACTTCCCTCCTGTATGTTGTAAGTGCCTTGTCGCCGGCCTCTGCCGGTTCCGACGAGATAAAACGAGACTATGATGAAAGTGGCTTCGCTGCCCCCTGGAAACGATTTTCGCTTGTGACCGGGTAAAGAATCATTCAATGCCGGGTGTAGTAAGCAAGCAAGTAAACGGTGAAAAACATTTGAGGCAAAGCTCGTGGGCCTTTTTTTCCCGCGGTTCCGCAAGGTTCTCGAGGCGGTGCACAACCCGCGAACTGCGGCGGGGATTTTTCCCCGAACTTGCGGCCGGAGACAAGCGTGGGGGGCGGGACAAGGGGAGGAAGGCGGGACCGGGATACATTCCGCGGTCCCTTCGGTAGGTACAGCGTTGGCGATATCCTTTGTTTGCGCGGTAAACGTTTCCGTGGGCGGCTTTTCCATAAGAATCCGGTACGGATGATGTCTATGTCGAAGGGGCAGGAAAATCAATATCAAAAGATATTAACAGCTATATTACAATAAATGTAATTCAGGAAAGAGAGGAAAGATAGGATTGCAGGTTGATTTTCTGTCTGTTGAGCCCCAGTTTGTTGCGGATGCGGTGGCGGCAGATGTTCACGGCACTCGGGGAAATGTTGAAGAACTCCGCGATTTCCTTTGTTGATTTTCCTTCCTTGACGAGGTTGGCCACCTGAATCTCCCGAGAGGTCAGGTTCATGTGCCGGGAGGAAAGGGTGTGGGAGAAAGGGGAAACGATTTCCAGGAGGTTCGCTTCGAGGACCTTCAGATCCGACCTAAGACGGGGATCGGTGATCCTCTTTTTCACCTTTTCCACATAGGGAAGCACGAGTTTCTTCACATTGGCCAGGACGTCCACGGCCAGTTCGTTCTTGTCCTCCTCCCGCTTCTTCAGGAGGACCCGTAGGGCGGCGTTGAGTTCCTGTAGTTCGTGGGTTTTGGCCTCCAGTTCCTCGCCGCGTTTTTTCAGTGCCTGTTCGGCCTCCTTGTAGGCCGTGATGTCGAGGAGGGAGGCGATGCTCTTCTTGGTTCCCGGAATCATGTCCACCGTCAGATAGATGTTCCGCAACTCGTTGTTTTTGTTGTACCAACGAAATTCGTAGTTTTTCGGCGGAATGTGGGGATCGATGCGGCGTAGGGCATGGTAGCGCTTCATGGCCTCCACGTCGTCGGCGTGGGTAAACTCCGTCCAGCTCTTTTTGTTTTCGATCTCCTCCTTCGAATATCCGAACTGCTTCACGAATTCGCTGTTGATCAGGGAGATGGTCGTATCCTCTTCCAGGACCATGGTCACGGCTCCGGTGGTTTCAAAGACCGTGCGATACCAGTTTTCCGACTCCTTGATTTTATCTTCCGCCAGTTTCCGGTCCGTGATGTCCATGGAGTTTCCCAGAATGGCCGGCCGACCGTCGTAGGTTATGGAGGCCACGGTTTCCATAATCCAACGCACGGTGCCTTCCCGGGTAATTATCCGGAATTCGTGGGGTGACGATCTTTCCCCCTTCAACATCATGCGGGCGTTCTTCTTCACCGCTTCCCGGTCTTCGGGGTGCACGAGGGTATCGGATTTCCGCCCGATGAGCTCTTCGCAGCGGTAACCCGCATAATAGGCGGCGTTGGTGTTCACAAAGGCGAACTTGCCGTTCTGTACCACATAGATGCCGGCGACGGACTTTTCCGTGAGGGTCTCGAAGATATCCACCGTGGCGGTGGTCGGTTCGGCGGTTCGGCAAGAGGGTGATCTGTTGCGCATGATTTTATATCTTCGGTGAGGAATGGGAAATTTCCGGGCTGGTCAGCAAGGGATTTGTCGGTATGGGCAACAACCCGGAAATGCCCGAGTTCATTGGCAGGCCTGGGATACCGTCACCTGTGGGATTGCCGACACTGAGGAAACAGCGGCCGAGAATCTCTAAAGGTGAATCCTTGCCCGCCTTCATGAGTCCCATGGTGTGGGAACTTGAGGGACCGGGGCCGATCTTCAGCAGTTCGAAAACCGAGGTGGTGATGGCTGCCATGCCGGAATCGTCTCTCTGAAAGAATTTGTGCTGGAGCTGTCGTTCAAAAAGCAGGAACAATGCCGAGAGAATTTATAAAGTTATTTGCCGCGCATTGCAATAAAAAAGGGGAAATAAAAAAAACCGGCGACTGTTTGTGAACATAGGAGTGATTTCCCCTGTCTCTACCCACAACGGACGGCATTACGCTCTGCCGGTGGGACAATCATGGCATGATCAAAAGGGAATCGCCGGTTGCATTGTCCACCCGGCTATGTTTAGATGACGCCATGCGCCAGGGCCGAACATTACACCCACAGCCGGAGCGGACAGGAAAATCGCCTTATCTGCAGGGATGGTCGTTGCTGTTCCTGCTGCTTTTCCTCATGCTCACGGTTCTTCCGGTTCCGGCGGAAGAAACCGCGAGCATGAAGTTCATCGGCGCCGCCCGTTCCGTGGGGGGCAGCGCCATCCTCCTCCAGACGGAAAAATACCGGCTTCTCATAGATTTCGGGCTTTACACCGACCGGGAGCAAGGGGAGCGGAACCGGGAGATTCCCTTCGATCCCGCCACCATCGATGCCGTGATCCTTACCCATGCCCACAGCGATCATGCCGGGCGCATACCCCTTCTCTACCGGCATGGGTTCCGGGGGAGGATCATCGGTACCTCCGCCACGAAGAGTCTGCTCAAAATCCTCTGGAGTTCCCGGCCGACTTCCGGAAACAAGGACGAAGGCGAACAGTTCCGTCCCGGGGAGGTTCAGGAGATATTGAAGAACTATCATGCTCTTCCCTATGAACGCCTTTTGTCCCTCACCCCGGAACTCGGTATCCGCCTTCTGGATGCCGGTCATATCCTCGGCTCGGCCATGGTGGAGATCCGAATGCGATCCGGCGGGGAGAAAACGAAGATCGTCCTCACCGGCGATATGGGGAATGCCGACATCCCCTTACTGCGGGGACCGGCAAGGATCACGGAGGGAGACTTCGTCGTCGTCGAGGCGACTTACGGCGCCGCGTGGCGGACGGTGCCCGGACAGATGGAGAACTTTGCCCGGGAGATCAGGGAGACCCTCGCTGCCGGGGGCAGTGTGCTGATTCCCGCCTTCTCCCTGGACCGCACCCAGAAGGTGCTCTTCACCCTGGGCCGGTTGCGGAGCACGGGACTGATTCCCGAGGCGACGCCCGTTTTCGCCGACAGCTCCCTGGGTGGAAAGATAACCCTGGCCTATCGCCGGCACCGGAGTTATCTCCACCCGGATGTTCAGCGCTCCATGGACGAGGGCCGTGACCCGTTTAGTTTTCCAGGGCTCCGGCAGGTTAGCGGCGCCGAAGCCCTCGCCGCCCACGGGCGGACGGGCGGGGCGATCTATGTGACCTCCAGCGGCATGCTGGATCATGGCAACGCCCCGAACCATCTGGAAAGGATGTGCGGGGACCCGAAAAATCTCCTGGCCATTGTGGGCTGGCAGGCCCCCGGTTCCCTGGGAGCGCAGCTTTTGGAGGGGCGGCGGCGGATCTTCATCCCCCTTAGGGAGGGGGAGGGGAACCCGCAGAACCGGCAGCGGAGCGAGAAAGAGGTAAAGATGCGGGTGCGAAAATTCGATCTGTTTTCCAATCATGCCGATGCCTGTCAGCTCCTTAGCTGGCTGGCGAATTTCACGAAAACGAAGCGGATCTTTGTGGTCCACGGCGATGGGGACAACACCCAGCGGCTGGCGGCATTGATCGAAAGGAATCTCGGTTTCCAGGCGGTATCCCCCATGGCCGGCGAGAGCTTTCCCCTTTCCGGTGCCGGGGGGGGCCATCGACGGAAGAGCGCCGTAGCACCCTGTGCCGGCCTGGAAAAAACGGCGAAAACAGAAGTTAAAGGGGAAGATTGAGCCTTCCATTGTTTTGACAAGTAAACCTGGGGTGTGATAGGGATAGCAGCTTTTGTGGAGAGGCGGTGGTTATGAAACGGTTCACAAGCATCCTGGCCCTGGGAGTCGCCCTGTTGATCTGTCCCGGGGGCGCGCCGGCGGCTTCCCTTATCCAGCCAGGGGAGGAGCTGACCCTGGAACGGTGCATCGCCATCGCCATCGGCAACCAGCCGGAGATCCTCCAGTATCTATATACCACCCGGGCCAACGAGGCGGATCTCGGCAAGGCTAAAGCCGGTTATTATCCCCAGTTGGACGCCAAATCGACCTTCACGGATTACAACCTGGCCAAGAAAACCGACGATCCCTACCCCCCGATCAACACCCTTTACGGTTACAAATACGGCGATAACAACCTCACCCTCACCCAGAAGATCTACGACTTCGGAAAACGGGAAGACACCGTGGCCGTAGCCCGTCTCAACGTCGATTCCTCCCGCCTGGATATGGAGAACAAGATTACGGCGGTGGTGAACAATGTCAAAAATGCCTATTATCAGGTGTTGAAAGCCAAATTGTCCCGGGATATCGAACTGGAGGTCCGGGAACAGTACCGGAAACAGTTGGAACAGGCGAAACTGTTTTTTGCCGCGGGAAAGAAGCCCAAATACGATGTCACCAACGCCGAGGTCTATCTGAGCGGTGCCGAACTAAGGGTGATCGATGGGGAAAACGAATTGAGCAAGGCCTGGGTGGCCTTGAGCGGCGCCATGGGCTATGACGGTCCGGCCAATTACACCGTCAAGGAGCTGCATACCCTCGACAAACTGCAAATCACGGAGCAGGAGGCCCTGGAGCAGGCCTACCGGAACCGCCAGGATCTTCGGTCCCTGGTCGTCCAGAAGGAAGCGGCGGAAAGATCGGTCTCCCTCGCCCGGAAGGAATATTTCCCCTCACTGGACGCCAATGCCGGCTATGAGTTCGCCGGCAGCCAGACGCCGTTGGCCCAGGGTTGGACCGTGGGGGCGGGGTTGACCTGGAATCTCTTTCAGGGATTTGCGACGCAGCAGTCCGTCCGGAAGGCCCTGGCCAACCTCAAGATCGTGGAGGCGAAAATTGCCGCCAACCGTCTGCAGATCCGCCAGGAGGTGCAAACGGCCCTCCTCAATATGAAGAAGGCCGAGGAATCCATCGGCAATGCCCAACTGCAGGTGCGGCAGGCCACCGAGAACCTGGAACTGGTCAATCTCCGCTATCAGTCGGGCCTGGCCACCTCCCTGGAGGTCACCGTCGCCACGGTGAACTTCAGCCAGGCCAAACAGACCCGGGTAAACGCCTATTATAATTACGTGACGGCCAGGGCCAATCTGGAAAGGGCCATGGGGGGACGGTGACGGGCGGCCTTCCCGTCGGGGTCGAGATTGGAGAACAGTTAGGGTGCTACCCCGATGCGTAAGGTTTCTTGACAGATTGATGAGCTTAAAGAGCAACGACCCCCTTATCTAACTTTCCTCCCTTGAAGGTGGAAGAAGGAAATAACTTGCCGTGAAAACGCCGTTTTCCAGTTTTGTAATATGCCACTAGGGGATGAGGGTTTTGAGATGTCATGATAATTCAGTCAGCCGGCTTATTGGGGGTTAAAATTATATGCGTAAAACCGCTTTGATATGGGACGGGTTGCGGGGGCATAGGAAGCGCGACTACAGGAGGTATCGTTCCCCCCTGAGGGGTGGATATTATATGATGCTTGCGGTGCTTGCCGCGATCATGCTTGCCGCAATCGGTTGCGGCCGGGAGGCGCCTCCCCCTGCCTTTCCCCCAGCCACCGTCCTGGCCGCCAAGGCGCAGAAGAAGGATATGCCCCTGGCGATCAACGCCATCGGTACGGTGGAGGCCTACAAATCCATCAACGTCTATTCCCGCGTCACCGGGCAGTTGCTGAAAACCCATTTCCGGGAGGGCGAGGATGTGCGGGCGGGGCAACTGCTGTTCACCATCGATCCCGCCCCCTACCGGGAGAAACTGCACCAGGCCGAGGCGAAACTGGCCAAAAGCATCGCGCAGCTTCAGTTCAACGAGGAGGAGGCCAAACGGTACGCCTTTCTGCTGGAAAAGGGGGCGGTTTCCAAGTCCGAGGCGGATCGCTATCTCACCGAGGCGGCCGCATACCGCGCCACGGTCAAGGCGGACCGGGCGGAGGTGGAGGACGCCCGCCTCAATCTCGACTACTGTTCCATCCGGGCGCCCTTTGCCGGCAGAACCGGCGGTTACAGTGTGAATCTCGGCACCGTCGTCCGGGCCAACGAGACCTCCCTGACCACCCTCAACCAGATCAGTCCCGTCTATGTACGATTCTCCGTGCCGGAGAAACATCTGGCGGAAATACGTCGGCGACATCGGGACGGTACGATCGCCGTCCGGGTCACTCCGGGGAAGACCTTTTCCGCGGCCGATCCCGTGGGTAAGCTGGTGTTTATCGACAACGCCATCGACGCCGCCTCGGGAATGATCTCCTTGAAGGGGGAATTTCCCAATAGCGACCGGTTCCTCTGGCCGGGCCAGTTCGTCAATGTCTCCCTACGCCTCGCCGTTATGCCCGGCGCCGTCGTCGCCCCCCTCCGGGCCGTGCAGACCGGCGACAAAGGGCAGTTTGTCTTTGTCGTCAAAGGGGATATGACCGCCGAGGTGCGGCCGGTGGCGGTGGAAAGGGTGGAAGGCGAGGAGGCGGTCATCGCCAAGGGCCTTGTAGGCGGGGAAACCCTGATCACCGACGGTCATCTCACGGTCCGACCGGGGGGAAAGGTAGAGATCAGGGAAAGTCTCGAGGCCGCGGCGAATAACAACAAGGGCAAGCCCAAGTCCGGAGGTGCGGGGCAGTGAACGTCTCCGCCGTCTGGATCCGCCGTCCCGTCATGACAAGTTTGGTCATGATCGGCATCCTTTTTTTCGGTCTGATCGGCTACCGCCATCTGCCCGTCAACGATTTGCCCCAGATGGATTATCCCACCATCCAGGTCACCGCGGCGCTGCCCGGCGCCAGTCCGGAGATCATGGCCGCTACGGTGGCCACGCCCCTGGAAAAGAAATTTTCCACCATCCAGGGCCTGGAATCGATGACCTCCGTGAGCTCCCAGGGGGGCACCTCCATCACCATGCAGTTCACTCTGGACCGGAATATCGACGCGGCGGCCCAGGATGTCAACGCCATGATCTCCGCGGCGATGGGCATTCTGCCCACGCTTCCCGCCCCCCCCACCTACCAGAAGGTCAATCCGGCCGAATGGCCCATCATGTTTTACGCCATGGTGGGAGAGACGATCCGGGACACCACGACCTATGAATATGTGGATTCCGTCATCGCCCCCAATCTTTCCACGATCAAGGGCGTCTCCGAGGTGATCAAATACGGGAAAAAGTACGCCGTCCGTATCCAGGTGAACCCCCACCGCCTCACGGCCAAGGGTATAGGCATCAACGAGGTGGCCGCCGCCCTGGCCAACGCCAACGTCAGTGTCCCGGGGGGAAGCCTGGACGGTCCCTATCAGTCCTACTCTCTGGATCCCCAGGGACAGCTCAAGCGGGCGGAGGCTTACAATCCGCTGATCATCGCCTATCAGCAGGGCTATCCCGTGCGGATTCAGGATGTCGGCCGGGGGGTGGACAGCGTGGACAACAAGAAGGTCACCGTGTGGTACGCCAACGACGAGATGTCCCAGCGCACGGTGGTCTTTGCCGTGCGGAAGCAGCCCGGGGCGAACGCCGTGGAGGTGGCCGAAAAGGTGAAGACGATCATGCCCCAGCTCCAGGAGGAGATTCCCAAGGGCGTGGAGGTGCGGCTCCTCTTCGACCAGACGGATTTCATCAAGGATTCCATCAAGGATGTGCAGTTCACCCTGCTGCTCACCATCTGCCTGGTGGTGATCGTCATCTTTCTGTTTCTACGTTCTTTCCGGCCCACGATCATTCCCAGCGTCGCCGTGCCCCTGTCCCTGGTGGCCACCTTCGCCGTGATGTACCTCTGCGGTTACAGCCTCAACAACCTGTCCCTCATGGCCCTCGTCCTGTCCGTGGGTTTCGTCGTCGACGACGCCATCGTCATGCTGGAGAACATCATCCGCCGCATGGAGCAGGGTGAAGACGCCATGACCGCCTCTTTTCAGGGTTCCCGGGAAATCGGCTTCACCATCCTCTCCATGACCGTTTCCCTGGTGGTGGTGTTCATCCCCGTCCTGTTCATGGGGGGCATCGTCGGCCGGATCCTCCGGGAATTCTCCGTCAGCATCGCCGCGGCGATTTTGATCTCCGGCTTCGTTTCCCTGACACTGACGCCCATGATGGCCAGCATCTTCCTGAAAGGTTACGGCGAAAAGAAACGGGGACGCCTTTACGCGGTTTCCGAGCGGGTTTTCGACGCCATGCTGAGCTTCTATGACCGCACCCTGCGCCAAGTGCTCCGTTATCGGCTCCTGGCCCTGATCTTCACCGGCGTGATCATGGCCGCCACCTTCTGGCTCTATCGGATCTCCCCCGGAGGCTTCATCCCCAGCGAGGACCGCAACTTCTTCATCTGCTACACCATGGCGGCGGACACGATCTCCTATGCCGACATGGCGGCGCATCAGCAGGTCCTCAACCGGATCATCATCGAGGACCCGGATGTGGACGGGATCGTATCCGTAGCCGCCGTGCCCAACAACAACAAGGGCTTCATCTTTGCCCGCTGCCGGGACGGCAAGAAGCGGCAGCGTTCCGTGGATCAGATCATCAACGAACTGCGTCCCAAGGTGAACGTCATCCCCGGTCTCCTCGTCTTTCTCATGAATCCGCCGCCCATAGAGATCGGCGGCAAGGAAACGAACGCCATGTACAACTACACCTTGAAAAGCGAGGATCTGGGCAACCTCTATCACTACGGCAAGGACTTCGAACAACGGGTCCGGGCGCTTCCGGGCCTCACGGATGTGAGCAGCGACCTGAGCTTCCGGAGCCTCAAATTGGAGATCCATATCGACCGGGACAAGGCCTCGGCCCTGGGCGTCACGGCGCAACAACTGGAAAACGCCCTCAGTTATGCCTTCGCCGGCGGGAAAGTGAGCACCATTTACGCCTCCACCACCCAGTATGACGTCATTCTCGAACTGGAGGAGGAGTTCATGTCCTATCCGGACACCCTGGAGCTCCTCTTCATCAAGTCCCGGTCGGGGAAACTCGTCCCCCTGAACACCATAGCCACGGTGAACAAGACCCTGGGGCCGCTGTCGGTGAACCATCAGGGCCAGCGTCCCGCGGCCACCATCTCCTTCAACCTCCTGCCGGGTCATTCCATCGGACCGGCCACGGAGCAGATCCGGAAACTGGCGGAAAAGCACCTGCCGGCCTCCATCTCGGGGAGCTTCGAGGGGGCGGCCCAGGCCTTCGAGACTTCCTTCGCCAAGCTGGGCTTTCTCCTCCTGGTCACCATCATCGTGATCTATATGGTCTTAGGCGTCCTCTATGAGAGCTACCTGCACCCGATCACCATTCTTTCCGCCCTGCCCTTGGCGGGGTTCGGCGCCCTGGTGGCCCTGAGGATCTTCGGGATGGAACTGGATCTTTATGCCTTTGTGGGGGTGATTCTCCTGGTGGGTCTGGTGAAGAAGAACGGCATCATGATGATCGATTTCGCCGTGGAAGCGGAGCGCCGGGGTAACAAGACGGCGGAGGCGGCGATTCACGAGGCCTGCCTGGTCCGCTTCCGTCCCATCATGATGACCACCATGGCGGCCCTCTTCGGGACCCTTCCCATCGCCCTGGGGTTGGGGGCCGGCGGCGAGTCACGGCAGCCCCTGGGGGTGGCGGTGGTGGGCGGGTTGTTCTTTTCCCAATTTTTGACCATGTACATCACCCCGGTGTTTTACATTTATATCGACAAGTTAAACATCTGGCTGAGGGAAAGGAGAAATGGTGCCGGGACGGAGACATGATTGCCTGTCGCGAACAAAATTTCCTTCCGCTGGAAAGAAAGGGACCGAGATGAGGATGATTGACACGAAAAAAGAGATGGACTTGCTAAAAAGCCTGTGCGTCCGGGGGGCGGCGCTGTTGCTGCTGCCGCTCATCCTGGGCGGCTGTATGGCCAAGACGATTCCCCCGCCGACGCAGCCCGCAAAGGTGGCGGTGGTGCTCGGCGCCGGCGCGGCCAAGGGATTCGCCCATATCGGTGTCCTGAAGGTTCTGGAGGCGAATCGCGTTCCCGTACATATGGTGATCGGCACCAGCGCCGGCAGCTTTGTGGGCTGCCTGTACGCCTACGGTTACAATGCCTATCAACTGCAGGGACTGGCCATGTCCCTGGAGAAGGACGACATCGCCGATCTGACCATCCCGGACAACGGTTTCCTGAAGGGGGAAAAACTGCAGAAATATGTGAACAACGCCGTGCGCCACACGCCCATCGAGCGCTTCCGGATTCCCTTCCATGCCGTGGCGACCAACGTCCAGACGGGAGAGGAGATGGTCTTCGGGCGGGGAAACGCCGGTATGGCGGTCCGGGCCAGTTGTTCCGTCCCCGGGGTTTTCCAGCCGCCCCGCTTCGGCAACGCCGTATATGTGGACGGCGGCGTAGTGGCCCCTGTAGCGGTGGAAACGGCGCGGCGCTACGGTGCGGAGGTGGTGATCGCCGTGGACATCTCCGGCGGGGTGAGTCCGACGGCCCCCCAGGGGACCATCGACACCATTCTCAAGGCCATCGACATCATGTACAACCGGATTGCCCTCGCGCACCTGAGCAAAGCGGACGTGGTCATCCGGCCCAACGTGGGGGCCATCGGCGGTGCGGATCTGTCCCGGCGCCACGAGGCCATTCTGGAAGGAGAGAAGGCGGCGGCGGCGGCCATGCCTGCCCTGCAGCAGATATTGAACCGGTTGCGACAGGAAGGACGGCTGCCGTGAGGGAAACTGTGCCGGCGCCCCGTGGCGTCCATGACGCTGCGAAAGGCCTCGGGCGTCCGATGAAGCATCCGGGCCGAATAGAAAACTAAGGAGTAGCTCGTTATGGAAGGAAAGGTCATCATCACCGCCGCAATTACCGGCGGCGTTCATACCCCGGGTATGTCCCCCCATCTGCCCATCACCCCCCAGCAGATCGTCGAGGAGTCGGTGCGGGCCTGGGAGGCCGGCGCGGCGATCTGCCATATCCACGTCCGGAACCCGGAGACCGGCCGGCCGTCGCCGGACATCAACCTCATCCGGGAGGTTATGGCCAAAATCAAGAGCCGCTGCCCGATAATCGTCTGCATCTCCACCGGGGGCGGCATCGGGATGACGGTGGAGCAACGGGTCAAACCGGTACGCCTGTTCCGGCCGGAGCTGGCCACGCTCAATGCGGGCTCCATCAACTTCGCCATGTTTCACAAGATCGAGAAATACGGCAACTTCAAATATGATTGGGAAAAGGCCTATCTGGAGATGACGGAGGATTTCATCTTCCCCAACACCTTCAAATCCATCCGCCAGTTTCTGGAGATTTTCGACGAGCAGGGCACCAAACCGGAACTGGAGGCGTACGATGCGGGGATGATCAACAATATCGCCTTCCTCCTGTCCCGGGGGCATATCCGCAAGCCGGTGTTCCTGCAATTCGTCCTGGGGATTCTCGGCGGCATCTCGTCCTCGCCGGAGAATCTCCTCTTCCTCATCGATTACGCCCGGCGGCTCATCGGTGACTTCGAGTTTTCCGTCTGCGCCGCCGGTCGTTGGCAGTTTCCCATGGCTACCCAGTCGTTGCTCATGGGCGGCAACGTCCGGGTGGGACTGGAGGACAACCTCTACATCGCCCGGGGGAAACTGGCGACCAGCAACGCCGAGCAGGTGGCCAAGATGGTCCGCATTGCTCGGGAGCTGGGCATCGAACCCGCCTCTCCCGACGAGGCCCGGCAGATCCTCTCCCTGAAGGGCGGGGAAAACGTCAATTTCTGACCGGCGGGGATTCCCCTCAAATATACCGAAGGGACGGCCTTTTCAAAACAGGAAGCGTACACCGGCGTTGACGGCCTGGGCCCAGAAGTCATGCTGGCCGAACTGGAGATCGTAATTCAGAAACCACGTGGTCCTCTCCTTCCATTGGAGCGACACCCCCGTGCCCGCGGCGGCGTAGTTGTTTTCCAGTCCCGGGGCGGTCACGGCGAAGGCCGAGCCGGTCTGGGCAAGGGAGGCCAGGGTGGTCTGATCGGGGGAGGTGAATTCATGGCGCCATGCCGCCCAGAGGCGGGGGAAAATTTTGATCCCGTCGCCTTCCCACCGCCAGGCGAGGCGTCCCCCCGCGCTGCCCAGCAGGGATTCCACCGACCTCCGGTCCACATGCAGGTTCAGGGAATCGGCGCCGGTTTCCGTGTAGTCCCCCACGCTCAGACGAATGTATTGCAGGGATAAGGTGGGGCCCAAAACCCAGTTCCCCATCCTGAAGTCGTAACCTGTCCCCCCGTAGGCGGAAAGCTGATCGCCGTCAGGGTTGGCATTGGCGGTGCGGTCCAAACCGGGAAAGACGATCCGCCGGGTGTTGTCGTAACGGTTCCGGCCCCAGCTCACCTGGGCGTCGCCGTACAAGGCGTCCCCGTACAAGGAGCCGTACAGGCCGGCGGTATAGCCCTCCATCTTCACTGTGCTGCCGGCGTCGTCAATAAAGGATTTCGAGTAGTTGTAACCGAAAAGGACGCCGCCCACCGCCCGGGGGGAGAAGCGGTAGTCCATCCCCATGGTGACCCCGCTGTTGCGGAAATTGTATCCCTTCTGTTCCGGCGTGTCCTTCTGGTCCCCGAGGATGATGTTCCCCTTGGCGAAGACACCCCAGCGGGGATCGGCGTCGGCGGCCAGCATGCCCCGGAGATCGTCGCCGTTGGCCGCCAGGATTATGGGGCGGCGATCCGGGTCGTGGCGCCGGTCTCCGTCGAGGATCTCGAGACCGGAAAAGCTGACCCCCTGGATTCCCGCCCGGAGATCGTCCAGACGTCCGGCAACGTTGCCGGACTGGAAGACCGCCGCTCGACTCGACATGGTGGTGTGGGCGGCGCCGTTGATCGGGGCCAGGGCCGAAAAGGCCGCCGCCACCTGGGAATCCGTGGTCAGGGCGTCGATCTTGGCCAGGACCGCATCCAGGTCGCCGGTGGCGCTGTTGGCCAGGGGGGCGAGCATATCGC
>JAGPFL010000029.1 GCA_018056545.1 Syntrophobacterales bacterium
AGTGCGGACGTTGTGTCGCCGCTTGTCCCATGGCGGAGATGTACGCGAATTTTTCCATCGAGATGTCGCCCCGGGGCATGATAAAAAAGACGCTCCTCGGATATCCCGTCGTTGAAGATAAAAATATTTGGTATTGCACGGAATGCAATGCCGGGACCGATGTTTGTCCCCAGGGGGTGAGCTGTCGGGACCTGATCAGAACACTCCGCGGAGCGGCCGTCGCGGATAATCTTCTCGCAAACGCCCAGATTTGTAAATGCTGCGGCAGGCCGTTTGCGGCGCTACCCGTGGAAAACTTCATCCGCGGCAGGTTGAAGGAAGAGCCTCCGAACGTCCGGGAGCTCCTGACCGCATGTCCGTCCTGCCGGCGGGAAATATACCTCAAGAGAAACACGTAAATGAATGTACAGCCCTCTATGCAGGAACCGATGAACGAAGGGGATTTGTCCCTTGATATCAACGTGCTGCGGCCTCGTTCCGTGGAGAAGAAAACCCTTTCCGGCTACTTCATGCCGCCGCGCCACCCCTTCATCCTCTTCGATCCCCAAAAGTGCACCGGCTGCGGCACCTGCGAGATGATCTGTTCCGCAAGGAACACAAATAGAGTGGCTCCCTTATCGGCCAGCGTGCAGGTTCTTGCGGATGAGCGGTCGGGTAAAAACCTCGCCATCCTCTGCCAGCATTGCCGCCAGCCCCTCTGCATTCCCGCCTGCCCGACCCGGGCGATTGAAAAGGGCAGCGACGGCATCGTTCGCATCAATAAACTTTTCTGTACGGACTGCGGCCTCTGCACTATGGCATGCCCGGCCGCCGCCCCCCTGAAAGATCCGGACTCTCGGGAAATCCATAAGTGCGACCTATGCGAAGGGGACCCCCTGTGCGTCAAGCACTGTCCGGAAACGGCCCTGACCTTTACCAGGGGCAAGGCCTTCCGGTGGATCAAGGGGCTGCGGTGGAGTGTGCAAGCGATTTCCTTCGCGATGTTGGTCATCGTCTTTATCGGCACGTTTTGCTATTTCAAGGCGGGAAACGTCGCCTTCTCCTGTCCGGCGGGGACCTTGCAAAACATCGCCTCGTCGGGGGCCATTGTGCTGGTCGGTATTTCCTCGGCGGCGGCGCTTCTTTTCCTCACCATCCTCGCAGGAAGGCTTTTCTGCGGATGGATCTGTCCCTTCGGCTTTGTCCTCGATCTTGTGGACAAGATCACCCCGAAGAAACTCGGTTGGCCGTCTTTTCTCAAGAGCCGGATGACGAAGTACGGCGTCTTGGCCGGCGCCGTAGGGGGGAGCTACGCCCTCGGTTTCCAGGCCTTCTGCACCGTCTGTCCCATCGGCACCCTCTGCCGTTCCTACGGCGTGCAATCCTTCTTCAAGAGCGCCGAGTTGGCCATCGTCCCGGCCCTGGCCAGCCTGGAAATCGCCCAGCGGAGATCATGGTGCCGATATTTCTGCCCGGTCGGTGCGGTTCTGGGCATTATGACGACTTTGCGCCTGATCAAAATCGTCATCGGGGCGAAGAAGTGCAAGAAGTTTTCCTGCATCCAGTGCGCGGAGGTTTGTCCTATGGGAATCATCGATGCGGATCAGTTGCGGGAGGGAATATCGCCGCGCATTCCCATGACGGAATGCATTATGTGCCTGCGCTGCCTCGACCGATGCCCCTATGACGCGGCAAAGATTCGGTTCCGGTGGCAGCGGACGGCGCCGGAAGAGGACGGAAGATGAATCCCCTACAGCCATTCTTCAATATGAAGGTCGGCATGGTCGATCTGTCCGTTTCATCGACGGAGGTCGTTTCTTTGGATCAAGGAGAAACGGCCGCATATCTCGGCGGAGCGTCCTTGAACCGGATCTTCATCGAGGGGGATCGCCATGATGCCCTGATCTTCGGCACAGGACCGTTGACGGGAAGTTTCGCCCCCGCTTCCGCGCTGCTGGTCGCGACGTTCAAATCCCCCCGCTTCGGGAAGATATGCCACGTTCCGTTTATGCTGAGCGCCGGCCCGGACATGAAATTCTCCGGCCTCGACTTTCTGGTTATCCAGGGAGGCGCCACGGAGCCCTCCGTCCTCTACATCCATCGCGGCGGCGTTCGGATTTCACCGGCAGGAAATCTCCAAGGGCTTTCGATCCCAGAGCTGATCACCGCCCTGAAGAGGGATTATCCTCCTTTCCGATCCGCCATTGTCACGGGTCCCGCCGGTGATCGCGGGATGATCGACGCGGCGGCGTCGGTGGGCGGGAGAGGCGGCATCGACAAGGCGGGCCTTGCCTCCCGGATGGCGGCAAAAAATATCAAGGCGATCCTGTTTCGAGGGAGCGGCGGCCTCCCCTTCCGGAACGAAAATCCGGAGCAGAGCAGGGAATTGATAACAAAGATCGCCGCCGACAAGAATTACCGGCACAGAGGATTCCTTTCCCTTCTCGACAAGCTCGAGGGGGGGAAGGAAGCGGGGAAGCGCCTCGGGGGGCTGAGAAAAAAGGACCTGGCTTGCTATCACTGTCCTTTTCCCTGCATGACCCATGTGGAATTCACCGGGCAAGACGCACCGCGGGGAAAAGGTGGGAAAACAAAAGAAGGGCTGCTCCTCCTCGACCATCTGGGATGGATCGCCCTGGTTGGAAAATGCGGGAAAGACGCCTTGACCTCTCTTAGGAACTGCCTGCAGGAGGGTCTCGATCCCGGGGCGGCACTCGCCCCCGGCGATAAGTTCCCAAGGCAAGCTCATATCCTGTTCGGCGGTGGGATCGCCCCCATCCCCCCCGGCGATTTGTGGGGGAAAAGGGTCGCTCTGGCGATGATTCTCGGCATATGCCCCCTCTTTCTTCTCATGTTCCCCCGGATTGACGAAAGGGACCTCCTCGCCTTTATTGCCCCCCAGGGCGATCTTGGGGAAGCTATGCAAAAAAATCTCTCTTCGGCAATCGAATCCCTCTTGACGGCGTGATTATCCGAAAAACACCTTTTCCTTGATGACCGTCCATCATCTTCTCATTATGGCCAAAGCTCGTTTCATGTCTCGACTGTAAACGTCATAACCCAAGTTCATGATAAGAAATATGGCTCATCCGGCAAATACCGGGATGAGCCATATTTCTTATCATCAGTCAGTGATTGACCACCATCATATGATCCATGATGATGTTCCCCTGTTTCCCATTGACTTTTACCAGCCGTCCCCCTATACTTCCCCTCTATGGAAAATCCCCGTTATTTATCGGCAATTAGACGCTAAACAAACCATAAGCCCATATATAAAAGCAAGCTTTCGGGGGCTATGGGATTACGGCAATGGTTACCTCTGACCCGAATAATTCAATTCCCGCGAGACCCAAAATTTCCCTGGTATTGTCCAGCGGTGGACTCAAACCGATAGCCGCCGTTTCCCTCTTTGAATTCTTAGACGAGCAATGTATTCCGGTCGATCTCATGGTCGGGTGCAGTGCCGGCAGCATCATTAGCGCCCTCCGCGGGATAGGATACGGTACTCAGGAGATGATCGAATTCTTCCAAGGAGTGGAACGGTTCAAACCTTTCGATAATATAGATTATCGTGCCTTACTCGGATTGGCCAAACTGCCGTTCGGCAAGTTCAACATGCATTCCGGAATCCTCCGGCCCCAAAAATATCGTCTCATCCTGGAAGAGACCTTTGGAGACACCCGCATCGAAGACTTACGTCCGAAAGTCTTGATGCAGACCACCGACGTGAGCACCGGGGAAGGAGTGATCCTTGACAAGGGGCGTGTTTGTGATGCCCTCTATGCTTCCAGTGCGTTGTTTCCCCTCTTGCCTCCCATTGAATTCGGTGGGCGATGGCTGAGCGACGGTTACTACACTTCGCCCCTGCCGGTTTCCGAGGCCGTCAAACACGGTATGGATGTCATCATCGCCGTCACGTTTTTCGATCCCATTGATATGGATGCCTGCAGTTACACGGCTTGTCTCTCCAATTATTACAGCATCCAGGGCGACGCCATGACGCGTTATCAAATGGCCTTATCCATCGATATGCACACCCATGAAATCGTTATCATCCAAGTGCCTTTTAAGAATCCCGTGAACATCTGGGATGTCGATCATATTGCGGAAATCATAGAACTCGGCCAAATCGCCGTCGATCTGCGAAAGAATGATATCCTTGCCGCGATAAACCATTTCTATGAAACCAATCGGCCCTGATTATTCCAAGGGACACACCTTCATGCAATCGCATGTTTGGCAAGGGACAATTGCAAAGGAAGGACTTGTTCCGGAAGGTTTCGTTTCAAACCGCAGGCATAAAGCGGCGCAGGATGGGAAAAAGGCGGCTGAATGAACCGACTTCAGCCGCCGGCCATTTCCGTGTTCAATACCCGGCAAGTATCACGGACACGATCCGCAAGTTAAGGAACCGTTACAGTTACTGATATCACCCGAACAGGCGTTGTAAACGAAATTCGCGTTATACAGATTGCCTTTTTTCTTCATATTGCAGAAGGCTTTCAGATGGCCGCTTGTGCAGCTCACATTCCAGCAGGTCTTCCAGAAAGACCCTCTGGAGTTGCATTTGAGCCATCCGTCATCGTTCCAGATATCCCCTTGGCATAACCTGAAACATTTCAGGCTGGAATCACGCGTTCCCTTCCCTTTCGTCTTGCAGTTCTTGCAGCGCAGATCCCCGCCATGGTCAACAAAGCAATTACTGCAACTTTTTGTATAACTGCCCGACGGCAGGTCTTCCTGGGCAAAAACCTCCGGGGCTGGTAAAGCCCAGAAAAGCAGGCCGGCAAAAAAAACGGTGGCCGTCAATAATGGCAACCTCGACAGACTGGTCTTTTTCATAAGATTCTCCTTGCGGAAAAAATGAATAAACACGCCATCGGAATTTTCCACTTTGCGAGTCGGAATATAAGGGTGCTGTTTTTTGTTTGTCAAGGGATAATATTCATCGGAAAACAAGGCCGGTGACGCCTTAAACTCCACCACGCGCTTCTGGTGGCAGGATGGGCAAAAATGACGGCGCCGGCAGGAAACAGCCAAAAGATACTCGTGCCCGCAATCTCCGCATTTTAGACGGGCAAAGCCGTTGTGGGAATCGCCGCAATCGAGATAACGGCAGATCACCCCCCTAATCCTTGATCAACGTATTCCGTCTATTAGTCTAGTGCGCGAAAGGTGATTTTTCAACCCCCCCCTTGCATGGGTCAAGAACCGCAAAAACAGGGTCAGAATCCACGTTCCACGTTTCAAGGAAGACAGGAACTGCACCGGTCAGCGGTTGGGTTGACAGCCGGCCTTTTCCCACGTATCTTTCTTCTGAAACCTGAAGCCTTCTTTCTTACGGCCACTGATTTCCCGGTCTTGCCCAATCGTGCTCGTTATATTTGCCCATGGGGATCTCGGACATGGACGTGTAAGCGAGCCATTCCTCATCATCTTCTATTTTTTTCAGCTCTCTATGGGTGGACATGTGGGTCTGGCGCATGGAGGGATCAAAACCGTACTGGGGCTCGACCGTGTCGGGCAGGCCGTCGCCATCGCTGTCCGCGGCCTGGATCGCCGGCAGGCTCTTGCCGTATCTGAAATTGTGGTAGCACTGCCAGTGCACGAATTCGTGAATGACGGCCTTGGCGAAGGTGTCGATGTTTTTGCTTGTCTCCCAGCCCAGGTGATAGGGCGGCTGAAGGCTCAAGACGGGAAAACGGTTCTGGAACTGGGTTCCGAGCTTGGCAAGATTGCACACGTGGATGGTCGCGTGCCCGGCGCCGGGCGTATACTGGGCGGGAACCGAGGGATGCACGCACTGGCCGTAGGTGTTTCCCCCGTATTCTATATTGACCAGCTGCCCGCGGGGTCTCGCCGCAGGAGTCTGTCTCCAGTAATAGAACCAGTTGGGGTACTGCCCGCCGGGATTGTTCTTCAGATCCCGGGGGTAAAAGAACTGGACCTCCCGGCTCTCCGTGGCGGTGCAGACACCCACCTTCAGGGTCGCCGTCACCTTCTTTTTGCCGAACTGGCTGTTGTCTTCCGGCATTTTCTCATAGATGACATCGAGAACGCTTCCCCTGGGGGCTCCCTGGACAATCCTGCGCGTTACACCGTCCATTTCGGGAAGAGTCCATTCCACCGATTCGGCATACTGCTCGGGTTTTGTTTTTGCCTGCATCTTCAGTTCCAGTGTCGGTGGCTGCTGGGAACTGTAGACAATGTGGGTCCTGTCCACGGGGAAAACGATCGTGAGTTCTATCGGGTCTTTTGGTCCCTCGGCAATAACGCCGATCAGGGCCGGTTCGGTGGGGCTCTCGAGGTGGAACTTCCAGGTCATGGTGTTGCCCGTGACCTTGCCGTGCCACGGGATGGTCCTCTCCATGCGTACCCTGTTGTTTATGACCTCCAGGAACATGGTGTCGGAAATACTGCGGCAGTGTACCACATTCCCTCCGGTAGTACACGTTGACTGCATCTTGATGCCGTTGCCCAGGTCATGGACGTCGTTGGTGGTCAGTGCCACGCCCAGTTGCCAGGGATAGGTGATGATCTGCTCGAAGAGATCGATCTTCCACCGCCCGTTGTAACCCGCCCCGCCTCCGACCTTGTAAGCTTCGACGCGTTCCGTGTAGGTGACCCCCATGTGCACCGCGGTCCCCGTCATAGCCACGCTGTAACGTGGGCACTGCGCTTGCGCGCCGAAGACCGAGAGCGGTGCCAACAAGAGGACAACGATCATGAAGTGCTTCATGTAAAACCTCTTTTCACCAATATTGATTGACAAGAATTTCCTTTTTGATTGTCGGAGTATAGGGGTGCTGTTTTTGCCTGTCAACGGATAATATTTGAGAGTAAGCAAAGGGGGGCGACACCTTTGGGAAAGGGATGGGGGATTGGCGGCGGTTATTATTGATCAACCGGCCCACTTTTATAATGTAGGTAAGGTATGTTCCGCCTATGCAGGGACGCATTTTCCCTCGTAATCTGAGAAAGAGTGGTTCGTCCGGCAAAGGCCGGGACGAGCCATTTGCAAGATCAGAAGACCTTTGAAGTTCTTGAATCATAAATTTTGCATTACCCCTTGTCTTTCTGATCGTTGTAATCGCAGGTTGACAATATCCAAAAATAGAGGCAATCTTCACAGGCCACGGTCAAATTAACCACCCCGGTGCAGGCCTGGATGAGGTGCAGGCGGCCCGGGAAACGGATATCTGCCGGAAAGGTTGATTGCATGATGAAAAACGTCATTTTTCTCTCCAAGGAGGAGCTGCTGGAGCGGCTCTGGCAGGCGGACCCGCAGATCAAGAAGATCCTCAGGGATTCCAAGCATATAGAGGAGGCACGACACCTTCTCTTCGACTACTTCAACTACCTGAACCGCTCCATGTTCAACATGAAGCCCGACACCTACTACTCGGAGATGAACATTACGGAAAAGCGCAACGCCCGGGAATGCATCCGAGTCTTTTCCAACACCGTCCGCACGGAGAACGAGCATCTCACCCACGCCTCGCCCCTCCAGCTCCTCTACGACCTGGCCCACGATCCTGATGCGGCCCTGCCTCGGGTAAGCGAGGCCTTTCTGTGCGAATATCTCGCCTTTTTCCGAGGCATCACGGGCAAGTCGGGAAAGCATTCCAAGAGCCAGGACCTCTTCCAGATGAAGGACGGCCGGGAGGCGGCCTTGCTGCGCTCCGCCCAGTTGGACGAGTACGCCGCCATGATCCGCCGCTACTTCCGCCGCTATCGCACCGGTTTCGACCGCAACGTCGTCAAGCGCCGCAAAAGCCTGAAAAAGGAGATCCTCGCCCACTTCGGCGGTACGGAAGAGGACTGGCAGGATTATATGTGGCACTTGAAACACATCATCAAGAACCTGGAAACCCTGGCCGCCGTCGTTTCCCTGGACAAGGACGAGATCGCCGGCATGAAGGCGGCAAAGGAACACGGCATCCCCGTGGAGATCACCCCCTACTATCTGTCGCTGTTCAACAAGGACGGCCGCACGGAATACGACCGCCAGGTTCGGGCCCAGGTCATCCCCAGCGCCGCCTACTGCCGGTCCGTGGCGGAGAGTCGGGCCAAGGGCTTCGACATGGACTTCATGGGGGAAAAATCCACCAGCCCCATCGACGGCATCACCCGGCGTTATCCGGAGATCGTGATCCTCAAACCCTTCAACGCCTGTCCCCAGATCTGCGTCTATTGCCAGCGGAACTGGGAAATCAAGAGCATCGACGACGAGGTGCAGATGAGCCGGGAAAAGGTCCGGGAGGCCGTCGCCTGGATCGCCGACCATGAGAGCATCACCGAGGTTCTGGTGACGGGGGGAGACCCCCTTACCCTGAAGAACGACTACCTGGACAATCTCCTGGGGGAGATCGCCGCCATCAAGCACGTGGAGAGGATCCGCATCGGCACCCGGGTGCCGGTGACGCTGCCTTTCCGGATCGACGAAGGCTTCCTGAAGGTGCTCGCCAAATACCATGAATGGGGCAAGCGGGAGATCGCCATCGTCACCCACTTCGAGCACCCCACGGAGATGACGGACGATTCCCTGGCGGCCATCAAGAAGCTCAAAAACGCCGGGATCAACGTTTACAACCAGCAGGTCTTCACCTACTTCAACAGCCGGAAGTTCGAGACCTGCCTGTTGCGCCGGATCCTCAAGGTCTGCGGCGTGGACCCCTATTACTCCTTCAGCACCAAGGGCAAGGAAGAAACCATGGATTTCCGCGTCCCCATCGCCCGGATCGAGCAGGAACGCACCGAGGAGGCCCGCCTCCTGCCGGGACTGGTCCGGACGGACGAGCCGGTCTTCAACCTCCCCCGTCTCGGGAAGTCCCAACTGAAGGCCTGGCAGGATCACGAGGTGATCATGATCCTCCCCGACGGCCGGCGGGTATATCGCTTCTATTCCTGGGAGGTGCGGCTGGTGACGGCCCGGGACTATCTCTACACGGACATCCCCATCTACGATTACCTGAAGCGCCTCGACGCCGACGGGGAGAACGTGGCCGATTACAGCACGATATGGTACTATTTCTGAATGAATTGATCTCCCGAAGGGAGCTATAGACAAACCAAGATTTCACCATTTCCGGGAAGAACAAGGTCAAAAATTGCGCCGGTAAAGATCAAAGACGACCTCGCCAATATAAATTCGAAACCGGTATCTTGACGGCAGACATTCCAACTACGGGGTAAAAGGCGATGATGGACAAATTATATCTGTCCGAAACGGACAAAAAGATCGGCGGCGTCTGCGGGGGGCTGGGGGAATTCTTTGACAAGGACGCCACATTATTCCGCATCCTCTTCATTTTGTTGATTCTTTTTTCCTTCGGTTTCGGGGTCATCGCCTATCTGGCCATGTGGCTCGTGATCCCCAAGCGGCCGCTGGCATGAACAAAAGACCCCATAAACCAATATATAACGGCGCCACATCCGACCCCTTCTCCGGGGGGAAAACGAGGTGATGAAACACCACGCCGGTCTGCCGACGCCGGAAGGGATGAAAATGGGGCGCACACCCGTCCTCGCCCTCAACCTTGAAGGGCAGGAGTCGTCTATATGAATAATTTCAACGATATAAGACCTGATTTCCGGGCAAAGAGAACACCGGTCGGCGGAGAAGACGGTGGCAACAGCCGGCGCAAGCCCCCCTGGCTGAAAGTGAGGCTCCCCAACACGGCGGCCTTCCAGCGCGTCCGGCATACCCTGTCCCGCTGCGGCCTTCATTCCATCTGCCAGGAGGCCCGTTGTCCCAACATCACGGAGTGCTTTCAGGAAGGCACGGCGACCTTTCTCATCCTCGGCAAGGTCTGCACCCGTAACTGTCTTTACTGCCATGTCTCCCACGGCGTCCCCGCCGGGGTCGATCCCGAAGAGCCGCGGCGGCTGGTGGCCGCCGCCCGTGAGTTATGCCTGAAGTATGTCGTCGTCACCTCCGTCACCCGGGACGATCTCCCCGACGGCGGGGCCTCCCATTTCGCCGCCACGATCGCCGCCCTGCGCCGCCACCTTCCCGCCGTGAAGGTCGAGGTCCTCATCCCCGATTTCCAGGGTGATTTCCAGGCCCTCGCGCAGGTCATCGCCGCCCGGCCCGAGGTCATCAACCACAACGTCGAAGTGGCGCCGGCCCTTTTCCCGCATTTGCGTCCCCAGGGAAATTACCGGACCTCTCTCGAGATTCTGAACCGCATCGGCAGGGAAGGATCATCCGTCTCCAAATCGGGTTTCATGGTCGGCTGCGGGGAGAGCATGGACGACATTCGGCAATTACTGGACGATCTGGCCGCCGTGGGCTGCCGGTCCGTGACGATCGGTCAGTATCTGCAACCTACGGCCAAACATTGGCCGGTCCAGAGATACTATCGCCCCGAAGAGTTCGCCGCCCTGCGGGAGGCTGCCCTTTCTATGGGCTTCGCCCATGTCGAGGCGGGTCCCCTGGTCCGCAGTTCTTACCATGCCGGGGCGGGAGCGGGATGACCTCCGCCTCGGGCCGGCGACCGGCATTACGCCCCGGACAAACGGCGGCGACTTGATGAATCACCTCGCAGCAAGCCGCGCGGTATTACGGGTAAAATTCCTCATGTCGAAACAAGCTTCGGGGCGTTGCCCCCGAAGAGATTAGCATGACCGAAGCCCGCCGCCGGGACTCTATGAGATAGTTGTCATGAACTTGCCCGCTTGCTTGGCGGTATTTTCCCCACCCCGCTTCCCGGGCAAGATTGGGAAGGAATCGGTTAAGGATTCGCAATAATCGAATAGAACCATGGGATAAGAGAGGATTCGTCATGTCGCAGCATCGTTTTGACCTAATCGTCGTCGGGGGTGGACCCGGCGGCCATGCCGCCGCGGAAGAGGCATCCCGGCTGGGCGCCCGGGTGTGCATCATCGAGAGCAACGCCTGGGGCGGCACCTGTACCCATCGGGGCTGCATCCCCACCAAGGCCCTGCTGACCTGCAGCAGACATTACGCCCATCTGAAGCGAATCTCCCGTCTGGGCATCCGGACCGACGCCCCGACCTTCGACTTTCCCGCCATCTGCCGCCACCGCGACCAGATGATCAGAGTTGCCGCCCTGGGAGTGGAGAAATCCCTGCAGGCCGCGGGTGTGGAAATGAAGTCCGGATGGGGAGAGATCTTCTCCCCAGGCGAAGTCGTCTGGACCTCTTCCGATGGTGCCCGGGAAACGTTCTCCGCCGCCGGGATCGTCATCGCCTGGGGATCGGAGGTTTCTCCGCCCCCGTTCCCCATCGACGCCGGTCCGGACCTCCCCCCGCTCCGAGAAGCTGCGGCACCCCCTTCCTTGCAGGGCGGAAACCAAGGAACGGAACAAGCGCCCGACCTGCCGCCACCCCTCCTGTCCCGGGTCCTGACCTCCGACACCTTTCTGCAACTGACCGCCCTGCCCAAAAGCGTGGTCATCGTCGGCGGCAGCGTCATCGGGGTGGAATTCGCCACCTTCCTGGCGGAGTTGGGAACGGCGGTACAGCTCGTGGAGATTCTCCCCGTGTTGCTCCCTTACGAGGAAGAGGAGGCCGGGGAATTTCTCCGGAAAGAGCTTGCCCGTCTCGGGGTGAAGGTCCTGACGGCAACGGCGGTCACCGAACTCCGGGAGGGGTCGGAGGGCATCCGGGTGGCGGCGGCACAAAACGGCAAATCACTGGAATTGGTGGCGGAATATGCCCTCCTCTGCACGGGCCGCCGCCCCCGCCTCGAGGGGGAAAGCCTCGTCCGGCTGGGGATCGGGTACGACCGCCGGGGAATCATGGTCAACGATCGGCAGGAAACCAACGTTAGGGGAATTTATGCCGTCGGGGACGTCACCGGCGGCGCCATGCTGGCCCACCGGGCCATGCAGCAGGGGCAGGCCTTGGCCGGCCGTCTCTTCGGCGACGGTTCCCGCGTTTATCGCGAGGAGTTTGTTCCTGCGGTGACCTATACCCACCCGCCGATCGCCCGGGTGGGGCTGACGGAAAGGCAGGCCCGGGAGAGGGGCATGGACGTGGAGGTTCACCGCAGCGATTACGGCGCCAGTATCATGGCCCGTGCGGAACTGGCAGGCCAGGGTTTTGTCAAGCTGCTCTGGCACACCGGACAGCTGGTCGGCGCCACCATCGCCGGGGAAGGGGCCCCCGACCTCATTGCCGCCCTGAGTCTGGCCATGACCGCCGGGGCGGACATGAAAACGCTCCGCAACTGGTGCATCCCCCACCCTACTTTGTCTGAGGTCTTGAAACTGTAAAAACGGCGAGCACTTACCGCTGCCGATCCGTAAGGTAGGCGGCCGCCGCCTCGCCGGCCGCCCAGCCCGTGGAAAAGGCCGCCTGGAGGTTGTATCCCCCCGTGTCGGCATCGATATCCAGGACCTCGCCGCAAAAATACAATCCCCTCACCAGGCGCGAGGCCATACTCCGGGGATCGATCTCCTTCAGAGAAACCCCACCGGCGGTGACCATGGCGGACGACATGGGAAGGGCGCCGGCAATCTCGAACCGCAGGGCTTTGAGCGTTTCCACCAGCCGTTCCCGCTCCCCGGCGTTGATCTGATGGGCCGGCTTGTCGAGGGGGATCCCCGCCTGCTCCGCCAGGGGCGCAATGAGCTTCCGGGGAAGGAGACCGGCGAGGATCCCCCGACACTGTCGTTTGCCGTGGGCGTCGAGATCCCGTTGCAGACGCGTCCGGAGCTGGGGATAATCCAGGGCGGGTTTGAGATCGATAGCGACGCTTACGGGTCCCTCCTCCAGGGCATCGACAACTGCCAAGCTCATCAGTAGCGTCACCGGACCGCCGATGCCGAAGTGGGTCATCATTATCTCCCCGCAGCGGCTCTCGATTACCGGCCCCCGCCTCTTCTTTGTTCCCCCCGACCCCCGACCGGTATCCCGGGAGGGCACAAAAGCGGGGCGAAAATCGCCGGGACGTCCCCGGAAGGCCGTGAGTCGCACATTGCGCAGGCTCACCCCCTGCATGGCCTTCGCCAGAGCGGTTTCCTTCACGATGAGCGGTACCAGGGCGGGCCGTAGTTTTTCGATGCGATGACCGACGCCCCGGGCCAGTTCGTAACCGTCGCCGGTGGAGCCCGTGGCGGGCCAGGTGGCCCCTCCCGTGGCGACGATCACCACCGCGGCCGGCAGAAGCCCCGCCGTGGTTTCTACCCCGGCGATCCTTCCCTCGGTGACCGCCAACGAAAGGACCCGTTGTGCCGTCAAGAGCTCCACCCCCGACTCGTTCAGCCAGCTCTGGAGGGCATCGACCACATCCGCGGCCCGGTCGGAAACGGGAAAGATCCGACCGCCCCGCTCGGATTTCGTCTCCACACCGTAGCGGCGGAGAAGCCCCAGAAGATCCTCCCGAAAAAACCTATGAAAGGCGGCCTGGAGAAAGGCCCCGCCGGAACCGTACATGGCGATGAAATCCTGCAGTTCCCGGGTGTTGGTGAGGTTGCAGCGTGTCTTGCCGCTGACGAGGATTTTTTTGCCCGGTCGCTCCATCTTCTCCAGGAGGAGGACCCGCGCCCCCGCTTCCGCCGCCCGGCCCGCCGCCATCATCCCTGCAGCCCCGGCACCTACGACGATCACCCGTCTCCTTTGTCCATCGCTTACCCCTACCACCGGACAACAGTCTCCTTCTCCTGGTTGCAGAAAAAAAAAGGGGGGGGGTCCTATCCGGACCCCTTTTCTTTCCTGAGTATCCCTTTTCTCCTGTGTCGTCAAGGAGCATACCGCGGTGGACACATTCGGCCACGAAGAAAGAGAAGGGGAAATCAAAAGGTGCTGTTAAACTCCCTCAGGGCGTCACCGGTAAGGTGGCGACGGATTTGATCGGGGTTTTGGACGATATCGACAACGATCTTTTTCATATCGTTGAGGTTGTTGGTAAAGCGGCGGTGCAGCAGGTTCTTCACTTTTCCCGCCACAAGCTTCATCATGAAGTCGGTGGTCTTGTTGTCTCCCCGCAAAAAGGCCTCGAAGGTTCCCTTGATCCGCGGTCCTTCCTCAACATAACGAAAGCGGAAGACGCCCTCGGCACTGATGAAGGACGGGATAGCCCAGTGATCTACGGAACCGCGACCGTAAAAGCTACGGCAGTCAAGAAGGCATTCCGTCATGATCAATTTCCCTTTGATTCCCGAGGGATCGATAACTGAGACACCCTCTTGGGCGTCATGGACCTCGTAAGCGGGCTGAAAATTGTAGAGGTTCCACAATTTGGCCATAAGCAGCGGGTGCGCCAAAACACGATTCCATACTTCCAGAGGCGCATCGACGACAAATTCGGTCTGATATTTGACCGTGTGTCGCTCCAGGATGGTCTTGACCTTCAAACTGTTGTCGGCACCCACACTGGAGACGTAGGAAAAAAGGAACGTCGTCGGGACGACAATTTGCAGCAGCAACAGGGCAATTCGAAACTTCCTCATGAACGATTCATGAATAGATATTCGAGTTACGGGAGAAGGGATTGAAGTTGGTTCGGTAATCGTAGTAGTCTTCCTGTTCAGAGCTTTTCAGGGCGTCGACGGCGACGTAAGTGAGCGGGGTCATGACCACCTCCACCCCGACCTTGAAGAGATAGTTCGTCAGGGCCAGGGTCACGAAAAGAGCCGCCGGGAAGACACCGAAGAACACGGCGATAGAGACGAAGGCCAGGGTGTCGATACCTTCCCCGATCAAGGTGCTCCCCACCGTGCGCGTCCAAAGCCAGCGTCCCCGGGTGAGGATTTTCATCTGCGCCAGGACATAGGAATTGGAAAACTCGCCCAACCAATAGCCGATAAGGCTGGCCGCGACGATTCCCCCGGAGGTCATTCCGGAAAGAACGGCATCATAAGCCGCCTGCCCCGCCGTCTTCTCCCAGAGGGCCTCCCCGGGCATCATTTTTACGAGATACATCAGCACGCTGGAAAGGGCCAGACAGGCGAAACCCATCCAGATAACCCGCCGGGAGCGCCGGTAGCCGTAAACCTCCGTAAGGATGTCGCCAAATATGTAGCTCACGGGAAAGAGGATCGTCCCGGCGTCAAAGGCCAGGGGTACCCCGAAGAGGGACCCCCCCCAGTCGACGATTTTGGCCGAGGATAGGATATTGCTCATGATCAGGACCGTCACAAAGAGGGCCATGATCATATCGTAATGTTTGAATGTTTTTCGTTCCATCATCGCTTCTTCCCACAAGAAACCGCTGCCGACGTACCCTTGCCGGTCTTTTCGGCGTCGGAGGTCGCTGTGGCCGTGCGCTACCACGAAAGGGGGAATCCGGTCAAGGACATGATGCAAAATTCCTCAATCCTTGGGGATTAATTCACCTTTTTTCCCCCGTCCCCCGGGGGTCCCCTTTCTTATAATCTTCCAATAAAAACTTTTATTTTCAAGATGTTAAGACTTGTTATCACCCGCGGTAGCCGTTATGTGGCATAATCCTTGCGTCAAAGACGGAAAAACTACGAGGAGGTTTGTTTGAAAAGCTGGCTGGCATTATTTTTCTGTGTGCTTTTCATGGGCGCCGCCTCCTCCCTGGCCATAGAGCAAACCGATCCCTACCAGGCCAAATCCACCGCCGTGAAATCCGTCCCCATCAATCCGGCCCCCCAGAAGGCGCCGCCCCGGGAAACACGCATGCGGGCGACGGGCCGGGTGATCGAAATCTCCGCCGTCGCCCTGAAGATCGAACGCAACGTCAAGGGAACGGTGGAAACCATGGAGTTCATCCTTGCCAAACCACAGGACAAGATCAATGTGGGAGACGAGGTCGGCGTGAGCTACATCACCAAGGATGGCCAACACATCGCCAAGCGCATCGTCAAGGTGACCAAGAAAAAAGTGGTCACCCCGAAAGGCGGCAAGTCCTCCGTCCCCACCCCCCCCGCCAAATAAAGGTCGTATCTGACGCCGTCATCATTCCTGAAAGCGTTGATGGGCCCACGAGATATTTTTACGCCCCGCATCGACGGTCAGGAGTCCCCCGGCGACGAATCGGGGAAGACTTGGAACGCCATAGGATTATCCCAGGTTCGACTATCATGAAGCGCACCGCTTGGGAGGAAAAAAAGGTTTGCAGCACCGACCGGGTGTGCTAAGTTTGTCGTCATGACGCTCCGCACCCGCCTGATGCTCGTCACCGTCCTGGCCATCGCCCTGACCATGGCCGCCTGGGGATGGGTGCAACTGCAGGTCTTCGACAACCTTCTGACGGAACAACAGGCACGCCGCCTCGACGAGCTGGCCGACACCGTAAGCACCTATTACAAATATTTTCCCACGCGGCGCGGCTTGTCCGCCTTGGATGCGACCCTTAAGGACCATGTCCAGTCCGATCCCCGCCTGGCCCGCATCGACCTCTTCGCCATCGAAAAAGGAACCATCGAATTCGTGGCCGGGGCCGGCCGTATCGCCTATGACTGGCCGGAAAACTCCGTCGCCGCGGCCATCGAAACGATGAAGCCCCAGTACCTGAGCATCAGCACCGAGGCCGGCCCCGCCCTGGGTTTGCTCTACCCCGATGTCTCGGAGGCGGACAAGAGCGTCCACGTAGTAGGCATGATAAGTTTCTCCCAGTCGCGGATGGAGATCCTCGGTCGGGCCAGGGTGCTCCTCCTCTACAGCAGCCTCGGCCTGCTGATGGTGATTTTCATTGTTCTGTTCGTGAGTTATGACTGGTTGATCGGCCGGTCGCTACGCACCATCATCAAGACCATCGACGAGTTTCAGGAGGGTAACTATCGGCATCGCATCGATATAAAAAGGCAGGACGAGTTGGGGCACCTGGCGGCGCATTTCAACGACATGGCCTCGGAGATCGAACAGGTCCTCGCCCGGAACCGGGAGCTGACCAACCACCTGGAGAACCGGGTTCAGGAGGAAACTATCAAGGTCGTGGAGTTACAGAACCAAGTCAACCAACTCCAAAAGCTCACGGCCTTGGGTTATCTCACCGCCACCTTGGCCCACGATCTTGGTACGCCCCTGCATTCCATCGCCGGCATGACCCGCCTGCTGCTCGAAAGAGGAGGCTGGGCCCCCGACGTAACACGCAAGCTGGAGCTCATCGTCCAACAAACCCAGCGGCTGCACAAGGTCATAGAAAACATCCGCCGCGTCACCCGTCCTCCCGAACCTCATTTCGAGGCCACGACGGTGGAAGAGCTGCTCAACGAAACCCTCCCCCTCGTGGAACCCATCATCCAGAAAGCCGGCATTAACGTCACGGTAGAGGCGCCGCCAGGCCTGCCCCTCCTATACGTCGATCGTTCCCGGATTCAAACGGCCCTGCTGAACATCCTGCAGAACGCCGCCGAAGCCCTGTCCGGCAGAGACGACGGCATCATCGCCGTGGCCGCGGCGGCGGATGAAACCAGACGGTGGATCACCGTTTCCATCACCGACAACGGACCGGGCATCCCCGCGGAATTCATGGCCCGGATCGGGGAACCTTTCGTCAGCACCCACGCCGACGAGGGGTTACGGGGGCTGGGCTTGGTGATCGTCCAGGACATCATGAAGATGCATTCCGGACAGATGGAAATCCGGAACGCCGACAGCGGGAAGGGGGCCACCGTTTCCCTGCGGCTACCGGTTTACGAACAGACGGCCATGGATAACCCTGAATCGTGAGGAAGGCTTCAGGCGGCGGCCTCGGCCCCTGTGCCCTTGAACAAACCGTAGCGCTGGATCTTGGCCCGGAGGGTTTTGCGGTCGATGCCCAGGGACTGGGCGGCCCGGGTCTGGTTCCAGACGACGCTGTTGAGGCATTGCAGGATCTGCTCCCTTTCCGCCTCCTCCAGTGGGGTGAGCGCCGGGCCCACCGTTTCTCTTTTCTTGTGAAACCGCTCGGGCAGGTATTCCGGCAGGATAAGTCCGTAGGGCGACAAAAGAAGGGTCTGTTGGAGGACGTTCTGGAGCTCCCGGACATTACCCGGCCAATCGTAGGCCAAGAAACGTTCCATCGCCTCGTCGGAGATCCGGACCGTGGGGTAACCCAGCTTCTTCAGCATTGATTCCACCAACTGGGGCAGGTCTTCCTTGTGTTCCCGCAAGGGCGGGATATGGAGGCGGACCACAAAGCGGTAGAGAAGATCGGCCCGGAAGGTGCCCCGCTTGATCTCTTCATCGATGTTGCGATTGGCCGCCGCCACCACCCGGAGGGAAACATGGCGCACCGTATGGCCTCCGAGACGCCGCACTTCCCCGTCCTGCATGAAACGTAACAGCTTGGCTTGGAGTCCCGTGGACATCTCGGTTATCTCGTCGAGAAAGATCGTCCCGTCCTGGGCGGCCTCGATGAGACCCGCATGGGAGTGATCGGCGCCGGTGAAGGCCCCCTTTTCATAGCCGAAAAGTTCCGATTCCAGGAGGGTGTCGGGAATGGCGCCGCAATGGACGACAATGAACGGCTTGTCACGGCGGATGCTCAACTGATGGAGGGAACGGGCCGTCAACTCCTTTCCCGTACCGCTTTCTCCCTCGATGAGAATGCTCGCATCGGCGTCGGCCACCCGGGCCACCTGCTTGTAGAAGTCCACCATTGTCGCCGACGAGCCGATGAACTGGTGGTCTTCCTTCACTTTTTGCGTCCCCCGGCCGCGCCGCTGTCTCAGTTCCCGGACGTCGAGAACCTTTTTCACCATTCCCCGGATCGCCTCGGGGGAAAAAGGTTTGCTGATATAATCCCAGGCACCGATCCGCAAGGCCTCCATTGTCGTCTCCAGGGACCCGTAGGCCGTCATGAGGATCACGGGCAATTCCGGCCATTTTTCCCGCACCTTTTTTAGAAACTCCAGGCCGTCCATTCCCGGCATTCTGATGTCCGACATCAACAGGTCATAGGCACTCAGGTTTTCGGTCAGCGCCGCCTTCGCCGAGGTAAAGTAACGGACGTCGTAACCTTCCCTGCTCAAGGCCTCCTGCAGAAATTCACAAGCCACTTCATCATCGTCGATGATCAGGATTCTTTCCTTCATGCTTCCCTACAAACCCCGCTGCGCCATGTAATTGGCCAGATCGGCCACCCGGCAGGAATAGCCCCATTCGTTGTCGTACCAGGCCACCACCTTGGCCATATTGTCGTGGAGCACCTGGGTGAACTCCAGATCGATGATCGAGGAGTGCTCGTTGCCCTTGAAATCCATGGAAACCAGACGGTCCTCTTCACAGGCCATGATCCCCTTGAGGGATTTGCGGGCCGCCATAATCAGGACCTTGCGGAGGTAGTCCGTGGTGGTTTTCATCTTCAATTCCGCAGTGAAATCGACTATCGATACCGTCGGCGTCGGCACCCGGAGGGAATAGCCGTCGAAACGCCCGGCCAGTTCCGGGATGACCAAGGCCAGGGCCTTGGCCGCGCCGGTGGTGGTGGGAATGATATTCATGGCCGCCGCCCTCGCCCGGCGGAGATCCTTATGGGGCAGATCGAGGATCCGCTGATCGTTCGTGTAGGCATGAACGGTGGTCATCATCCCCTTTTCGATGCCGAAGATCTGGTGGATGACCATCACCGGCGGGGCCAGACAGTTAGTGGTGCAGGAGGCATTGGAAACGATATGATGCTTCTGGGGAACGTACTGCTTGTGATTGACCCCCATCACCACGGTGAGGTCCTCCTCTTTGGCCGGGGCGGTGATGATCACCTTCTTCACCCCCCTCTGGAGGTGGGCCGCGGCCTTGGGACCGGTGAGAAAAAGTCCCGTGCTTTCAATGACGATATCCACCCCCTCGTCATCCCAGGGGATGGCGGCGGGGTCGCGGAAGGAGTAACTGCGTACGGCCTGGCCGTTGATGAGGAAACTGTCCTTTTTCACGGCCACTTCTCCGGAAAAGCGGCCGTAATTGGTGTCGTACCGGAACAGATGGGCGT